>CAMCQY010000016.1 GCA_945877135.1 Candidatus Kuenenia stuttgartensis
GTCAGGTCGGAAGGCAGGCTTGACCGGTGCGATTATGCCGCCACCGCGTGGACCGGGCCGCCGGCCCACACACTGGCCTGGTGGCGATCGACCTTTCCGGCCACCGCGACCGCCGGCACAACGCTCGCGCCGGCCGACGTGCTGCTCGACGTGCTGGAGGAACTCGAGGGGCGCGAGGCCGATGCGGCCCTCCGCTACCTCGTGGCGCTCGAACTCGTCCGCCGCCGCGCTGTGCGATTTGTCGATCGGCATGGCCCTGACCAAGACGACAGGCGGGCGGGCGATGGAGTGCCCGACCTGATCCTGGCCTGCCGCAAACGTGACCGCGAATACCGCGTGCGGGCTGTGTCGGCTCAGGAGGCCACTGTCCCGGGGGTCGAGGAGCGGCTGACGGCGCTGCTCTGGAGCGGAGGTGCCGCATGACCACAGCCGCGTCGCGGAGCCACGTCGCCTCAAGCCTTGCCGCTTCGCGGGCCGTGGCGTTTGCGGTCGTGGTGGCTGCCTTGGCCTCTACCGGGGCCGCCTGCCCGCAGGCCATCCGGGGTTATCAGGTGGGCACGATGCCGCTGCCGCGGACGCTGCCTGCGCAGCCTACGCTCGATCAGATCATCGCGACCGTCCACGACAACACGCAGCGGGTGCGGAGCTACATGGCACCGCAGGCGGTGCTGATCGTGCCCGGCGTGCCGCGGCTGTCGGCGCAGGTGGCCTGCGAGCCGCCCCGTCGCTTCCGCCTCCGCGCCCAGACCGCCGTCACCGGCAGCGAACTCGACATCGGCAGCAACGACGATCTCTTCTGGCTTTGGATCCGCCGCCATCAGCCGCCGATGATGCTCCACTGCCGCCACGATCAATACGACCAGTCGTCCGCCCGGAGTCTCCTGCCCATCCGCGCCGACTGGATGCCCGAGCTTTTGGGGCTTGTGAACTTCCGTCCTGAAGACCGTCATGAAGGGCCGGTTCCCTTGCCCGATGGCCGGGTCGAGATTCGCAGTCGCATCACGCAGGCGGCGGGCGCTGCGACCGGAGCCGACGGAGAACTGCTCAAGTCAACGATTCTCGACGGCACCACTGGGCTCGTGATCGAGCAGCATCTGTTCACGGCCGCGGGCGAACGGCTGGCGAGCTGCCGCACCACGAAGCACCGGGTCGACCCGCACTCGGGCGCGGCCCTGCCGCGATTCGTGGAGGTGTCGTGGCCGGCGTCGGGGATCGAGTTCCAATTGGAACTGGCGGCCATCTCCACGAACATGCCGTCAACCGATCCCGGTCAGCTCTGGCAGATGCCTGCCTACGAGGGCTACACACCGGTCGATCTCGCCGATCCTGCGGTGGTGATCAGTCCGGTTGGACCGCGCTGAGCCGTCTCGAACGGTGGACGAAAGCGTCGCGAGGCTCCGGCGCCGACATGACTCGGTGGCTACTCGGGCTCGTCTGACTTCAGCTTCATCTTCTGTCGCGCTCGAGCGAGGGCAGGACCGATCGACCCCAACGGCATGCCGGTGAGCCGGCTGATCTCGCCGTAGCTCCGGCCCTCCAAATGATGGAGCCTCACCAGTTTGGCCTCTGTCTCGTCCAGTCCGCTGAGCATCCGCTCCACCTGCTCGCGGTCTGCCAGTTGAGCCTGGCCATTGTCGCCGCGGGCTGGCGCGTGCCCGTCGGAGAGCGGCCGTCTGCCGTGTGTTTTTTCAGCCAGCCTGGTCAGGCAGCGGACGGCAACGCGGCGGGCGACGACGGCGAGATAGGTCGCCAGGCTCGAGCGGCCCTCGAAACCCCGGAGCACCGCGGCGTCGTGGTGCAGAATTTCGAGCAGGATGTCGGCGAGCAGGTCATCGCGGTCGGCCGGCGTGAGGGACATCCGCCGCTGGGCAGCGGTGCGATCGACGACGAAGGCGAGCAGGCCTCCATACCGGGCGACGAATGCATCCCAGGCCGTCGGAAGGCCCTCGAGGCACTCCTGGATGAGTTGCCGATCCTCGGGCGAAAAGATCGCCTCCGTCGGGGGGGGGCTGCGATCTGGTTGCTGTATCGAACCGGTTGCAGGCGGAGAGTCCATCGTCGTCACAGCCAACGTCACGGCACGACCTCGCGATCATCCGCGGCCCGCGCGCCGCAGGAAATGCGGCAGAGAACGCAGTACCGTGACTGGAGTATTGCCCCGACAGGGCCAATCATAGGGCCCGCAGGCCACCGCAACCAAGAGCGGGAGCGTCTCGACTCATGAAACGTTGCAAAATCGCCGATTTCTGAATCGTTGACAGGGCCGCTGGCTCCCCCTACGATTCCGCGCATCCAGCACAGTTTGACAAGCCACCGGCAGCCGTTCAAAACGTCCGCCGTTTCCATTCAAACCCAGACTCTCGACCCCGACTCTCAATCCAGCTTCTCATCATCCCATTTCAAGGAGCCCCAGCCATGACGCACGTTGTCGCCGAACCCTGTTTCGCCTGCAAATACACCGACTGCGTGGTGGTCTGCCCGGTCGAATGCTTCTACGAGGGTGACAAGATGGTCTACATCCACCCCGACGAGTGCATCGACTGCGAGGCCTGTGTCCCGGAGTGCCCGGTCGAGGCTGTCTTCCATGAGGACAACCTGCCCAGCGAATGGAAAGACTTCAAGGAACTCAACGCTGAGTTGGCACCGGTGTCCCCGGTCATCACCGAGAAAAAAGATCCGATTTGCTGAACGCCGAGCACGGCCCGGTGAGGCGATCCGTTTCCCTTGCTTGCGCTGCGGGCTTGGATGAGAGACGGTTGCCGCCCCACTCCATGCGAGGGTCGTTTGCCCCGCCGTTCGCATGCAAGGGTTGGTTTCCCCGCCGTTCCCGTGGAAGCCCGAAGCGCCAGCGAGGGAATCCGTGGTGCGAACGTTTACCGCAGATCGACAAGCCAGTAGGCGTTGTCGACGAAGCTTTTCCAGCTCTCGTACTTCGGGTTGCCAAGTTTGACGGTGAGGAGCGGGCTCCGCTTCGGCTTCACCGGATGCCGCACGAGGTTCATCCGGGCTTCTGGCGGCGTGCGGCCGCCCTTGCGGACGTTGCAGGCCACACACGCACAGACGATGTTTTCCCAGCTTGTGATGCCGCCGCGACTGCGGGGCACGACGTGGTCGAGCGAGAGTTCGCTGGTGGGAAAGTGTTTCCCGCAATACTGGCAATGGTTGCCGTCGCGCGCGAAGACATTTCGACGGTTGAACCGCAGGCCCTGCCGGGGGCCGCGGTCGCAGGAGACGAGCCTGATCACGCGTGGGGCCTGGAGCTCGTAGCCGACCGCCCGCACCCAGTCCTCGTCGGGGGCCCGGAAGGCCGAGCGGAGTGAGGAAAGCTCCCGCCACGAGTCGAGCGAGTGGGCCGCATATTGCCCTTCCTCGATGTGCACCACCTCCGCCAGTTGACGGAAGAGCAGGGTGATCGCCCGGCGGACGTTGGTGATATGCACCGCTACGAACGAACGGTTCAGCACGAGCACGCTCAGGCCGAGCGTCCCGGGAGCGATTGCGGCGGGCATCATCGGAGCAGACATGGCAGTTCCTCGATGGGCACCCAACACCTCGACAGAGTCTAGTCGCCCGGCTCCCTCCCTGCCAAATAGTTGGCGGAGGGCGATGAACTGCCGCTTGCCTTTGCCGGAGGTTGCAGGCAGACTCATGATGTGAACCCCGCCTGTCGGTGGTCCACGCCGCGCCCGGCGGAGGCATGGCCGGACTCGTTCCCCCCGCGGAGAAGCCAATGCTTCACTACTCATGCGACATCTGCAAGCGTCCGATTGACACCCGTGCGGACGTACACCACGTCGTGAAGATCGAGGTGTTTCCGGCCGTCGAGGACATCGCCGACCACGGCTGTTGCGACGGCGGCAGTCAGCAGGACGAGGCCGATCATCTCGAGGAGATGCAGGACATGCTGGAGCGGCTCGATGAAGAGGATCTGCCTGCCGGTCTCGCGGATGGTGCCCGCTCGATGCGGTTCGATCTCTGCGATGCCTGCCGGCAGCGGTTCGTGAAAAACCCGCTCGGCCTGAAGCCCGGCAAGCAGCTTGACTTCAGCAACAACTGAGGCGGTGTTGGGCCGGTGATCGAAGGGGGTTTCGGCCGCCGCCAAACTCCCACTCAGACCTGCACGCGACGACCTTCTGACTGGCTCGTCGCCGCGGCCTGCACGATCTGCATCGCCTTGAGCGTGTCGTCGAGGCCGCTCACCGCCCGCACGAGACTCGTCACTTTGCGGTGAAACTGCAGCAGCATATGCTCGCCCACCGGCCGCTCGCTCTCGAGCGATTCCTGATGGCGGCCCACCTCGTCGAACCAGACCAGGCTCGACGGCAGATCGATGAATGCGATGCCCTGCTCGCAGGCCACCTGCAGGGCGGCCGGCGGCCGGAAACCCGCCGCCTCATCCCACTGCCGCGGCATGTAGTAGCCGCAACTGATCTGCGCGAGTGTTCCATTGCCGGGAGCCAGCGTGCCCTCGTTGATCGGCGAGAAATCGAGGCTCATCATCTGGTAGTCGTCGGTGTCGCCACCAGGCACTTCGGCGTGCCGCACCGAGACCACGCTCGTCGGCTCCGCGCCCGCCACATAGCGGCACCAGTCCACCAGCTCCATCAGGTCGCGAGCCTCGCTGGCCCGGTCGCGCGGCGGCGCGGTCACGGCGGCTCCCGATAGCGGCACGCGACGGTGGCAGAAGAGAAGTCGCGGCCTGCCCAGTCTGGTGGCGATCAGTTCTTTGAGCCGCACCGTGGCCGGTGCATGCCGTCTGGGAAGTTCCGCCATGAATGCAATTCCCGACTCCTCGACCCGCTGCCGTAGCAGGCGAGCCTCGTCGGGCGCGAAGGGAAGCGAGATCGCCGAATAGACCGCCTTGCCGTGGTCGCAGGCGGCGAGGATCGGCGTCGCGCCATACCACTGATCGGCGAAGTAGAGGATCGCGTCGATGTCGTCCCGCGCGGCCAACGCCCGAAAGCCGTCCACCGGAACGGTGCCGAGTTCGGTTGCCGCCTTCTTGGCGAGGTGTGCCACCTGCTCGCAGATGCCACGGACTTCGAAGCGGTCGGCCAGGGATCGCAGCGCCGGCAGGTGGCGGCTATCCCACTGGCTCCCCAGTCCGACGATGCCGACGCGAAGCCTCATGCGGGCTTCTCCACTGCCGGCTTCTCCACAACGGGCTCAGCAGGCTCGCCGACAGCCCCGACCGCCGCTTCAGCAGCCAGCTGCTCCCGCTCGTAGGCCAGCCCCTTGTCGGAGATGTCCTTGCGACACCATGCCCCCAGCCAGCGGATCTCCTTCACCGCCGAGTAGGCCTGCAGTTTTGCCCGGGCGAGCGAGGAGCCGACCGCCGTCACCGCCAGCACCCGGCCGCCGTCGCTCAGTACGCTGCCATCGGCAGCCCGTGTGGCGGCGTGGAACACCTCGACATCAGTCACTGTGGCGGCAGCGTCGAGTCCGCGGATGGCGCGGCCCTTCTGGACCGCTCCCGGATAGCCCTCCGATGCCATCACCACCGTCACGCTCGCCCCGTCTCGCCACCGCGGCGGCTCCACGGTATCGAGGCGACGATCCACTGCCGCGTCAAACAGTTCCAGCAGGCTCGACTCGAGCCGAATCATCAGTGCCTCGCATTCGGGGTCGCCAAAGCGGGCGTTGAATTCCAGCACCTTCGGACCCTGTGCCGTGAGCATCAGGCCGGCATAGAGCACGCCATGAAAAGGCACCTTGGCCCGTCGCATCGCGTGGGCCGTTGGCACGAGTATCCGGGCCTCGATGTCGGCCAGCATGGCGGCGTCGACGAACGGGGCGGGGCAGTAGGCACCCATGCCGCCCGTGTTGGGGCCACTGTCGCCGTCGTGGGCGGCCTTGTGGTCCTGAAGCGGCGGCAGCGTGACGATCGTGCGGCCATCGGTGATGGCCATCACGCTCACCTCGATCCCATCGAGCCGTTCCTCGATGAGGATGCCCTTGGTCGCGGCGGCAAACTGCTCGTCGCCACCGAGGCTGTCGAGTGCGGCGAGCGCCGCCGCGCGATCGTCGCACACAAACACACCCTTTCCGGCGGCGAGCCCGTCTGCCTTCACCACCACCGGCATGTCTTCGCGGGCCTGCAGATAGTCGCGGGCTCGGGCCACGCCGCGAAACTCGCGGAACATCGCGGTCGGGACATCGCCCCGGTGCATGATCTGCTTGCAGAACAGTTTGCTGCCCTCGAGCTGCGCGGCCTTCGCCGTCGGACCGAAGATCCGTAGGCCCGCAGCCTCGAAGGCATCGACGATGCCGGCTACCAGCGGAGCTTCCGGCCCCACTACGGTCAGGTCGATCTGTCTCGATTGCGCCAGCTTCACGAGTGCCGGAATATCGTTGGCCGCGATCGATACGTTCTCCGCGACCGCCGCCGTGCCGGCGTTGCCCGGCGCGACGAGCACCTCGGCCCCGTCGCGGGCCAGTTTCCAGGCGATCGCATGCTCCCGCCCGCCACTTCCGACCACCAAAACACGACGCGATGTCGCTGCGGTCGGGCTGCGAGATGCTGGCACGGAGAGAGGTCCTTTCAAGGAAGTCAGGGTGAGCAAGCCAGGCGTTCCATGCCGGGGCAGGGGACGCCCGTGTGGACGAGTTCGGACTGGTGGTCAACGGCGACTGGCGTACTGTTTCAAAGGCCTCGGAGGCGGGGCCGGTTTGGCGGGGCCGGAGCTGGGATTGTGACGGCAGCGGTCGGGCAGGTTCAAGCCGTATCCAGAGTTCCGGCCCTGCTTCCACACTCTCGCGTCCGTGTGACCATGGCTCATTAGCTCGGGATTTCCGCAAAACCCACGCAATCGACGTTGACAGCACAGCAAGCAGAGATACAGTTTAAGGTGAAGTTCGTGAAAAAAATCACGAACTCTGCCAATCACGGTCGAAACCAACTTTTTGTGCGATTTGGTGTGTCCCGTCCCGGCAGGTTTTGGCCGTTTTCAATCAATCCATTTGGCACATCTGGCATAGACCTTTGACGAGGCTATTGGATGGCTGACAAGAAGAAAATGACGGTGGCGGAGATTCTGGCAGCCGCGCGGGCCAAAAGCGGCGGTGCCGCCCAGCCCAGCGACCCGGCGACAGAAGCAGCGGCCGAGCCGGATGCGGCACCGGCGGCTGAGGCCCCGGTTGCGGCCAAGGCGAAGCCGACCCCGAAGCCTGCAGCTGCGAAGGCTGCGGGCGGGGCCCGGCCCAGCGTGGCCGATATTTTGGCCGCTGCCCGCGCCAAGAAGTCGTCCGATGGAGGCGAAGACGATGGGGCTGTGGCTGCGAAGCGAAAGCCTGCTGCCGCTGCCGAGAAGGCAAAACCGGCTGCGAAGCCGGCCGCCGCCCCAGCGGCAGCCAAGGCCGTGGCTGCATCGGCGCCGAAAACAGGCGTGCAACGCGATACGGCGAGCATTCTGGCGGCCGCCCGTGGCGGTGCGAAGCCCGGACCGGTTAGCAAGGCCGAGGCTCCCGAGGTCGCAGCAAAACTGCAGGCTGGTGCCGCCAAGCCGAAGGCGGCGGCTGCTCCGGCCGAAAAAGCTGTTGTCGTCCGCGCGGCTCCGGCGATGCCGGCTCGCCCCGCCAAGCCTGCTGCCAAAAAGGATGGCGAAGAAGACCGTCGAGGTTTTCTCGAAATCGCCGTGGGTTCATTCATGGCGATGGGGTTCACGGCGCTGTCGGTGACCGGCGGCCTGTTCACTCTCGGCCTTGCCCGATACATGTTTCCCAACGTGCTCGCCGAACCTCCGAGCCGTTTCAAAGTGGGCTTCAAGGAGGGCTTCCCGGCCGGCAAGGTGGAGACGAAGTTCGTCCCGCAGTACGGCGTCTGGGTCGTGAATGGTGAGTTTCAAGGGCAGCAGCAAATCTACGCCCTCAAGACCGTCTGTACCCATCTGGGCTGCACGCCCAACTGGCTGGAGGCGGAGCAGAAATTCAAATGTCCCTGCCACGGGAGCGGCTTTTACAAGGACGGAGTCAATTTCGAGGGGCCGGCTCCGCGTCCGCTGGAGCGGTATGCGATCCGCATCTCGGACGACGGCCAGTTGGAAATCGACAAGAGCAAGGCGTTTCAGGAAGAACTTGGCCAGTGGGCCGATTCCGATTCATACGTCACGGTCTAACAACTCATTCGGCACACGAGAGAACGGGATAGCAGTCCCCACACAAAGTTCATCCTATGGCCATCGGCGAAACCATCCGCAACTCTCAGATCTGGAAGAGCATCTTCCGACATCCGATGCCGCTTGACCGGCGGAATCGGATCGTGGTGATGCTGACCAATTTTTTCCTCCACCTCCACCCGGTCTCGATCAAGAAACAGGGCATCGCCCTCTCGTTCACGTGGTGCATGGGTGGCGTGACGTTCTTCCTGTTCCTGGTGGAAACGGTCACCGGCGTGTTGCTGATGTTCTATTACCGGCCCACGCTGGAGTGGGCCTACAACGACATCCTGGCGCTTCGAGACGTGACGAGCCTCGGCATCCTGCGGGAATTGCACCGCTGGGGAGCTCACGCGATGGTGATCACTACCTGGCTGCATATGTACCGCGTCTTTCTGACCGGGAGTTACAAGCCGCCGCGAGAGTTCAACTGGGTGATCGGCGTGATCCTGCTGCTGCTCACGCTGCTCCTCTCCTTCACGGGCTATCTGCTGCCGTGGGATCAGCTCGCCATCTGGGCCATCACCGTCGGTTCAAACATGGCCCGTGCCACGCCGATCCTGGGGTATGAAGGGCCGGGGCAGCAGTTGCTCACGATCGGCGGGATCGACATGATCACCGACGGCTCCGATGCCCGCTTCGGCCTGCTCGGTGCCCGGTTCGTCGGTGAAGAAACGCTCAATCGGTTTTATGTGCTGCACTGCATCGCCATTCCTTTGGCGACATCGCTGCTGCTGGCAATCCACTTCTGGCGCGTGCGAAAGGACGGCGGCATCAGCGGCCCGCTGTAAGTCGAATCCCATGCACTCAAACGGCTTTTTTCTGAAGGACGTCGCCGGGTTTCTCGGCGGTTACTACACGTTTATTGCGATCATGAACGGCGTGGCCGCTCTGATCCTCTGGCGGCGAAAGAACCAGCCCGGCTGGGCCATCACCTGGGCAGTCGTGGCCGGCGTGATGATGGTTCTTGCCAGCCTTGCCCTTTCTGGGTCGGCGTCGCTCGTGCCGTCGCTGCCGCTTTCGGTTCGGATGCTCGTCAATAAATTGTCCGGTCCTGTGCTCTACACGCTCGGCACCACGGCGTTGTTTACGGTGCTTTTCGTCTTCCGCAAGTTCTTCGTGAAGCCGATGGTGGCCTGGACGGTCCTCAATGTGGCCCTCGTGATCATGGGGCTGTCGATGGCCGACGAGAATTTCGCCTCGATTGTGATGAAGGCGGACAATGTGCCGATCGTGGGGCTCATCTTCATGTTGGCATTCTTCACATGGGTGGCCACCAGCCAGGCCGTGGTGAATGACGAGCGGATTGCGCAGGGGCTCCCGCCGATGGAGAAACTCAACGACGAAAAGGTGCTTGTGTGGCCCGATCTGGTCTACACGGAACTGATCTGCATGGTGGCCGTCTCCGCTTTCCTGCTCGTCTGGGCGATCTTTCTCCAGGCACCACTCGAGGAACCTGCCTCGAGTGTCAAGACGCCGAATCCGTCGAAGGCCCCGTGGTACTTCCTGGGTCTGCAGGAGATGCTCGTCTACTTCGATCCCTGGTATGCCGGCGTTGTGCTGCCCAGCATGGTCGTCTTCGGCCTGATGGCCATGCCCTACCTCGACTTCAACAAGAAGGGCAACGGCTACTATTCGATCGAGGAGCGGAAGTTCAGCTACCTCGTCTACCAGTTCGGGTTTTTCGAACTGTGGATCACCCTGATTATCCTCGGCACTTTCCTTCGTGGACCCAACTGGAACTTCTTCGGACCGTTCGAGTATTGGACTCCCTACAAGGTCGAGGTGCTCAACAACGTGGACCTGCCGCAGATGTTCTGGGTCAATCTGCTCGACCGGCCGCTGCCGCGGGCGCCGCAGGGCGCCGGCCTTCTCACGCAAGTGGGCACCATCCTGTTACGCGAGGCGCCGGGGCTCGCTCTGCTGGGGGCCTACCTTGTGTTGCTGCCTCCGCTTCTGGCCGTGACGGTGTTCCGAAAGTTCTTCGCCAAGATGGGTTTCGTGCGCTACATGATCATGTCCAACCTGATGCTTTTGATGCTCACGCTGCCGCTGAAGATGATCCTGCGCTGGACGCTCAACCTGAGGTACATCGTGAGCATTCCCGAATTCTCGCTGAATTTTTAGTGTCCGTCGTTGCTTTGCCCGCCCGGCGTGGTGTCCTGACAAACTCCTGCTGAACGCCCTGCGACTCTGTCGCACCAAATTCTCGCGACTCCGTCGCACCAAAAAAGATGCCTGCAACAGAACGAACTTGGTGGAATCTCAAGGTGCTGCACGTCGTGTTTGGCGTGACGGCGATCCTGCTTCTACTCGCCACGGTCTTGATGCTGGTCTCGGATCACAACCGGCCGTGGAAAAAATACCAGCGGGAGTTCCGGGCTCTGGAGACCTGGTCGGCGGCGGCCCGCGTCGATGAACAGGATTCACGTTCTTTCGAACAAAAGTCGGAGCAACTCGAGGCGGCGCTCGCCGAGGCCCGCAGGGCCGATCTCGACCCTGCCCTGGCTGAGGCTTTTCTCACGCAGGTCCGTACCGTCCCGGCCGATGTCCAGGCTGCCGATCGAGCCACACTCGATCTCGATCAATTGAAGTCGCAGGCCGACGCCACGGAGCGTCTGGTTCTCCGTGGGGATCTGCTCGCCCGCCTCCGCGACATCACCCAGCGGGCGAAGTTCCGCGAAGACCTGCTGGCCGGCGCCCTCAAACTCCGCAAGGCCGAACTCGACAAGTATCGCGCCGACTACGAGCTTGGGGTGTCCGAAGAGGCGTCGCAGGACAAACTGGCGTCGCTGTTGGCCCTCGCCGATGCAAAGCGTGCGGAGGTCGCGACCGCCACGCTCGACTTTCAGACAGCCAACACCCATCGGAAGTCGCTCGAAGTCACGCTCAAGAAACTCACGGCCGGCGAGGATGCCGCTGCCAAGACGCTCGCCGACCATCGATCCAAGCTCAACCAGCTTTCGAAGGCGTTGAAGGACAGGGCGCCCAATGCCGGCAAGACGCTTCTCGAACTGCCGGTGCTCGACGCCTTCAACGGACCGTTGCGGATCGACCAAATCTGGCTGCCGCATCTGACGCTCAACAACAACTTCCGCGAGGTTGCGAGGTTCGACCGGTGCATCACCTGCCACAAGGGCATGGACAAGTCTGTACCCGGTTCGCCCACCGACCCGGCCTATCGGCAGACGGAAACGGTTACGCTCTCCCTTCCCACGCCGGCCAGCGCACCCGAGAAGCTCTCGGTCGAAGGCAACGGCAATCAGCAACTTGAGGAGGCGTATGGGTTTCACCTCGCTCCGCAGGGGCTGTTTCATGCCGAGGACCCGATGGTCAGCATGGTGCTGCCGGAATCCCCAGCTGCGGTCGCAGGGCTTTTGGCTGGCGACGTGATCGTGGACATCAACGGCGGGAAGACGCTCGCCCGTAAGGTGGCAGCGACCGGCTTTCTGGAAACGCCGCAGTGGGGCAAACCACTCGAAATCACTGTGAACCGCGGCGTACCCCAGCCCTACTCGACGCACCCCAGGCTCGATCTGTTCGTAGGCTCGACCAGTCCGCATCCGATGCAGACGTTCGGCTGCACGGTCTGCCATCAGGGGCAGGGGAGTGCGACCAGCTTCATGTGGTCGTCTCATACGCCCAACACGCCGAAGCAGGGGCACGAATGGCACGACGAGCATCGCTGGGCCAGCAACCACCACTGGATCTACCCGATGCTGCCGCAGCGGTTCGAAGAGTCGAGCTGCCTGAAGTGTCACCACCAGGTGGTCGATCTCGAGCCGAGCGAACGGTTCCCTGAGCCACCTGCGCCGAAACTCGTCGAAGGCTATCACCTCATTCGCCAGTACGGCTGCTACGGCTGCCATGAAATCAACGGCTGGTCGGGCCCGGACAAGCGAATCGGCCCCGACATGCGGCTGGCCCCCAATTACCACGAGGTCGCTGAAGCGCTCTCCTCCGACGCTGGTCTGGCCTCACTCGGCTCCACCGCCTCGCGCTGGGTGGAAGACGTGCGGTCGAGTCCGGACGGCCGTCAGTCGCGAGAACTGCTCCGCGACATGATCGAACGTGACGCAGCCGCAGGGGACAACGCAAAGCTGTCGGCCCGAAGCCATCAGCTCGCCTCGTTGCTCAAGGATCCCGAGACTCCGGGCACGCTGCCCAAGGTTGGCCCATCACTGCGGCACGTTGCCAGCAAGGTCGGCTTCGACTGGCTCTACGCCTGGCTGCGAAACCCGCAGGACTTCCGTCCATCCACGAAGATGCCGCGGTTCTTCGGCCTCTGGGAGCATCTCGAGGGCAAGGGGCTTGAGGAATCGATGCGATACGAGCCCCTCGAAATTCGTTCGATGATCTCCTACCTGGAGCGTTCAAGCCAACCATTTGAATATGTGAAGCCGTATGCCGGGATCACCGCTGCCCCCGATATCGAGCGAGGCAAGAAGGTGGTGCAGGTGCGTGGCTGCCTGGCCTGCCATCAGCACGCAGACTTCCCCGAGGCGACGAGCACGTACGGCCCCAACCTGTCGCGGATCGGTGCCAAGGTGGCTTCGAACCCGCGTGGGGCGGCGTGGCTCTACAGCTGGCTCCGCGAGCCGGCCCGCTATCACCCGCGGACGCTGATGCCAAACGTGTTGCTCGAGCCGGTCACGCTGCCTGATGGCAAAGTAAGTGATCCAGCCTCGGACGCCACGGCGTATCTGCTTCGGTCCACGGAAGACTGGAAGGCCACGGAGATCCCCGCAGCCGATTCGCTGACCGGTGAAGAACGGAAGGCCCTCGACGAACTCGCCCTGATGTATCTCAAGGACCGCTTCCCGACCGCCCGCGCGCAGGAGGTGCTCGCCAACGGCCTCGGCGCCGATCAGGCCAAGATTCAGGGCGACGAGCAGATGCTGCTAGGCATGTCCGCTACTGACCGGGAGGCCACGCTGCTTCACTACGTCGGCAAGAAGACGATCGCGAAACTTGCCTGTGCGTCCTGTCACGACATCCCGGGTTTCGAAGATTCGAAGGCAGCAGGCGCGGCCCTCGCAGACTGGGGCCGCAAGGATTCGTCAAAGATCGCCTTCGAGCAGGTCTCGCACTTCGTCATGCATCAACTCGCCGACAAGCATGGGCATGGGCACGGCTCCGCAGAGGGTCACGCCGCAGGGCACGGTCCAGCCGCTCACTCACCCCCTCACCCTGGGGCTGGCGGTGGCCACACCGACGCTCCGTCGCCGCATCCGGTCCAGCAGGACGAGCCTTTGGCGCCCGATCTGGCCTACACCACCACCGCCGAGTCGCACCTGTCTCCGAAATCGCTAGACCCGTCGACCGGATTTTTCCTGGAGAAACTTCTGGCGCATGAGCGCGAGGGCTTTCTCTGGCAGAAGCTCCGCGCCCCGCGGAGCTACGATTACAAAAAGGTCGAGAACAAGAGCTACAACGAACGCTACCGGATGCCAAAGTTCCCGTTCAATGACGAGCAGCGGGAGGCGGTGATGACGTTCGTGCTCGGCTTGGTCGCTGAACCGCCTGCACCGCAGTTCATCTACAAGCCCTCGCCCCGCGAAGAGGCCAGAATCGCCGGACTGAAGGTGGCGGAGCAATACAATTGCGGTGGCTGCCACACGCTGCAGATGGACCGCTGGGATGTTCACTACAAGCCGGGCTCGCTCGGCGAGGCGCCTGCCGTCGCCGACTATCCATTCCTGTCGCCTCACTTCACGGAGCAGGATGTCGCCAAGTCGCTCGTAACCGATCGGCAGGGACGTCGCCATGCCACGCTTTACGGCATGCCAACGCTTGATCCTGTCACTGGTAAACCACAGTTGGTGGACGAGGATGGCATCCCGATCGAGGAGGGCGATACCGAGGCAACTCCGCATCAGCCTGTCATGCTCTGGCACGATGCGTTGGTTGACGGCGAGCCGCGGCTCGTGGGCAGTCAAAATGTCAGCCTTCCGGCCGACGCAATCAAGGCGGGAAAGCAGTATCCCGCACGCGGTGGCGATCTGGCCCGGCTCCTCTTCCCGGTGGTGATCGCCGACGAGAAGCAGATCAATCCCAACGTCAAACCCGACGATGCCTGGGGCTGGCTGCCGCCCCCGCTGGTCGGGGAGGGGAGGAAGGTGCAGTCCGGCTGGCTGCACAAGTTCCTGCTCAATCCGCATCCGATCAGGCCGTCGGCGGTCTTGCGGATGCCGAAGTTCAACTTCCACTCCTCGGAGGCCGCGGCACTCGTGAATTACTTCGCGGCCGTGGACGGTGCGGACTATCCGTATGTGTACGACTCACGGCTCGACGAGAGTTCACTGGCTGCCGTCGAGCAGGCCCACCCCGGCCATCTGGATGGAGCGATGAAGATCATCACCAACAACAACTACTGCGTGAAGTGCCACCTGGTGGGAAGCTACTCCCCGCCGGGCAATCCAAAGGCGCTCGCGCCGCAGTTGGAGCGTGTCCATGAGCGGCTGCGTCCCGACTATGTCCACAACTGGATCGCGAACCCCAAGCGGTATCTCCCCTACACGGGCATGCCGGTCAACATCCCTTTCGACAAGCCGGTCAGTCAGGATCTCTACGCCGGCACGAGCGATCAACAGGTCGATGCCCTGACCGACCTGCTGATGCACTACGACACCTTCGCCAAGCAAAACCTGTCGCTCGAGGCGTACCTCAAGCAACCGGCCCAGCCAGTCGGCCAGCCCAACGCCAGTCCAACCGGCCAGCCGACCGCACCTGTCCAAGACTCCAAGGCCTCCCGCGAGGAAAAAGCCTCTCCGGAGAAAATGTCCTCCCGCGGCCCCGGAGTAGCGCTAAACTAATATCGATAGGCCGGTCGGTCGTCTGATTTGTCCGTCCGAGTGTTCACCCCCCCCATTCACGATGCCTCTCACCATCCCCCAGCCACTCGTTGCCCATCCGGAGAAGCCCATGACTGTTACGAAGTTTCTTGCTGTCGCCAGCCGTTCGTTGATCCTTGCCCTTCCAACGGTCATGGCGACGTGTGGCGTGGCCGGCGCCGAGGAGTGGGGCACGATCAAGGGGCGGTTTCTGTATGGCGGCGACGTGCCGACTGCGGTCGAGCTCAAGGCTGACAAGGACGTCGAAGTCTGCGGCAAACATAAGCTCGTCAACGAGGAGTTGGCCGTCGGTGCCGACAAGGGCTTGGCCAATGTCGTCGTGTTCGTTCGCGACAAGGGCGTGAAGGTTCATCCCGATGCCGCTGCCGAGGCGAAGGCCGCCAAGGTCGTGCTCGACAACAAAGACTGTCGCTTCTCGCCACACGTCGTCGTCGTTCACACCGGCCAGCCGCTGATCATCAAGAATTCCGACACGGTCGGCCACAACAGCAACGTGAACACGATCAAAAACCCGCCCTCCAACAGCCTGATCCCCGCCGGCGGCGAGTCGAGCATTCCGTTTGCGAATGAAGAAGCGATCCCGGCGGCGATAACCTGCAACATCCACCCATGGATGAAGGCCTGGGTCGTCGTGCGCCCGAATCCCTACGCGGCCGTGTCGGCTGCTGACGGTTCGTTTGAGATCAAGAACGTTCCCGCCGGCGAGGTTGAACTGCAACTCTGGCACGAGAAGGCCGGTTATATCGGCGAGATCAGCGTTGGCGGCAAGAGTGAGAAAATCGCCAAGGGCCGTCGGAAGGTGAAGGTCGAGGCAGCCGGTACGAATCTCGGCGACATGGTTCTGGCTCCCGGACTCTTTCAGAAGTGATCCAACATGAAGCGGGCTTTCGCAGGAATTGTCGTGTCCGGTGTTGTCGCCTGCATCGGCTGTGGGCCGACCAGGGTGGTCGCGCCCGGGGCCGATGCTGAGGCGGCAGGCAAAATTCGCGCGACTCTTGTTTCCGCATCGTCGGCCGGTGACTCAGCCGAGTCTGCGACGGCTGCAACCGGCACCGGGTGGGGCACGCTGAAGGGCCGGTTCACGTTTGCCGGATCGGCTCCGCAGGCAAAGGCCCTGGTCGTGGACAAGGACACCGAGGTCTGCTCGATGGGCGGCATGAAATTGCTCGACCGTTCGTTGCTGGTGGATTCCTCGACTAAGGGACTGTCCAACGTAGTGGTGTTCGCAAGGAAGACAGGCCGCGTCAAAACCGCGGCCGCCGAGGCGGCGCTGGTATTCGACCAGAAAAACTGCGAATTCCTTTCGCCAGTGTTTGCCGCGCGTGTCGGCCAGACGGTCGAGGTTCGCAACAGCGACCCGATCGGCCACAACACCAATATCGCGGGGACGGCGTTTAACCAACTGATTCCGGCTGGGCAGGGCACCGCCTACAAGCCTGATGCCGAGACGGGCATGCCAACGATGGTCACCTGCAACATCCATCCTTGGATGAAGGCCTACGCCGTGTTTCGCAAGGACGGCTACGTCGCCGTCAGTGGTGCAGACGGGTCGTTTACGATCCCCGATCTGCCGGCTGGCGAGACGATCGAATTCCAAGTCTGGCACGAGCGTTCGGGTGGCCCCAACGGCGCCGTGGGCCTCGAGAAGCCCGAACTGAAATGGACGCCGAAAGGTCGCTTTCAGGTCAAGCTTGAGCCCGACGAGGTCAAGGACCTTGGTACCCTGGAGATTCCTGCAGGAGTTGTCGGCGGGTGAACAGCAGTACCCAGGCGATGCGCATGGACGAACTTTCACAAACAGACTTTCACAACCCGTCTTCCACCATTCTTTCCTTCCCCAATTTGCTTAACAGGCCGCTTCGATGAACAGGTTTTCGCGGATTGCGTTCCTGCTTGCCGCCGGATGCCTTCTTTCCGCCGGATGCGGGAAAACGCCCAACGCCTCCTACCGGCTCAACATGGTTGAGGCCACGAAGCAGCGGCTCACAACCGAACAAGAGCAGCAGGTCGCGACGGTGCTGCTGGCGATGTTCGGCACCCCGGACGATCCGGTCGCGCTCCCGGAGTTTGGGCTCGATGAGGCTAAACTCCGCCTGGCCAGCGGACCTGTTCGTAGCGATATCGTTGGTCGGAAGAACGGCCTTTACCGGGAGCACTGTGCCCACTGCCATGGTGTCACGGGGGATGGAATGGGGCCGACGGCCGCCTTTCTCAACCCGTATCCTCGCGACTACCGCCCCGGTGTGTTCAAGTTCAAGAGCACCGAGCGGGCCGACAAGCCGACCCATGCCGACCTTCTTCGCATCCTGCGGAATGGAATCGCCGGCACGTCGATGCCTTCATTCGCTCTGCTCAGCGAGCCACAGATCGACGCGCTCGCCGAATATGTCAAATACCTGAGCATTCGTGGTGAAACCGAACTGTCCCTGATGCGGGCCTTCTTCGAACTCGACGACGATGCCCAGGGCAAACTGCCAGAGACCAGGGAATTCCTGGTTGACGAGATGGCCGGCCCGATCGCCGAGAAATGGAAGTCGGCAGCCGCCGCGCAGATCGCCGTGCCCGACATGCCTGCGGACATCGATCTCGTGGCGTCGATCGCCAAGGGGCGCGAACTCTTTTATGGCGACAAGGCCAACTGCGTGAAGTGCCACGGCGTCACGGGGTTGGGCGATGGTCAGGCCAACGATTACGACGACTGGAACAAGGCGATCGTCGAGATCAACAAGGAGATCAAGGGTGGCCTTGCCAAGGCAGGTGAGACATCCACTTCCGGCATGTCTGCCGAGGATGCTGCGGAGCATCGCAAACAGGTGGCATGGCTCGGCAAGTTCTCGCACGTTGTCGACGGAGATGCGCTGACTCCAAGGACCATTCCGCCGCGGAATCTGCGTCTCGGTGTCTACCGTGGCGGTCGCCGGCCGCTCGATCTCTACTACCGCATCCACGCCGGCATCAACGGGGCTCCGATGCCGGCCGCCAAGGGCACGGTTCCGCCCGAAGACATCTGGCACATCGTCAACTACATCCGTTCTCTCCCTTACGAGTTCGACGGTGAACTCGGAGCGGACCGGCCGATGGTCGCCAGAGACAGGTTCTAAATCGCGGTTCCATTGAACATCACGCGGGCAGCCGTGTCAGCAAAACGAATAACCGAAACCGGAAACAGCAGAAAGTAGCAGTGCAATGGGCAGCCGACTCGGTGGCATCTTCTGGAGTCTGATCTTCCTCGCCGTGCCGGTGCTCGGCGTGGCAACGTTCGCAATCGCTCCGTCGTACAACATCTGGCTGCCCAAGAACGTGTCGGAACATGGTTCGTCGATCGACGGACTGTTTTACTTCATCCTGGCACTGACAGGCGTCGTGTTCATTGCCACAGAAGGCCTCCTGTTCTGGTTCATATGGAAATACGACGCCGCGAAGGCGAAGGGGCCGGCAACCTACATTCATGGCAGCCACACGCTCGAGGTGGTGTGGACGATCATCCCGGCCGCCACCCTGCTGTTTCTGGCGATCTATCAGATGAACACCTGGGCCGACGTGAAGATGCGTCGGCCGGCGATGGCCCCGACGGTGGAGGTGGTCGCCAGGCAGTTCGAGTGGCGGCTGCGGTATCCGGGTCGGGATGGCATGCTCGGCACCAGAGACGACCTGTTTCTGACCAACGACCTGCACCTGCCGGTGGATGAGGATATTCTCATCCAGCTCAAGAGCATGGACGTCCTGCACAGCTTTTTCCTGCCGAACTTCCGCATCAAGCAGGATGCCGTGCCGGGCATGAAGATTCCTGTCTGGTTCAAGGCGAAGGAAACCGGACAGTTTGACATTGTCTGCGCCGAACTCTGCGGCTGGGGCCACTACAAGATGAAGGGGCGGGTGACAATCGAGTCCCGTGCCGATTTTGACCGCTGGCTGGAGGAGACGTACGCCCGTCAGGAAGCCACGCAGCCTGCCCCCGAAGATACCGTCGCTGCCGCGGCCGACTGAGATTACCGACACCAATCAAAGACTGTTCTTTTCGCCTGTTTTTTGGAGAGATTTATGAGCACCGCCACAGCGTCCACGCTCTCGCACGGCACGGCCACGAGCCTGCCTCCCGCCCGCAAACCGCGGCCGGTGGCGGAGTTCCTGTCCACCTACGTCTTCTCGAAAGACCACAAGGTGATCGGGCTGCAGTTCCTCTTTTCCACGTTGCTGTGGTTTCTGATCGGCGGACTGCTGGCCCTTGCCGTCCGCTGGCAGATCGCCTGGCCATGGTCCGACGTGCCGGTGCTCGGGAAACTGTTCGCCCAGCAGGGCGGCCAAATGGCGCCCGAGTTCTACACCATGCTCTTCACGATGCACGCCACCGTGATGATCTTCCTCGTGATCATTCCGATCCTTGCCGGTGCCTTCGGCAACTTCCTGATTCCGCTCATGATCGGCGCCGACGACATGGCCTTTCCGACGCTCAATATGCTTTCGTACTGGTTCATGTGGCCGGCGTTCTTGCTCTTTGGCGCAAGCTTTTTCGTCGAGGGTGGGGCCGCCTCGAGTGGCTGGACGAGTTACCCGCCGCTCTCCACCAACGTCAATTCGGCGCCCGGAAGTGGATGGGGTCAGACTCTCTGGCTGCTCGGCCTGACGATGGTGGGTGTTTCGAGCATGCTCGGCAGCGTCAACTACATGACGACCATCATCCTGATGCGGGCTCCCGGCATGACGATGTTCCGCCTGCCGATGACGATCTGGGCGATGTTCATCACCGCCGTTCTGCAGGCTTTCGCCCTCCCGGTGCTGACGGCGGCCGGCTTCATGCAACTCACCGATCGGATGATCGGCACCGGGTTTTTCACGCCCGAGGGCAACGTGGTCAACAACTCGCTCGCGAGCACCGGCGGCGGACAACCGCTGCTCTGGCAGCACCTCTTCTGGTTCTACAGCCACCCGGCCGTCTACATCATGATTCTGCCGGCGATGGGCATGGTGTCGGACATCCTCACCACGTTCGCCCGGAAGCCGCTTTTCGGCTACCGGCCGATGGTCTACTCGATCGCCGGAATCGCCGGACTGGGCTTCATCGTCTGGGGACACCACATGTTCATGTCGGGCATGAATCCCGCCTTGGGCATCACCTTCATGGTGTCCACGATGATGATCGCCCTGCCCAGCGCCGTGAAGACGTTCAACTGGCTGGGCACCGTGTGGGGTGGGCGGATCCAGTTCACCACGTCGATGCTCTTCGCCCTGTCGTTTGTGTCGATGTTCATCATCGGCGGCCTGTCGGGCATCTTCATGGCCGCCACGCCCGTTGACATCTTCATCCACGATACCTATTTCATCGTGGCACACTTCCATTACGTGCTCTTTGCCGGCACCGCCATGGGTGTCTGGGCGGCGATCTACTTCTGGTTTCCGAAGATGTTCGGCCGCACGATGAATGAGTTTTGGGGCAAGGTGCACTTCTTCCTCACATTCATCTTCTTGAACGGCACCTTCTTCACGATGCACATCCTCGGCGCGGTTGGCTTTCCCCGCCGCCTCGCCGATGCCTACCACTACGAGACGTTCCATCATCTGCAGCCCCTCAATGCCTTCATGACCTACTGCGCCATTGGCATGGTTGCGTCGCAGATCATCTTTGCGGCGAATTTCTTCTGGAGCATGTTCTTCGGCCCGATCGCGGGACGAAATCCGTGGAACAGCAACACACTGGAATGGTCCGCTCCGAGCCCGCCGGGGCACGGCAACTTTGACTTCCAGCCCGTGGTTTATCGCGGTCCCTATGAATACTCGGTGCCCGGTGTCGAGAAGGGCCACCTCATGCAGACCGATCCCCCCAACGCCTTGGCCACCGCCGCTGCAGCTGCCCATTAGAAAGCTATCCAGAGAAGCGGCATGTCTCGATCTCAAGCAGACGCACCGAAGAGCAGCCTCACCCATGCGGTGGCGTGCGTTCTTGTTGCGGTGACGGCCGTGCTGCTCTGCTTCGGGGCGCTCGTTACTACGTTCGACGCGGCCATGGCTGTGCCCGATTGGCCGGGCACCTATGGCCACAACATGTTTCTGTTCCCTTTGGCGGAATGGTTTTATGGCCCCTGGGATCTGTTTCTGGAGCACGGCCACAGGCTGCTGGGCGCACTTGTCGGGATGATCTCTTTGGTATTGGCGGCGGTGGTCTGGAGAACCCACCAGAGTCCTGCTGTGCGGGGCTTGGCCGCCGCGGCGGTGCTGCTCGTGGTGGTGCAGGGCGTGCTCGGCGGCGCCCGGGTGCTGCTCGACGACAAGACGGTGGCCAAGGTCCACGCCTGCACGGGACCGTTGTTCTTCGCCGTGGCCGTTGCTATCGCCACGCTGACCCGCCGATCCTCTTCCAGCCAGTCGGTCACCTCGCCTGCGGCCGTGCGTTCAGCGGGTGGGCTCGCGCTGGCCAGCTATGTGCAACTCGTGGCCGGCGCCCAACTGCGGCACCTCGATGCCTCTGTCGACCCGTCCACATTTCGCTGGCTGGTGGCGTTTCACCTTGCCGGCGCGGCGACTGTGGCAGCGCTTGCCGTCGCGGCCGTGCTCTGCACCCGCTCGGGTGGGCAGCCGATTGCCCGTCGCTGGTCGCTGGCGATTCTGCTGCTTGTCGGATGTCAACTCGCGCTCGGCGTGGGTGCGTGGGTCGTCAACTGGGGGCTTCCATCGGGTTGGCTCCCAGCGTCGTGGGTGTTCTCCGATCCCCTCTTGGCTCGTAGCGTCTGGGGGGCAACGGTCGTCACGGGCCATGTCGTCCTCGGCATGATGATCCTGGGAGCCTCGGTGGTGCTGTCGATCGCGACTGGCGTGCTGCGTTCCGCGGTGAAATCGACAGTCCGGCCACAGCAGGCTGACCGGCTCCGCGAAAGGGCATTCGCATGACACCCCCGCCCGACTTCGCGTCTGATTTCACGGTGGCGACGTTCGTGCCGACGGCAGGCCCGATGCCGATGCACCCCTCCGATTCGACACGGGTGCGCAGCAGGGTCGCGATGATCGCAGCCGATATTTCCCGTCTCACCCGCCCTCGGATCGCGGTCATGGTTCTGGCCACGGTCGTAGCCGGCATGTGGCTTACGGCAGGCCGCGGCGTTGGTGGCACCGCGCTGTTCTGGCTCCTGCTGGGAACGACCCTGGTCGCCGCCAGTTCCAGCATTGCCAATCAGATTCTGGAGCGGGATGCAGACCGCCTCATGCCGCGTACCGCCCGCCGGCCGATCGCGGCGGGCAGGCTGAGCGTGCCGACCGCGACGATGCTGGCAACCCTGCTGGTGGCCGCCGGCGGACTGATGATCACGCTCGCCGCCGGCTGGCAGCCAGCAGTTGCGGCGTTGGCGACATGGATCCTCTACGTCGTCGTGTATACCCCGATGAAGATGCGGTCGCCGCTCAACACGGCCGTGGGCGCCGTATCGGGTGCCTTGCCAGTGGCCATTGGCTGGCTGGCGGCGGACGGTCCGGCGCGTCTGGCTGCGGGAGACGCGGCGGGGGCCCTCGCAGTGGCGGCCCTGGGCACCGTGCTCTACCTCTGGCAGTTCCCCCATTTTATGGCGATCGCCTGGCTCTACCGGAGCCAATACGCGGCGGCAGGGATGCGGATGTTGACCGTTGACGATCCCAGCGGCCTCCGAGCCGCCGGACAGGCGCTCGCGGCGAGCCTGGCGATGCTGCCTGTGAGCCTTGTGCTGGCCGTGCCGTCGGGCAGCATCCGGCTGTTTCTGGCGGCAGCGATCGCCTCCCTCGTTTATGCTGTGGCCACGGGCAGTTTCGCCGTTCGCCGGGATGACGCCTCCGCCCGCACGCTTTTGTTCACATCACTCGGCACCCTGCTGGCGCTGCTGACAGCCTCGGTCGTGTTTGGCCCGCCGGTCTGAGCCTGATGCTTTCCCAGACGACTCCCCAGACGATTCTCCAGACGACTCCCGAGTACGCACCGACATGAACGCTTCCGCGATCTCCCTGCCGCACGGCCACGACGGCCACTCGCACAGCCACGATGACGGCCACCATGATGGCCACGGCCATCACGGCCCGGTCCTGCAGTACCAGCCCGGCCTGCCGCTCTCCCGCGGCAAACTCATCATGTGGCTGTTTCTTTCCACGGAGATCATGTTCTTTGCGGCCCTCCTCGGCAGCTATGTCGTGCTGCGGTTCGGTGCTCCCGTCTGGCCGAAGCCCCACCATGTGCACCTCAGCGAACCGATCGGCGCGTTCAACACGTTCGTGCTCATCTGCTCGAGTGTCACGATCGTGCTCGCCCTCGAGTCGGCCCGCGCCAACAAGGCGGGGCAGGCCAAGCTTTGGATGCTTCTCACGCTCCTGCTCGGTACGCTCTTCCTGGGCGTGAAGGGCTACGAATACCAAGCCAAGTTTTCCCACGGCATCTTTCCTCAGTCGCCGCGGAGCCGCATTTACGAGAAACCCGACCTCTACTACGGCTCGGCCGTCCGAGCCCGGCTCGGTGACCCGGTCATCATCGACAAACTTAAGGAACTCGACGACACGCCTGCCGACAAACTCACGGCTGAACAGGTCTCCGCCAGGGCGAGGTTGCAACAGATCCGCAAAATGGTTGCCAGCCCTGAGCAACAGGCGTTCGATCTGGCCGTGGTGGCCGATCAGGTGATGCCGCTGCCTACGGAAGGACCGGGGGGATCGCATGCTGGAGATGGCGGAGGCCATGGCGGTCATGCCAGCGGCCTCAACGACATCTTCCCGTGGCTCAAACTTCCTGCCGTGATCCCCGGTGGCAATATGTGGGCCAGCACCTACTTCCTCCTCACCGGTTTCCATGCCATCCACGTATTGGTTGGGTTGATCGTGTTTACGATCCTCCTGGGTTACAAACTCGGTCCCAAGGATGCCGGCAAGATCGAGAACGCCGGCCTCTACTGGCACTTCGTCGATCTGGTGTGGATCTTCCTGTTTCCGCTGCTCTATTTGTTCTGAGGTATTCATGAGCGATCACGACATCCACGCTGCCCATGCTCACGGTCCCATCACCAGGGTCGGCGACATCCCTGCGCATGACGACCACGACCACGCCGGCCACGCGCACGAGTCTGGCCATGACCAAGGCCATGGGGGCATCGGCAAGTATCTGCTGGTGTTTCTCGCCCTCTGCGGACTCACGACGATGTCGTTCCTCACCTACTCTTCCGTTTGGCCCTGGAGGGATCAGCCGCATGTCGGCTGGGCCTTCATGATGGCTGTGTCGTGCACGAAGGCGATGCTCGTGGTCCTCTTCTTTATGCACGTCTTCTGGGAGGCCAACTGGAAGTACGTGCTCACGATTCCTGCCGCCATGATGGCAATCTTTCTCGCCCTCATGCTTGTGCCCGACGTGGGCATGCGGAACCGCATGGTGTCTCAGGAACGGGCCCTGCACATGGCCCGCACCTCGGACGTGCGGCTGATGGAACAGGCGGCCGAGGCCAAGGCCCTCGCCGAGCTCGCCGAACCGGCGGCTCATTAGACCGGTGTTCATCATGCGAAGCAGTGTCGAGCGAGGATGGGCCGTCAGCCTGATGCTGCTGGCCGCTCTCGGCTGTAGCAGGGGCGAACAACAAACGGTGGCCACCGCGCCGCCGGCTGCCCGTGATGAGCCGCCGCTGCCAGCACCTGAGCGGATGCCGCCGGGCAAAGTCGCCGCGTCTTTCACGCTCACCGAACGCAGCGGCAAGCCATTCGACTCTGCGTCGCTCCGCGGCAAGGTCTGGCTGGCAAGCGTGTTTTTCGCCAACTGTCCGGGACCCTGCTTTCGCGAGAACCAGGCGGTTGCCGACATCCTGCGAAACATTCCCGATCCCGACTTCATGGCCGTGAGCGTCACCTGCGATCCGGAGAACGACACGCCCGAGTCGCTTCGCCGCTACGCCGACCGGTTCGAGGCCGACCCTGCCCGCTGGAAGTTTCTCACCGGCGACATGGCAACGATCAAAGAGATCGCCAACGGCACATTCCTGTTGCCCGCCGAGGTGGGCGTGCACTCGGAGCGAGGCGTGGTCTTTGATCGCGAGGGGCGTCTGCGGGGCAGCTACCATCTGCTTCAGCCCGACCGCGTGCAACTGCTCGAGAAACTGATCCGCGACGTGCTCGCGGAACCGGCCGCAAGTACGCCATCAAACACCCCCAACAAGGGAACTCCTGCCGGATGAATCTCGCCACCGCCGCCCTCTGGCTGCCCACCGTCAACGCCGCCCTCAACACGCTGGCCACCCTGCTGCTGGCGGCCGGCTGGATCTTCATCCGCCGTGGGAATTGGCGGGCCCACCGGGCCACGATGATCGCGGCGTTTACCGTATCGACCGTCTTTCTGGGCTGCTATCTGACCTACCATGCCCTCGTCGGCCACGTGCCGTTCACGGGGCAGGGGCCTGTCCGGATGGTCTACTTCGCGATCCTGCTCACACACATTCTGCTGGCGGTGACGGTGCCCGTGCTGGCCATCGCCATGTTCGTGCTGGCGGCCAGGGGCCGCTGGGATGCCCATCGGCGGCTCGGAAAGATCACGATGCCGATTTGGCTCTATGTCTCGGTCACCGGGGTGGTGATCTACCTGATGCTCTACCAGTTCTACCCCGGCGGCCCGCGGGAGCCTATCATGCAAGAGGCAGCAACGGCCGCTCCGGCCTGAGCCCTCATCCATCTGGCAGGGGGCAGTGTTGAGTCCACACCCGTCACGTATGGGAGTTCACCCCATGGCCCATCGCCCGTCACTGTTCGACTCATCGCCGGCGGCGATACACTCGCTCCTTCTCCTTGCGGCCGTCGCCATTGCCGCGACTGCCGCCGGCGAAGCACTGGGCTGCCCCAACTGCAAAGACGCAGTCAACACCTCCGACCCCGAGGGGCTTAACCTCGCGCGAGGCTACTTCTACAGCATCCTCATCATGCTGGCGATGCCCTTCACATTGATCAGCTCCTTCGGCATCTATGTCTGGCGAGAGATGCAGCGACAGAAGCGGGCTGGCCTGTCGCCCGCCGACCAGGCTGTCGGCGGCCCGCTCATGACCGTTCCGTATGAGCGGCCCACCTCCGAACAGGTCGCGCTTCCGCACCCGTGAGCGAGCACCCTCCAGCCGCGGAGCCATGGCCAAAACCGGCAGCCCTGCCGGTGCCCGCTCCGGAGCAGGAACCACCGCGTGGGCAGACGCGTGCCCGCAACTACCTCGCCCGGCCCGAACAACGACGGATCTTCTGGTTGTTCATGCCGCCGGCCCTCATCGCCATGCTTCTGCTGGGATGGCTGGAGCGGAGCTGGTTTGCGCCTCCTCCCGCACCCGTCAGGCCACAGGTTGACACGACGATGGCGGATGTGCCGACCGATCCCGCTCTGGCCGACGCGGTGGTCATCGCGGCCGATCCCGAACTGCCAGCGGGCGACGCCGATGAATATGGCGCCTCGGTCCATTCGCTCGCCCAGGTTCGGGATGACACCGTGTTTCGCGGAGCCGAGGAGGAAGCATGGTTTCAGATCTGGATGACGCTGCGATCCACCGACACGCGGTCGCTCGCACGGTCTTCGGTTCGGCGGGTCAGCTTCACCGAACTGTTTGGCCAGCCGCGGAGCTATCGGGGCCGGATGGTGCGGTTTCGCGGAACGTTGCATCGGCTCGAAAAGCTGACAGCACCGGCCAACGATTATGACATCAAGGACTATTGGCAGGGCTGGCTGGAGCCGGATGGTGGGCCCGTGTCGCCGATCGTCGTCTATTTCCTGCGGCTTCCGGAAGGCATGCCCCATGGCATGCAGATCAGCGAGCAGGTGGATGTCGTGGGCTACTTCTTCAAACGCTGGGCGTATGCCGCCACCGATACCGTGCGGATCGCGCCCCTCGTGCTGGCATTGGAGCCGATCTGGAAGCCGCAGCCGGTGGGCTCGCCGGTGGGAAATTCGATCGGCACCGTCGCGCTGGTCACGATGGCGGCCATCGTACTGCTCACCATGCTGGGCATCCGCGCCGCCGGCAACGGCCCCGGCCGGCGGCCGTCACCACCCCCCACCGATCTCTCCACCACACTGTCGGACGTGGAGCTCTTTTCCCCTGACGAAGCCCTGCGAAGAATGGCAGAGGAGGAATCGGAACGCCCGACCGGCCGAACCCCGGGGAAAGAACCACCGCCATGAACACCATCTCCAGCGACGAGCGTCTCAATCGTGACGCCGGCCGGTGGGCTGCAGCCTGCCGTGTAACGCTCCTTGTGGCCGTAACAGGAGTGGTATGGCCCGTGGCTGCTGCCGATCCGGTCCTCCCGGCCATGCCTGCGACTACACCGTTTGCCGACTATCTCGCCACCTGGAAAATCGATCGGGGCTCCCGTGCGGTGCTCGAGGAGCCATCGGCCTGGAACCCGGCGAAGCAGGAGATTGCGGTCAAGGTGCTCGCCCGCCTCTCGCGGCTGCCCGCCACCCTCGCGGCCCAGTGGAAAGCCGATGCCATCGACCTGCGTTCCCTGGCTGTCACGCGGCGGGTGCAGGACCTGATGGTGAAGGTCGATGGACGGGCGACGTTCGTGGCAACGGTGCCCCTCACGGAGGAAGAGTCGGAGGTCGCCGGCCGTCGTCAGTTGGAAATCGTTCGGATCGTGTCGGATGACGGCCTGAGCGTCGATGTTCTCGCCGACCATGTACCGAAGGCCTGGCCGCGGGACGCCCGCATCGACGAGCCTGCGTCGGTGATCGGCCTGCCGCTGTCGGAGGGACCCGGCCCTGCCGTCGAAGGCCAGCCCGCGACGGCCCCGATGGTCATGCTCGCGGCCCCGAGCGTGAGCTGGTTTCCATCGACCCCGCTGGGGGCACTCGGCATGGACTACGGTCTCTTCGATTCCGTTGGAGACGGGCAGAAACTCGTCGCCGGTGATACCGAGGCGTTCTATGCGGTCCTCGCCGCCATGGGGCGGGCGACGACGGCGGGTATCGCGTCGGCCGCCGGGCCGTCGGGCGACATCATTCCGCTCATCAACCCGGCGAGTGGCTGGTTTGCGCAGCACCGTGGCGACCCGGTCACCGTCGCGGGCGTGGCCCGTCGTGCCACACGCATCGAGATTGACGACCCGTTGCGGCGGCGGCAACTCGGCACCGACCACTACTGGGAACTGTTCGTCTTCGTGCCGACGCCGCTGATCAAGGTCCATGGCAAACTTCAGGAGGACTATCCAGTCGTCTGTTGCGTGCGGACGCTGCCCGAGGGAATGCCAACGGGCCAACAGATCGGGGAACGGGTGCAGGTGTCGGGCTTCGCGTTCAAACGCTACGGCTATCCACTGCCGGATCTGAAGATCTCGTCATCGCAGGGGAGCGAGGATCAGAAGGGACAGCGGCAGGAGACGGCCCTGTTGATCGGCCGGGAGGCCGCCTGGCTGGCGGCACCGAGTCCGACAAGGGAAGTCAACACGCTCGGCTGGGTCTTCCTGTCGATCGCCTCGGTGATCGGAATCGCCCTGGCCCTGGCGGCCTGGTCATTCGCCCGCGACTCCCGCCGACGCGACCGCCTGGCCCGCAGGGAGCTGCCCGACCGCATCGAACTCCCCTGATGGTCCCGCGCCTCCACGGGCTTTCCCGCGGTTTTCGGCCGGGCCTTGCCGCCGCGGGAGGCGGCCGCGACAACACGTGTCTCCGACCCACTTTGTCCCAGGAATATCGTCCCAGGAACCATTGCATCATGCGACGAGCGAAGATCTCCATTATCGGCGCCGGCAACGTCGGCGCGACCACGGCCCATTGGTGCGCGAATGCCGAACTCGGCGACGTTGTCCTGCTCGATATTCCGGCCACGGAAGGGATGCCTGCCGGCAAGGCCCTCGACCTCTTCCAGGCCTCGCCGATCATGGGGTTCGACTCCCGCCTGACGGGCACGACGAACTGGGCCGACACCGCCGGCAGCGACGTGGTCGTGGTCACCGCCGGTATCGCCCGTAAGCCCGGCATGAGTCGCGATGACCTGCTCTCGACCAACGCCAAGATCGTGGGCGATGTCGCCGCGCAGATCCGTGAGTCGAGCCCGCAGGCCGTCGTCATCGTGGTCAGCAATCCGCTCGACGCCATGGTGCAGCGGACGTTCCAGGTGACCGGCTTTCCACCGTCCCGCGTGATCGGTCAAGCGGGTATTCTCGACACGGCCCGCTATCGTTCCTTTCTGGCAATGGAACTGAACGTAAGCGTGGAAGACATCTCCGCCATGCTGCTCGGTGGCCACGGCGACACGATGGTGCCGATTCCGAGTTGCACGAGCGTGGGCGGCATTCCGGTCACGCAGTTGATCGCCGCGGACCGGCTCGACGCGATCGTCACCCGGGCTCGCAACGGTGGTGCGGAGATCGTGGGCCTGCTCAAGACCGGCAGCGCCTACTATGCCCCCGCCGCGGCCACCACGCAGATGGTGGAGGCCGTGGTCAAGGACAAGAAGCGGCTCGTCCCGTGCGCGGCCTACTGCGACAAGGAATATGGCGTCGGCGGCTACTTTGTCGGTGTGCCAGTCGTGCTCGGCAGTAGTGGCGTGGAGCGAATTATCGAGCTCTCACTGCTGCCCGATGAGCGGGCCGGTCTCGACAAGAGCATTGCCGCGGTGAAGGAACTCGTCGGCGTGATGGACCGGCTCACGGGCCATAAGCCTGCGTGACCGATGCGTGGGTGGCTTGTGTGAGCCCGCCGGGCGAGGCTGGCCACGCCCCGTCGCCGGACGTTCGCTCCGGCATCCTGCCTCCGCTCACTCGATGCTGACTGCGCTCCGGCATCCTGCCTGCGCTGGTCAGCAACGCCGGCTCTCAGGACGTGGCCAGCCCCGCCCTACCCGGATGGCATGGCACGTTGGGTGGCGTTTGCACCCGGAGTCCCCCGGCTCCCGCCGGGGGCTTTTTGTGAACTGCTGCGTCAGCTGCGATGGTCGCACCACCCATGACAGCAAGCCCCGGACGGAAGTCCGGGGACACCGGTTCGTTGGGCGATACCGGCACTGCATGACACGTGGGCCGGCATTCGGACCGACAGAACGCCATGTTTTGCGCGCACGCATCTTGCCCCTCTTGCCCTGTCTGCGCTGGCGATGCTGCGGCCCGATCCTGCCGTTGCTGGTGTCTGAGTGTTCGGCTACAAACCCGAGGCCTGGAAAAGCCAGGGGTCGGCAGGGGTTGTTCCCTTGCCGGCATGAGCCCCGTCACGAGTCGCCGAGGTGCCCGATGAACAGTCGCCTTCCGAAACGACACTCCCGGAGCGGCTCTGCCCGCCGACAAGCGGCCACCGACAGCGCGGCCGCCGGCTTGCCAGGCATCGCGTCGGATTGGCTGGGGGATGACCGACTTTTCACGCCGCTCGGGCACGAACCAGGCTACGACTATCCGTTGTTGGTCTGGCTCCCCGAGTCACGGGAGCTCTCCACGCGGAAAAAAACCTTCGAACTTGGCCGGGTCATGCAGCGAGTGAGCCTCCGCAACTTCGTCGCCGTGCAGCCGGTGATCGGACCGAGCGAGTCGCCCACCGCGGATCTCGACGAGGCCGTCTGGCGGTCGATCGACCGGGTTCGCGACCGCATCGCCATCCATCCGAATCGGATCTTTTTGGTGGGGCAGGGCGACGGCGGCTCCGATGCGTTTCGCATCGCCTGCCGTCACCCGCGGGAATTCGCCGGCGTCATCTCGCTGGGCGGACCTTTTCCGCTGGAAGAGTCGCTTTTCTCGCAGCTCGCCGATGTCCGTCGCCTGCCGATGTTGTTCTGTTGCCGGCGGTCGAGCGTGCTCGAGCAGGCGGCCCACACCGATCGCACGCTCCGCCTTTTTCATGCTGCAGGTGCGGCGCTTGCCATGCGGATCTATCCCGGCAGCAACGACCTGTCCAAGGCAGTGCTCGCCGATGTGAATCGGTGGGTCATGGACGAAGTCTGCGGAAAGCCCGCCGTCGTTCCTTCGCTCTCCGCCTCCTAAACCGCGGTCCATCATGACGCCTTCATTCCAGCACCACCGCTCAGCCCTTCTGCATCCGCAGCATGCCCCGCATTCCCAGGGCCTGCTCGCAACGATCCTGGCAGACTGTGCCCGCAACCGTCGCGAACAGGGCCGGCCTCCGCTGCCAGCCACGCTCGACGTGGCCACGCACCATGAGCAGGCGCTTGCCGCCGACCCCGCGCTCGTGCGCCGTGTGCTGGAACCGCTCATCCGCCGGGCGATGGAATCGGCCTCGGAGGCCGATCCCAACGGCGATTCGCCGGTCGTTCGGGAGGTCGTCGTCACCAGCATCGATGTGGGGAGTGCGATCGAAATCGAGGTGGCCGATTCCGGGCCGGCGCTTCCGGCGTCAGTCCGGAGGTGGCTCAACGAGACCGCGAACGGTATTCACGCTCCCAGCATCACGCCGGATGGAGCCGGTCTGGCGCTGGCTGCAGTTCGTGCGGCCGCCGCACGGATCGACGGCACACTGTCCGCGGCCAACTGCCCGGAAGGGGGCGTGGCCATCACCGTACGACTGCCGCGTCGGCAGGCCCAGCGGCTGGCAGCATGACGACCCGCAGGCCCGCCGCAGACTCCCTGCCGATGGTCCTGCCGCGTTGAATCCGAACCTCATCCCCGCTCCCCACAACCCGTTCAATTCCCAGTCACGAAGGGCAGTGCATGGAAGCACAGCAACCCTCGCCGTCGTCGCGAGACCGTTTCTCGCTGGCCATGACGCCGGCCCAGGTGATCGCGCTTGGGCTCGTGGCCGCATCGATGGGCTGGGCCGTCTGGCTGCTCCGCGACCGGCCGACGAGCGAAGAGGTCGAACTGCTTGCCGGCATGGCCCTGCCGTCGTCCGAGATGGCGATCATGGAAGCGGCCTTCGATCGGGCCCAACTCACCGACCACCGCACCGACGGTGGCCGGGTCTGGGTGCCCCGTAGCCGGCAGAGCGCCTACATGCGGGCCCTGGTCGATGCCGAGGCGCTGCCGCGGGAGTTTGGTGGCAGCCTCCGCCGTGCACTGGAGAAAAACAGCCCGTGGCAGAGCAAGGCCGTGCAGGGCGAACTGTTGCGGGTGGCCACCCAGGAGGAATTGTCGCTGGTCATCTGTTCGATGCCCGGCATCGAGCGAGCCGCGGTGCTCTACGACAGCGAAAGCCATCACAGCCTCGAAGGTGGCGGCCCTGCCAAGACCGCCAGCGTGAATGTCCGCACGCAGCCCGACATGGAACTCGACCCGGCCCGCGTGCAGGCGATCCGCGTGCTTGTGAGTGCGTCGATCGCCGGACTGTCGCCAGAGCGTGTGGCGGTCACTGATTTGCGGAGCGGCCGCGTCTATGTTGGGCCGCTCGAAGCGGTCGTGGACCGGGAGATGGCGGCGATCGCCGGCGCCGATCCGGCGCTGGCCAAAAAGATCGCACACGAGCACCACCTCGCTAGCAAGGTTCGGCAGTCGCTTTCCTTTCTGAAGGGCGTTACGGTGGACGTCTCGGTGGAATTCGATGGAGCCGAGACGGATGCCCCGCCGCTGCCCCCGGGGCCGGAGTCGCTGCAGGTTCCCGTAGCTGGCGACCTCAACTCCTCCCCGCAGGGGCCGACGCAAAAGCCTGCCGACGCCAACGCCCCCGCGGAGATCAGGCCTCGGTCTGCCATCATCGTCGCGTCGCCCCCGCCTCAGCCGACACCAACTCAGTCGACGCCTGCCCAGCCCCAGCCGGTTCGTGGAGCCAAGGCCGACATGCCCGGGGCGATCCTCGTCTCGATCGCGGTTCCCGACAGCTATTTTCAATCCGCATGCCGGGCGGCAGCGGAGCGTGCGGGCCAGCCTGCCCTGCAGCCGATCGCCATCGAGGCCCAGGAGATCGAGCGTATTCGTCGGCATGTGCTCAGCCTGCTGCCGGCAACCCGCGACCCGGCGCAACGGCGGGTGATCATCACCAGCTTTCCTGTTGCCGGTCCGTCGCAAGCCCGTCGCGAGCCGGCCGGTCGGTCCGCTGGCGTTCGTGGCTCCGCTGCTTCGGCCGACCCACAGTCGGCCGAACACGGCCGGGAACACGCCCGACACCATTCTCATGCCTTCGATGCGGTCATCGCTGACGTCACTGCTGGACGCTTCAGCGAAGTTCCGCGGCAGGTCTGGCTGGCCGCCACAAGCATCTGCGTTGGACTGCTGGCCGGCTTCCTCTGGTGGGTCGGTGGACGCCGCCATCCGTCGTCGATCGGCCTGTCGCCGCGGCATGGTATGCAGCAGCCACGGATCGATTGGTCGGGTGTCGGCCAGTCCGGCGCCGCCGACACGACGGCTTCCGACCCTCGTGCGAGTTTGTCTGCGAGCGGCTCCGGGATCGGCCGGGCGGCGGCACTCATCGTCGGCATGTGGGCCTGCACGGGACCGCTGCAGGCAGCCGGCCCAGACCCAGACCCAGCCGCCGCCGTGGCGCCACTGCCGGAAACGATGCTGCGGGAGACGCTGGCCTCGACCGACCAGCCACTGGCAGCCTCGCTCCAGACCACAGCGGTGGCGTCGGGCATGCCAGCCCGACACAGGGCGACCAGCCTTGATGGCGGCAGCGTGCCGCATGTTCTTCCGGCACTGCCACTGACCCCCCGCGGCGATGCTGCGGCGGCCGACCTCGCGCCCGGTTCGAACGGCGTTGGGATTCGCTCGGGACAACTCTCCGACTGGAAACTGTTGGCGGCGATCGGGGCCGCCTTCGCAGTGGTGGCGGCTGCAACGGCGTTCAACAGGCGGCGGGCGACCGTGCTGCCTCCCGATGTCTTCGAGGTGCTCGGAGAAGGATCGCTCGGTGGCCAGCACGCGGTGCGGATCGTACGATTCGGACCAAAGACACTGCTCGTGGGCGTCTCGGCGGCGGGCTGCCAGACACTCGCCGAACTCACCGACCCGCAGGCCACGGCCTGCATTGCCGCTGCCTGTCGTGGAGTCTATCCGCCGATCCGGCCATCTGCGGCACCGCGGATCCTCACGCCGACCAATCAACCCCCGATCAAGGCAAGCGGCAGCGGGGAGGCAGCATGACGCTCCGCAGACCCGCGAACTTTCTTCAATATGCACTGCTGCTGGCGGCAGTGCTGATCGCCCGGCCGTTGCCGACCGTCGCTGCAGAGGAGGTCCAGGCGACTCCCCAGGCCATCCGGCCGGCGAGCGTCGCCTTTGAACCGGCCACGTTGCCAGTCGCAGTCGAACCCGCACCGCTGCCCGCCGTCTCGCAGCCTTCCATGTCCGAGCAGCCCATGCCGTCGGCCCAGCGGGCGGTCTCCCGGACGGAACGAGGTGACGCCGCAGCCCTTTCCGGCATGCTTGCCAAGTTCGTCGGCGGCCGTTCGCTCGACGCGACGCTTTCCGCGGCGGTGATGTTCGGCGTCGCCAGCCTCGCGCCGGCGGTGCTGCTGATGACCACCTGCTTCGTGCGGATGTCGATCGTGCTGACGCTCGTGCGGCAGGGCCTCGGCACACCGCAACTCCCCTCCAACCAGATCCTCACGTCGCTGGCACTCTTTCTCTCGGCGCTGGTGATGTGGCCGGTCTGGACCGCCGCCTACCGTGACGGCGTCGAGCCCTACCAGCAGGGTCGGATCGAACTGTCCGCGGCCTACGAGCAGGGCACGCTGCCGATTCGCCGCTGGATGGCGACCCAGATCGAACATTCGGGCAACCGCGACACCATGCTCTACTTTCTCGCGCGGCATCCCTCCGCGCCCAAGCGGGTGGCCACCTACGACGACGTTCCCGTGGAGACCCTGCTGCCGGCCTTCCTCGTCAGCGAATTGAAGACGGCCTTCGCGATCGGTTTCCGCCTGCTACTCCCGTTTCTCGTGCTCGACGTGTTGGTGGCGACGCTGGTGGTGTCTACGGGCCTGGTGATGCTGCCGCCGACGCTCGTGTCGTTGCCACTCAAGCTGATGGTGTTTGTGGCTGCCGATGGCTGGTCGCTGGTGGTCAGGTCTCTGCTCGACGGCGTGCGCAGCACCGGTTCTTGAGGAGGCTCCAGTCATGACCGACGGCGACCTCGTAGAACTCGTCAGGCAGGCGATCCTCTCCGGACTGTTCGTGATTGCGCCGGTGCTGCTCGCCGGCTTTGCGGTGGCGGTCATCACCGGCCTGGTGCAGGCGGCGACCGGCGTCCATGAACCGCTGGTGGGGCTCGCGCCCCGGCTCGTGGCGATGGCGGCGACATTGGTGCTTGTGATGCCGTGGATGGTGGAACGGTTCGTCGAGATGTTTCGCGCGGCGGCGTTGCCGTAGCAGATCGTGGATGAGGATTGCAGATGAAGGTTTGCAGGAAGCCGCAATGGTTCGCCGGCTGCGATACACCCCGCCGGGCCGGCAGAAGTCTCGTCGCGGGGGCGAGGATACGCCCAATGCTCCTCGAGCTTCCGCCGATCCCGGCTACCCAAGACGGCATGGCAGGATGCCATGCGCAGCACCGGCAAACTGCGTTTGCCAAGCGCCCGCTGAGGACAGGCATCCGCCTCTCAGGGCGACACGATGTCGTGTTTTTCGTGAACACAGCTCCTCAGCATCTGGAGCGTTTCGGAGGCGAAGTCGCCAACTTGATTGGATTGTGAATCTCGTGATAACTGAAGCACTGTCGCCGGAGATCGTCGTTGCGGTCGGGGTCTGCGGCCGCATCGCGGCGGCCGTCGGCACCGGCACGCTGCCGATTCTGCCCGGCGGCTCGTTTCGCATCAGGGTCGCGGTTGTCTTCGCGTTGGCGGTCGTGGCGGTGCCGATGGCACTGGCCGCAGAGGCGGCGGCGCCGTCGCGGTCGATCGGTTCGCTCCTGCCGGTGCTGGCCGGTGAGCTGTTTGTCGGGCTGATGATGGGCACCGCTGCGGCGGCCGTGTTGATGGCGACGGCGTGGGCCGGCGGCATTCTCGGCAGTGTTTCCGGGCTCTCATGGGCGGATGACTTCGATCCAGATGCCTCGGGGGAATCGGCGGGAATCGCCCGTTTGGCCTGGTGGGTGGGGCTCGCGGCCTTTTTCACCGCGGGAGGACAGTTGGCCGTGGTGGGAGGCCTCATCGACAGCGTGCGGCATCTGCCCATCGGCACCGCGTTCGGTGGGCCGCCGCAGGAATCGCTGGTGCGGCTCGCTGTGACCACGCCGGCGGTGGCGGTGTCGTTGGCTGCCATGCTCGTCCTCCCGGCGCTCGTGGCGGTGGTGGCGTTCCACCTCGCCAGCGCCATCTGCCTGCGGGCAGTTCTCTTTACACCCGGCCCTGGGCTCCTCCAAGGGCTCGCCTCGCTCGTGCTCCTGGCCAGCCTGTGGCTGGGGGCCGAGGCCTGGGCCGGCGGCAGCGCGATCATGATGCTGCGGTCGATCGACGCCTGCTTCGGCGGGAGGTGACGCGATGAGCGACGCAGCCGATCGCACGATTCCTGCGACGCCCCGTCGCCGCGAGTTGGCCCGTCGTCAGGGCTTCATGCCGATGGCCAGCCTGCCAGCGTGGGTGGCCACGGTGGTGGCCACGCTCCTGCTCCTGCCAGCCTGGGCCGAGGCAACGTTTTCGGCGGCCACGGCCATGATGCAGCAGTCGGCCAGTTTCAGCGTGGTTGGGCTCGAGGACTCGCCGCGGCTCGACATCCGGCTACCGGCTGCGGTCGTGCTTCCGACTGTGGCGGTCATGGCCGTCGCCGGAGCGGTCGGACTGCTGGTGAGGATGATGCTGGACGGACCAGCCTGGCGGCCGGCGCGGGTCATGCCCGCGTTCGACCGCATCAGCCTGCTGGGGGGGCTGGCACGAATCTTTTCGACCGCCACCCTCATGTCGCTGGCGGGCCATGCGTGCGGCTTGGTGCTGTTGGTGACCGCTGCGGCGCTGTCGGCACGGCCGTTGGTCGCGGTGATCGGCTCGGGTGAGATGGCCCACGATCCGGCGCGATTATTCGCCGCCGCGCAGCAGGCAATCCTGCCGCTGCTGGCCACCGCCGCAGTAGTGGCTGCCTGCACCTGGGCATTCTCCCGACTGCGATTCGAGCGACGGATCCGCATGACGCCTCAGGAATATGCCGACGAAGCCCGCAGCATGCAGGCCGACCCGAAGGTGCAGCTGCTGCGTCAACAGCACAGGCAGCGAGGCTAGCATGCACGAGGGCGACACCGTCAGCGTGTCGTGGTTGCGTCGTCCCCGTCGGCCTCGGCCATCCGTGCCACCGGCAGCGTGTCGGCCATGGCCGACACCAGTTCATCGGCTGACGGGCAGCCGGTCCAGCGGCGGCATTCGTCTCCCTTCGGGGTCGCCACGACCACCGTCGGAAACTCCTTGACGCCAAACCTGCGGCAGTCGGCAGCATGCCGATCGGCATCGACCACGACACAGACGAACTGCCTCGAGAGCCCCACGAGCCGCTTGTCCACCAGCGTGCCTCGGGCAAACTCTGCACACCAATGGCACCAGGCCGCCCGAAAGACCACCAGCATTGGCCTGCTTTCGGCTGCGGCTCGCCGCAGGCCGGCCTCATATCCCTCGACGTACTCGATGGCGTTTCCCGTCTCCGGCGTTGCGGCTGTGAGCCGTACCCCCCGCGGGGCAGGAGACTCCACCGTCTCGTCGCGGATCTCGAATCCCCCCCAGACAACCAGCACCAGAAGCAGTGCTGCCATCCCCGCCATCCAGCGGCCGAACAGGTGGGAAAGGGGTGAACGGAGCATCGCGTGACCAGGAGAAGGGGATGAAAACAGAACGTTTACGGCTGGCGGGCCCTCGACGGCAAGGCCGGTCGCTGCCACCGGAGTGCGTGAATCGCGAAAGAGGGGCAAGCCGCGTCGCCCTGGCGACCGTGGCAGAGTGAGACATAGCCTCCAGAAGGCCGACAAGCGTTGTGTCTTCAGCCGGGAAATTCTACTGTTCCGCCTCCAGATCCCCGTCCGCACCGCTTGGTGTCGGGCAGCTGAGGATGTCGGTTCAATGGCCAGAATTTCTTCCGTCACCGTGTGCGGCATCGCGGCTGCCGCTCTCGCGGTCGTCGCCGGGGCGGGCTGTCGCTTGATTCCCCGCTCCGGGCCTGTGCCTCAGGAGGTCGCCGACGCCCGCCGGCTCTGCAACGAGGGGCTGTCTGCTGCAGACCGCAAGGATCTGCTGCGAGCGGAGGGGCTTTTGGAACAGGCGGTGAAAAACTGTCCCACCGACGTGGACGCGCGGCGGCACTACGCCGACGTGCTCTGGCAGCGGGGTGAACGGATGGCGGCGGTGACCCAGATCGCCGAGGCGCTGCGGCTCTCGCCCGGCGACACGAGCCTCTGTATCGACGGCGGCCGGATGTACATGGAACTTGGCCTGCTCGATGACGCCGACCGATTGTCGCGCGAGGCGGTGCGGGTGGCGCCGCGTTCGGAAAAAGCCTGGCGTCTCCACGGCCAGGTGGCGCTGGCCCGAGGCAGACCCGAGGAGGCATTGGCTGATTACCATCGCGCGTTGGCCATCGCGCCCGACGACCGGGAGCTGATCCTCGACACCGCGGAGATCTACCGACGGCTGGGACGCCCGCAGCGAGCACTCGCGACGCTGGCCATCCTTGGCGAGAGCTATCCGCCAAACCAGACCCCGCCGCAGGTGCTGGCCCTGGAGGGCATGGCACAGGAGGCCCTCGATCGGCCGACCGATGCGATCGAGAGCTACCGGCAGGCTGTGGCGCGGGGGCTCGACTCACAAGACGTCGCAACGCGGCTCGCGAAGCTGGAGCAGGCGGCGGCAGAAGATCGGTCGCAGACTGCCATCGCGGAGACGCCGGCGGGAGTCTTGCGGCAGTAACCCCCGGTGTCTCTCGCCGGCCTCACTCGCCGGTCGTGGTTCGGCCGGTGAGGAGGTCGAAGGCGCCGATCGCCGGCACGAGCATCGCCAGCGTGGCGAAGCCGTAGGCCGCCGCGGCCACCAGAAAGACCTGCAGTGCGTTGCCCTGCAGGAAGCCGGTGATGGCCACGAACGTCAGGGCGGGTAGGAGCGCCGAGGCCCAGCCGATGGCCGGCGAGGGATTGCGGGCCGACAGGGCGGCATAGAGGCCGACCGCACCGCCGACGATCACCGCCAGAAAAGGCGCCAGTTGCAGCTCGAAGCTCGACCCGAACGCCACCATGATTCGCATCGCCGTGGCCACGCCGACAAACAGAAACGCCACAGTGCCCAGTGCCACCGCGATTGCCCGCCGCGATGATGCGTGCGAGAGGCCCGCGTGCAGACCGAGCACCGCCGCGAAGAAGACGAGTACGGCGAGCCCGAGCGCCATGTAGATGGCGTTTTCAACCGTCGTGATCCGGGCCACCGCCAGCGCGCCGCAGAGCACCAGTGGCAGCAGCACGATCTCGCGGGCTGCCACCAGCACGCCCAGCAGTTTTCCCCAGACGAATTCGGAGGGCTCCAGATCGGTCACGAGCAGGACGTCGAGCGCGCCGCGGTCGCGCTCGGTGGTGATGCTCGTGACGGCCATCGCCGCCACCGCCAGCAGGCTGGCCAGCGCCATCGGCACCACCGCCACCGCGACGGCGAGCCCGTCGGGCCGCGGCCGTCGGGACTCGGCCACGATGCCTGCGACCGCCGCCGCAAAGAGCAGCAGCCAGGCCAGACGCACCAGCAGCATTGCCTTGCCGTGCGCACGCGTGCAGATTTCCCGCCAGAGCACTGGGTTATCCCAGACGACCCGCGAAGGACGCTTCGCCGAGACTGCGCGGGCGGCATCGCCCGCCGACTCGGGCCGACGCCGCACCTCCTGGGTCGTATTCCAGGCCCGCACGCGGCTCACCGCCACGATGTTGGCCGCCACGATCAACGCTGCCGAGACGGCGAGGAACGGCAGCAGCGTGGTGCCCCCGGCGGGCGCGAGTGCCGCAAACACTGCCCGTGCGGGCGAAACCTGCGCACCGACGACCGGCCCGAATCGGCTGGCGACCACCTCGCCGACCGCCACCCAGGCCACGAGCGCGAAGGTGGTGATCGCCAGTGACTGAAACGTGGTGTCTTTCCAGAACGCGATGCATGTGGCCACGCTCGCCGCCGCCAGCGCCGCCGCGGCGGTCACCACGAAGAGGCGGGCCAGCTGTGGCATGGTGACGCCGCCGAACAGTGACGCAATCACGAACACCGGCACTGCTGCGAGGAGCAGCAGCATGACCCGCAGCAGGCTGCCGGCCAACTTGCCCAGAACAAGCTGGCCGTCGCTGAGCTGGCTGATGAGCAGGAGTTCGAGCGTGCGCCGATCCTTCTCCGAGGTCACGGCCACGGTGCTGGTCATGGCGGCAGCAAGCATGGCCAGCGAGAGCTGCAGGGGTGCCAGGATCCGCAGCAGCGTGGCGCCGAACCGGGCGGTGTCGCCGGCCGTGGTTACGGTTTGCGTGCCCGTGACCACCAGCCAACAGGTGGCAACAATGCCCAGCAGTGCGCCGCAGTAGACGGCCCGTGCCGCATACAGCCCCCGCGCCCGCGGCACCGCCTGCACTTCGCGTTCGAAGACTGCTCCAAGCATCGATCCTCTCCCGACCGCACCCTGGCGAAACGTGGTAAAATTCGGGCTCTGCGGATACAGTAGCAGACACCGCCCGGAACTTTTATGGACGCAATCTCTTGGGCGGTACCTCCGCTGGAGATTCTCCCGATGGTCAGGCGATCCGCACTGTTTTCTGTATCCCGTTGCGTTGTCCTGGCAGTCATCTTGCTGCCAGCCTGCGGGGCGTCAAGCCCTGCCTACGGCCAGATCACGGCCCAGACGCTCGTCGGCAAGGCCGTCTCAGACGACGCCCAATACGGAGACATCAACAACGCCATCGGCCGCTTCCGCGATCGCGACATCGTCGGCTGCAGAGCCCTGCTGGAGCGAGCCCGGTCGAACAATCCCAAGCTGCCCCCCCCGGGAGTCATGATGGCGGTGCTGTGGCTGGGTGTGAACCAGTTGCAGCCGGCGCGTGGCGAGTTGGAAGACACCGCGGTCAAGTTTCCTGGCGACCCCGAGCCCTACCTTATGCTGGGTGATCTCGCATTCCAGGATCGCCGCATCACCGATGCAGACGTGCTGTTTTCCAAGGCGACGACGCTCACCACCGCGTTCAGCGAGAATGCCAAGCGGAAGCGTGACTTCGAGATTCGTTGCCACGCCGGAAGCGCTGCCGTGGCCGAGTCGCGAAAGCAGTGGGACGCCGCCCAGAAGCATCTCGCCGCCTGGCTCGAACTCGATCCCGACAATGCCAGCGCCCGCCAACGACAAGGGATCGTGCTGTTTCAGTTGGGCAAGCCAGAGGAGGCACTCGCTGAGTTCCGCGAGGCGAAAAAGCTCGACGAGAAAGCGGTTCATCCGGAGCTGGCGATGGCCCGGCTCTACGACGATGCGAAGCAACGCGATACGGCCAAGAAGCTGATCGAGCAGGCGATCAAGTCGGCGCCACAAGACCCGGCGGTGCTGCTTGCCACGGCGCAGTGGTATGTGGGGCAGAACGATCTCCCGGCGGCCACCATCAATGCCGACAACGCGCTCAAACTCGATCCCAAGAGCCTCGAGGCAAAGGTCGTCCGCGGGGCGATCGCCCGCGTCGCCCGCGATTACAAGACGGCCGAGCGATTCTTCAACGAGGCGCACGTGCAGTCGCCCGGCAACTTCCCCGCGGGCAACTCACTGGCGCTGGTGCTCGTCGAGACCGACGACAAGGAGTCGCGGCAGCGGGCGCTCGAGATGGCCGAGGCCAACGTCGCGATGCACCGGGAGGGCTCGCCGCATCAGGCCAACGCGCTCACCACCCTGGCATGGGTCTACTACAAGCTGGGCCGCCGCGAGGATGCGGAGAAGATTCTGTCGCAGATTTC
>CAMCQY010000017.1 GCA_945877135.1 Candidatus Kuenenia stuttgartensis
TCGAGCCTGCTGCCGTCGCCAAACGCATCGAGATAGCAGCGGGTCGCCGCGGCCTGCTCGTTGCCAGCAGGCAGGGCCTCGAGAGCCAGCAGTGCATCGAGTGCAAACGACGTGTAGTAGAGATCGGGCCGGCCGCCGCGATTGCAGTAGCCACCGCCTGGGGTCGCGAGCGACTGGAGAAACGACACCACGAGTTCAGTCGCCTCGCCGAGCGTCCGCCGGGCGAGGCGGGCCACCTGCAGCATCTGCAGTCGCTGGCTCATGCCGTCGCAGCCGGGCTCGCGGCGGCTGACTGTAGCCCGGCGCCGTTCTCGCGGGCCACTTTCGCCTCCTGCTCGCGGCAGTAGCCCTCGAAGGTGAGCTCGTTGAACATCTTCGCCAGCACCCGCCGCAGCAGCCCCTTCAGCGTCGCATCGGAGAGGCCCTCGAGGGCCCGCACCGCCTGCTCCTTGTAGCTCTCGAGCAGCAGCGCCGCCTTCTCGTCGGCCTTGGCCGTGCGGATCGCCTCGCGGAGACGGTCGGGCGTGGCGGCGGGATGGGGTTTTCCCGAGTTGATGGCCGCGAGCATCTCGCGGTCGTCGCCGCGAGCCCGTTCGGCCGCGAGAGCGAGCACCACGCTCGGCCGCGACTCGACATTGCTGACAAGGCCCGCGTCATCGAGCATGTCTTCAAGGTCATCCTTGATCTGGTAGGCGATGCCCACCGCCTCGCTGTAAGCCCGCAAGGCATCGGAGACCTCGTCCGCCCGGCCGGCGCCGATGGCAGCCAGTTGCAGCGCCACGTCGAACGCGGGCGATGTCTTAAGCCGGAAGATCTCCAGCACCTGGCGGCTGGCCAACTGCGAGGGATTTCGGCTCCAGGCGAGTTCGGCGCCCTGCCCCTGACAGAGCAGCCGCTGCGCGCCGGCGGCCTCCCGAACGGCGGCGCGGATGCGATCGGCATCGAGCCCCGACTCCGCCAGCAAACGGTAGCCCTCGCCGATCAGCAGGTCGCCCACGTTGAGTGCAATCGGCACGCCGTGCGCTCCGCAGAGCGTCGGCTCGCCATACCGCTCCAGATCACCGTCCTCGATGTCGTCGTGGACGAGCGACGCCTTGTGAAAACACTCCACAGCCACGGCGATCCGCTGGATCGCGTCGATCGCGTGGGTGTCGTGGGGCTTGATCCCATCGTGCTTCTCGTCGCCGTCAACAGGCCGCAATGCCTCGAACACGGCCGCAGCCAGAAAAGGCCGCCAGCGTCGGCCGCCGACAGCCAGCCACTCCCGGCCGATCTCCTCGGCATGGCCCACCGGAGGCCCCATCAGCCGATCGAGCGCCGGCCGTTCGAACCACGTCTTCACGGTGTCGTGCAAGCCGCCGAGATCGAGCCGACGCGACCGGTCGGCCGCCTCGAGGTGGATGTAGTCCCAGACCCAGTCCACATCGACCGTCGTATCGATGCAGTCGTCCTGCAGGAGCGGCACGGCCACTGCCGGAATCGCCGCCGCCTGCACGTGCGAAAATGTCTTTTCGAGCACAGCCATGCAGCTCACGCCGACGATCGCCTCGATCGTGCCGGTCTGCACCATCGCCATCACCAGTGCCGAGCCCTCGGCCACGAGCACCGCGTAGCCAAGCCGCTCGGCCTCCGCCTGGAAATCCTGGATCGAGCAGAGGCCGCACTGCTTGCACAGCAGGCCGAATTCGTCGAAGGGCGCCGGGCAGCGGTTCTCCACCCGCAGGCACTTGGGCATGAGCAGGAGCCGGCGCTCGAAGGGCACAGCAGCGAGGGCGTCGCGCCACGACTCGTTATTGACCGTGACGACCGCGTAATCGAGAAACGATTCCGACAGGCCAGCGACGGCCAGCGCGGCGGTCGCCCGCCGCCGAAGTTCCTCCATGCCCAGTGGAGGCACGGCCCGGTCATGGGTCATCCCGCGACGCACGGCATCGCGGAGGGCATCGCGATCCGCCTTCGTCGGGGGGATGCCGGCCTGCGGCGGCCGCGACCGGATCACCGCCGGCGGCACCGGTGGCGGCAGGATCGCAAGCGCAATCGTCGCTGGGTCTGCGGTGGACATCGCGGGCACCTCTCCTGGGGAAAGCACAGTATGCCGTTTCACGCGGTCTTCGTCAGGCCGTCCCACCCGCATCAGCAGCTCCAGCCGCCTCTTTCGCGGCAGACGCCCGGGCAGCCGCCGCCTCGACCCGCCGCTGAATCTCCTCGGGAGATGGCAGGGCATCGAGCACCTCGCGGGGGATTTGGGCCGCGTCGGCGAGTTTCGTGAGGCACCGCCGCCGTTCGCTCAGCGCCTGATCGGCACTCCGCTCCTTGGAAAACCTGGTCTTGGCGTCAGCGCTCCGCTCCCTGAGCTTGGCGTAGATGTCGCCGCCGAGGAGCGCGGAGATATCAACCTTCATCTTCTCGCGGTGAACGTCCGATTCCGCCACCGGTCCGCCGTCGATCGGGCCCGCGTGATACTTCGGAAACATGATCGCCACCTCGGGGCAGACCCGCGAGCAGGCTGGGCAGTTGACCTTGCAGTTGGCCGGGTTCTCGACACGCAGCGTGTGGTCGGTCGCCACGCCGTAGACGTCGAACAGGCAGAAGCTCAGGCACTGCATGCAGTTGGTGCACCGAGCCGTGTCGATCACCGGAAACCACGGCTTCCACGTCTCGGCTGTGTTGGCGATCGGTCCGTTGGCGACGGCAGACGCCTCCGGCGGCCGGTTCATCCGCCGCTCGCCCCGGGCCTCTTCGACGGCGGCGACGGTCTCGCCGACCGACAGCCCCGTGACATCGCGAATCGTAACGTCACACCGTCCACTGGGATCACTCACTACGGGCGGCCCGTCAGGAAAACAGCCGATCACGATCAATGCGCCGCCGGCCTGGAGGTCGGCCGCAGCCGCTCCGGCCCGCGTGACGGCATACCCGCGGTCGAGAAGCGACGCGAAGATGCTGGCTCGGTCGGTCGCGGGCAGCGGTATGGCCCCGGCACCCTCGTAGACGACCACCCGCGGCGGAAGCAACGCTTCAGCAATCATGATCGGGCTCCGTCGGGAGTCGCGAGCCCGCCGGCCAGCACGGCCTCCGCGGTATCGGTCCGCATGTTGAGAATCTCCACGCCCTGCTTCGGCAGCGGTGCATCGGCAAGGGCGAAGAGCCCCTGCACGGCCCGGGGCCAGCAGGCGAATATCCTGAGCGGACGATCGCCACGGGCCAGTTCTGCCAGGTGCGGATCGCGACGGGCGGCCATCTCACAGAGATCGGGCACCATTTCAAAGCCACGGCCCGCCGCCGCGAGGCCCTCGAGCACGGCATCCTTCACGGCGGCCGGTACCACCTGTGCATACGCGCAGCGGCAATAGAGGATCCGCGCGGCGTCGTCGGCCAGCATGGCGGCCGTTTCTGCCTGTGGGTGTGGCTCGGTCATGGGTGGATCCTTCCCGCCGTCGGATACGTACCGAAGTCGTTGAACCAATACCGCTTCGCAAAACGATACATCCAGTGCTTCTCCGGAATTTCGCGGCCCGGGAGATCCTGGCTCGACCGGGGCGTCATCGCCAGCAGCTCCTGGCGGGCGGTGCCACGCTGGGTCGTGTCGTGCGCCCCGTGGCGGTCGGCGATCTCGAGGATCAGACGCGGATTCTCGAGCACCACGCAGCCGCGGCTGTGTTGGGCTGCCGCGTCACGCATGTCTTTCAAAAATGCCGACTGCGTCACCTGCTCGTAGAACGATCCCGTGCCGACCTTTTCTACCGCCAGTTGGATGATGGGGCAGGGTTCGATACCGCCCGACGGGCCGACATGGTGCGTGAGGCCGACCGCCATCGGGCAGAGCGCGTCTCCCTTGTCGTCGTAGTAGGCATCGACGATGGCGATCGGAAGCCTCGCCCGCTGCTCCACCACGAACTTTCGCACGCGAACGAGCTGGTCGGGCGTGAGCGCCAGTTCCGGCGACGCCTCGGGGCCAACCGGGCGATAGCCATGAAACCAGGCATAGTGCACGCCCAGGTCGATCAGCCGCCGGAGCCACTCTTCGGTGAGCATGGTGTCGATGTTGGAGCGACAGAGGCTCGTGGCCACGCCCGTGATCAGTCGAGCCTCGAGGCAGATTTCGAGGCCACGCAGCGACCGGTCGAGTACCTGACGGCTGCCGCGACGGATGTCGCTCGTCGCAGCGTCACCCTCGATGCTCACCAGCGGCGTGGCGTTGCCGAGAGACTGCAGGCGGCGGGCCACCTCGGGCGTGATCAGCTGGCCGTTGGTGAAGATTTGGAAGTAGCAATCGGGGTGGGCGGCCAGCAGGTCGAGCAGCCGCGGGTGGAGGAATGGCTCCCCCCCGAGCAGCCCGAAGAACACGTTGCCGTGCGCCTTCGCGTCACGGATGAGTGCATCGAGCGTCTCGAACGGCACCATCGTCCGCGGCGCCTGGACGTCAACCCAGCAGCCCTGGCACTTGAGGTTGCAGGAATTGATGATCGAGAGATGGAGGAACGGGGGGAAGACGACTCCGCGACGCTGTCTCGCCTTGAATTTCTCGACGGCGATCAGCCCCTTCACGCCAAAATTCCAGCCGAATTTCCAGAGGCAGTTGGGCGCCACCGACGACAGCATGTGGCCGGCCATCTGGGGGAGGATCATCGGGGGTAGGCGTGGGAGTAATTTCATGGCATTCAGAAGTATGGATGATTTCAAGCAGCGAGCAACCTCGCTCCATGCAAGCCCGACGCGCCAGCGAGGGAATCCGCGTCGCGTTCCCGTAAGGCCATCCGCATTCCCTTGCTAGCGGTGCGGGCTTGGATGATGCAGTGAGGCACGCGCGGCCCACTCCCATGCAAGCCCGACGCGCCAGCGAGGAAATCTCAGCGGCTGTTGGGTTGTCGCTCCCGTCCCCATTTATACCCGCGCAGGGATCCGGTGGGTCGGAACCGGCCTGCCCGGGCGGAAGTGTTCGAGATGCATGACCTCGTGCGGCACGTTTGCCGCCGCGGCCGATACCGCTGCCCGCACCGCCCGCTCCAGGTCTGCCGGGTCGGCCTCGGCCCGCAGGTTCACGAGCAACCGGCCGATATCCACCGGCTCAGCGAGCCGATGCGAGAGGTGGGCCACGTCGGCAGTGCGGACGAGATTCGCGGCGGCGAGTTCGTAGGGATCACCCTCGATCGCGAGCGTGCCCTTGAGATGCGCGATTTCGTGGCCGCTGGCGGCGAGTGCCTCGCGGATCTGCGAGAGGATCGCTACGAGCAGCGTGTTGCCGTCAAACTCAGCCGCATCAGCCGCCCCGATCCGCACTTCGGCATTGAGCCAGCCGAGAAGCGACTCCCCGAGCGCATAGCGGTCGTAATCGATCTCGGCGATCGCCGCCGCCTGCGATGCGTCGGCCAGCAGCCGTGCAAACCAAGGCTCGAGGCCTGTGCCGGCGCGGGCTGAGCATTCCAGGACGGATGCCCGCGGGTTCACTGCCGCGAGGGCTGTCCGCAGTCGTTCGAGCCGCGGGGCATCAACGAGGTCGCACTTGTTGATGGCGACGATCTCCGCCTCTTCCAGCTGCTTGCGATAGATGTAGCCAACGTGCTCGGAGAGTTTCGCGTCGGCAAGCCCCAGCACGCGTTCGGCCCGCAGCGGATCGACCACCACGCTCATCGGCGCCACCGCGAACCGGTCGCCGTAGATCTGCTCCAGCGGCAGCGTCACCGTCGCCACGAGGTCGGTGCAGCTCCCGACCGGCTCGGCGATCAGCACGTCGGGTGCGGTTTCCCGCACGAGCGACTCGGCCGCCTCGACCAATGACGTGAACCGGCAGCAGAAGCAACCGCCCACGATCTCCTCGACGGGCATGCGGTGGGCCGCGGCGAGCGCCGTATCGACGAGCCCTCCACCCTGATCGTTTGTGACCAGCCCCACGCGGAGGCCACGGGCGGTGAGCCAGTCGGCCAGCCGCAGGATCGACGTCGTCTTGCCGGCCCCGAGAAAGCCGCCGACCATGATGTAGCGTGCTGTCGCGACGGTCACACATCGTCTCCCGGTTCAGACTCGGCAGATGGGGTGGGCATCTCGTGAGTATGCCCGTCGCCATCACTATAGCGGGATGCCTGCAGCTGATTGATCGTCGCGGTGAGCAGCGCGATGTAGCCGTGGACGTCGAGATGGCCCGGCGTGGGCGTGCCCTGCACCGCATAGAGCCAGCCGGCGCCGTAGGGGTCCGAATGCGTGAGGCACGCTTCGGCGGTGAGCGCCGGATTGGCCGACTGCAGCGTCCCATCGACCACGCAGAAGAGTTCGCTCACCGCCTTGAAGCCCTCGACGGTGCCGAGCCGCTCGCCGCCGGCGACAGTCTGGCCCGGCTTCACCTCGAGCACCATCTCCACCAGTTCGCCGAGCATCCGCGTGGCAAACTTCGTGAAGCCGACGTGCCAGAGCCGCGGCGTGTCGCCGCGAGCATCGAGAGTTCCCACGTCGTCGATGGGCCGGCCATCCGCGGGCCGCATCCAAAAATGCGACGGCGCGTAGAGGCAGTCTACGGGGAACCGCGCCGAAAAGTGGGCATGCCGAAAGCGGACGGTTTCCATGACTGAGATGCTATCCGCCTGCCACCCGCCCACGCAACGAACGCAGTCGGTCGAGCAGCCTTTTGATGTCGGCGGGCAGCGGGCTTTCGAAGCGGAGATCGACCCCTGTTTCAGGATGCACGAATCCCAGTTCGGCGGCATGCAGCATCACCCGCGGGGCCTGCGACGTGTCCTCCACTTTCATGTGCCGCGGGGCGGAGTAGACCCGCTCGCCGCAGACCGGGTGGCCGATCTCGGCAAGATGGATACGGATCTGGTGGGTGCGGCCGGTCTCGAGCCGGCACTCGACGAGCGTGAAGGCGTCGCCGAAATGCTCGACGGGCTGCACGTGGGTAACGGCCCGCTTTCCTTCCTCTGTCTCGGACGACCCGCGACGGCCGTCACCGCGATCACGGACGAGATTCGTCTGAATCGTGCCTGCCCCGACCCGCCCCACGCAGATCGCGAGATACCGCCGGTGCGTCGTATGGGCCCGGAACTGTTCAGCGAGGATCCGCTCGGCCGGAACCGTGCGGGCAAACACGACAAGCCCGCTCGTCTCGCGATCGATCCGGTGCACCGCCCGCACCGGCGGGATGTGGCGGGGCTTTTTGTTGCCGCGGGCGCCGTGACGGGCGAAGAGATGCTTCGAGATGGCGTCGGGCACCAGTTCGTCGAGCGTCGGCTGCACCTGCCGCCGCCGCGTCGGCCAGGAGAGTTCCTCGGTGTGCCGCGTGGTGGTGATGCCGGTCGGCTTGTCCACCACCACGACCTGATCGTCGAGATGGACGACCCGCACATCGTCGGCCTTTGGTGGCGCGGCCGCGGCCGCGGCGAGCACCTTCACCACCTCGCCATCCTTGAGCCGCCGCGCCGTGTCGGTGCAGATGTTGCCGTGGATCATCACCCGCCGCGACCGCACGAGCTTTTGTACTTGCGACCAGCTCGCCGCGCCGGAGTCACCCGCGGTCAGCTTGGCGCGGAGAAAGGCCGCGACCGTCTGGCCGCGGTCGGCGGCGGTGACATGGTGGACGATGCCGGGGGAGGGTTTCATGCCGCAAATCTACCACGGAGTCCCCCGGCTTCCGCCGGGGGCTTTTATGGAATCGGAATCATCCGTAAGGGGCTGCCCTTGCCCAGAGAGCCGGCGTTGCTGACCAGCGCAGGCAGGATGCCGGAGCGCAGTCAGCATCGAGTGAGCGGAGGCAGGATGCCGGAGCGAACGTCCGGCTCTCGGGGCAAGGGCAGCCCCGAACCGCCGCCAGCGGGTCATAGAACCCCCGGCTTGACCGCAGTTTCCGCGGTTTTAGACTCTGAGGGGAGGCCTCGGTTCGGCAGCCTCCCCAGGCGAGCCGTTTTCTCCTTCTCCTTTCAGCGAGGACCTCCTTCCGTGCCCGGCACATGCGTTATCGGTCTGCAGTGGGGTGACGAAGCCAAAGGCAAGCTCGTCGACATCCTCACCGAGGACCACGAGATCGTCGTCCGCTATCAGGGCGGCGCCAACGCCGGCCACACCGTCGTCTCCAACGGCCAGACCTGGAAGCTGTCCCTCATTCCCAGCGGCATCCTCCGCGACAACGTCACCTGCGTCATCACCGGCGGCGTGGCCCTCGATCCAGCCAGCGTGATCCGGGAGATCGATATGCTCGAAGGCCGCGGCGTGCGGGTCGAAGGCAAGCTGCGGATCAGCGACCGGGCCCACCTCGTGTTTCCGTGGCACGTGGCCGAAGACAAGCAACTCGACGGCAGTCTGTCGGGGGGCGAGGCGATCGGCACGACCGGCCGCGGCATCGGCCCCTGCTACCGCGACAAGGTGGGGCGCTCGTTGGCGATCCGCCTCGGCGATCTCTACCGCGATGAGTTCCGAGGCCGCCTCGAACACATCGTGGGCATCAAGAACCGGCTGCTGTCGGGCTGGCAGGCGGGCGGGGCTGGCAAGCCGGACCTGCTCGACGCCGCTGCGATCTACGACCAAACCATGCAGTATGCGGAACGGCTGCGGCCGTACGTGTTCGACACCACGGCCTACCTGCTCGACGCCATCGAGGGGGGCAGCCGCATGCTCTTCGAGGGGGCGCAGGGAGCGCTGCTCGACATCGACCACGGCACCTTCCCATTCGTCACCAGCAGCAACTCATCCGGCGTCGGCGTGGCGAGCGGCTCCGGGATCCCGGGGCGATGGATCGAGCGGGTGATCGGCGTCGTGAAGGCCTATTCAACGCGGGTCGGCGGCGGGCCGATGCCCACCGAACAGACCAACCCCATCGGCGAACACCTCCGCGAACGAGGTCGTGAATACGGCACGGTGACCATGCGACCCCGGCGGTGCGGCTGGTTCGACGCCGTTGCCGCCCGCTACACCGCCAGGCTGTCGGGCGTGGATGAACTGGCCGTGATGCTGCTCGACGTGCCGGGCGGTCTCGATGAACTGAAGATCTGCACCGCCTACACGGTGGATGGCAGGCAGACGAGCCACTTCCCCAGCCATGTCGATGATCTCAAAAAAGCCGAGCCTGTCTATGAGACGCTGCCCGGCTGGCAGGACGACCTTTCGACGTACCGCAGCTACGATGCCCTGCCCGCAGCCGCGAAAGGGTATCTTGCCAGGATCGGAGAGCTGCTCGGGCGGCCGGTGGCGATCGTGTCGGTCGGCCCCGACCGCGAGCAGACGATCTTCTGCGACCGCAACGAACAGCAGCAGAAACCATGGCCACGCCCCCAGTCACGTACACCGGCGAACGCCTGATGACAGGCCAGGCTGGCACTGCGGACGAATCGCCGGTTCCTCCCCAGGCCGAAGCCGCCGACCGGGACGCCAAGGCCGACCGGTTGCCCCGGCACGTCGCCATCATCATGGACGGCAATGGACGCTGGGCCGTGCAACGCGGGCTGCCGCGGATCGAGGGACATCGGCGTGGCGTGGCGAGCGTGCGGCGGATTACCGAGCACTCCGCCCGGTTGGGCATCGAGCAGCTCACGCTCTATTGCCTCTCCAGCGAGAACTGGCGGCGTCCGGCCCACGAGCTCGAACTTCTCATGGAACTGCTCGAGCAATACCTGATCGAGGAACGGCCGCTCTTGATGCGTGAGCGGATTCGCCTGTCGATGATCGGCCGCCGGGAGGGATTGCCCGCGTCCACGCTCGAGGAACTGGATCGCACCGTCGCCCTCACGGCCGGCAATGACAGGCTCCATCTCTGCCTGGCCATCAACTACGGCTCGCGGGGCGAAATCGTGGACGCGGCGCGGGCGCTGGCCGAGGAGGCCCGTGACGGACTGATCGATCCGCTCCAAATCGACGAGTCGGCCGTTGCGGCGAGGCTCGACACCGCCGGCATGCCCGACCCCGATCTCCTCATCCGCACCGCGGGCGAAATGCGGGTGAGCAACTTCCTGCTCTGGCAGATCAGCTATGCCGAGTTGTGGGTCACAGACGTCTGCTGGCCAGACTTCGCCGAGCCGCAGCTCGATGCCGCGATCGCCTCGTTCGCCAGCCGCGAGCGACGCTTCGGAGGGCTGAGTCAACCGTGACCCCCGAACGAGCATCGTCTGGGCATCCATCCGCTGCGCATGCGTCGACGGGGCGCACGTCTCCGCTACAGGCCGGCACGTCTCGGCGTGCTATGGTTCGCTCCTTCGGGTCTCGCGTTGTCTTCGCCGGCCTGATCACAGCCGCCTTCGCGACGCTCGCCTGGGCAGACTCGATCGGCCTCGGCGGCGCAATGCCCGCCTGGTGGCTGCTGCCGGTGGCGATTGTGCTGGCGGTCGGAAGTGTCACCGAGATCGTTCGGCTCTTCGCGGCGAGAGAGGTCCGACTGCCGGCGTGGCTGCTGCGACCGGCCGTGGTGGCGGTGGTGCTCTCTGCAGCAGCCGGCGCCGAGGCCTTTGCCGCGGCGTCGTCCGCGGCGTCGCCGGCTGCTGCGATGGGCTGGCCGGCGATCACGGTCATCTTCTCGATCATCGCGCTGTTCATCGTGGAGATCGCCACGTACAGTCCCAACGGAGCCACGATCGAGCGACTGGCTGCGGGTGCCTTCACGGTCGCGTTCATTGGGCTGCCGCTGGCCTGCATCGTGAGCCTGCGGCTCTTGTGTCGGGAGAACCTCGGACCGGAGCAGACCGGTCCAGGGCATCTGGGCATGCTGCCGCTCGTGAGTCTTGTCGCAGTGACAAAGGCGGGCGACATCGCGGCCTATCTGGGTGGCACGCTGCTGGGAAGGCATCGGATGGCGCCGAGCCTCAGCCCCGGCAAGACATGGGAGGGGGCCGTCGCGGCCCTCGTCGGGTCGTCTGCAGCCGCATGGATCGTGCTCGAGCAGTTCGGCAACGCCGGACCGTCGCGGCCGTGGGGCGGCTGGCTCGCCTTCGGACTCTGCGTGGGACTCGCCGCCATGATGGGCGATCTGGCGGAATCGCTGCTCAAGCGGGAGTGCGGGGCGAAGGACTCCGGCAGAACGCTGGGCGGCCTCGGCGGGTTTCTCGATCTCATCGATTCCCTCCTCTTCGCCGCCCCGGTGGCCTGGCTGTTGTGGGTGCTCGGCGGCCGTTGAAGGCCGGATTCTCCGCACAAAACAGGCTATGGGCCTGTTGGCCCCGGAGCGGGTATACTCCATCTATTGTCCCGCTTCCCTCTAAAGACCGTTGGTGTGTCACACGCCACGGGCTTCGATGTCCCGCACGTCTATCGCGGTTGTCGATTCGAAGCGTCTTGTCGCCGTCTTCGGGCCACGGGACCAACACCTTCGCAGGATCCGGTCAGCCCTCGGGGTTGGCGTTTCGGCCCGCGACGATTCGATCCAGATCGAGGGCGAGGAGGCGGCCGTTTTGCGTGCCGCCGAGATCTTCGAGCAACTCGACCGCATCGCCCGTGAGCATGGGACCGTCGAGATCGCCGACGTCACCGAACTGCTGTCGGCAGCCACGGGCACCTCGCAGACGGTGCCACGCGACCCGATCGAAGTGCATCGTCCGGACAAACAGGTGCAGCCCCGGTCCGCAGGACAGGCCGCTTATGTGAAGGCGATCCGCGAGCACGATGTCGTGGTCTGCAGCGGGCCGGCCGGCAGCGGCAAGACCTTTCTGGCCGTGGCGATGGCGGTGTCGGCGCTGCGGACCGAACAGGTTCGCAAGATTGTGCTCGTGCGGCCGGCCGTCGAGGCGGGGGAAAGCCTCGGCTACCTGCCGGGCGACCTGCAGGCCAAGATCAATCCCTACCTGCGGCCGTTGCTCGACGCACTGCGGGAGATGATGGATTACGAACTGCTCAAACGGCTCACGGAGCAGGATGTCGTCGAGATGGTCCCGCTGGCCTACATGCGGGGCCGCACGCTCAACAACGCCTTCATCATCCTCGACGAGGCGCAGAACACCACCGTCGCGCAGATGAAGATGTTTCTGACGCGGCTCGGCGTCGGCTCCAAGATGGTGATCTCCGGAGACACCACTCAGATCGATCTGCCACCCAACCGCCGAAGCGGTCTGGTCGATGCGATGGAGCGGCTGGAACGCGTCCGCGGCTGTGGGCGGGTGCAACTCGGCGGGATCGACATCGTCCGCCATCCGCTCGTCCAGCGGATCGTCGAGGCCTACGGCGACTGACGCCCCATGAACATCGCCCCATCCTCCTATCGTCGCCGCATCAAGCGTGGCTCCTCCGTCGAGGTGCCCCACGGCTTCTGGGGCACGCTGCTGGAGACCGTGTCGCGATCCGAGGTGCTCCTCCGGCTTGCCCTCTGCCTGGGAGCGGCCCTCGTGCTGCTCATGCTCATGCACGGCTGGTCGGAGCCGTTTCCCTTTCGCGCAGGGATGGTGTCGCCCCGGGGCGTGGTGGCCCGCGTGCCTTTCGAAAAGCCCGACGGGGAGCGGACCCGCACGGCCCAGGAGCGCGCCGCGGCGCAGGTTCGGGTGGTCTACTCGCAGGACAAGGCGCCGATCGTGCGGCTGCGTGACGGCCTCAAGAACCGCCTCGCGGAGATCGCGGCGGCAGACGCGGTCACGGCGTCATCGCGGGCGGCCTGGCTGGAGTTCGCCCCCGAAGCCGCCCCGGTGATCGATGCCCTGGTGGCCGCCGCGGAGAAGCCGGCGGTCCGCGAACCGCCGCTTGCGCCGGACCCCCCTGATGCCACGGCCACGCCTGATGCCGATGCCGAAAAGAAGCCCGCTGCGGAGTCGGCCGACGCGGTCTCCAAACCTGCCACGCAGCCGGACAACCGGGTGCTCGAGGCGGGCCAGGCCTTCCAACGGTTTCGGGCCCGCATCGACACGAAGGAGCGGCTGCTCGAATGCGAAAAGGCGATCGATCGCAGCTTCGCTGATGTGGCGAGCATGGGCGTACTCGAGAAGATCCAGCACGGCATCGACGAAGGGAGCCAGACGGAGATCGACGTCCATCCGCTGGGCAACACCACTGAGGTCACGCGGGCGCAGGTCGCCGACGTGCTGCAGGGCGAGGCGAAGGTTCGGCTGCGGACACGGCTCGACGAGGAACTCGGAGAGGGGCCGCTGGCCAGCAGGGTATTCTCCTGGCTTGAGCCGCGACTGGCGGGAACGCTCGAGATCGACCGCGACGCGACGGCCAAGGCCAAAAAGGAGGCGGTCGAAAAGACGCCCCAGCAGTTCGTCCGTTATGCAGCGGGCGATCTGCTGGCCGATCCAGGCGTGCCGATGAAGGCCAACGACGTGCAACTCCTCGAGCGTGAGCACGAGGAATACGTCCGCCAGCAGGATGCTCGACAAAGGGTAGGCCGGGCCCTGTCGCTGTTTGGCCTGTTTGCGGCGATGTTTGCACTGTCGGGATTCTACATCCACCTCCACCATCGTGAGGTGCTCGACGATCTCGGGCACGTGGCCACGCTGGTGGGACTCTCCGCGGTGACCGTCGTGCTTTGCCTCCTGTCGGCGGGCGAAGCGTGGCGGGCCGAGATCGTGCCGCTGCTGGTATTCGCCATGACCGTGGCGATCGCCTACGACGAAGATCTGGCGCTGCTGCTGGCTGCCGAGGTGGCGCTCGTCGTGGTGGTCGGGCTTGGCCGCGGCCTGGCCGACCACGTGACGCTCTCCGCGGCCGCGGCGGCGATGGTCTTCTGGATGGGCCGGATCCGCAGCCGCAGCAAACTCATCTACGTGGGGTTGTGGGCCGGCGCTGTCGCGTTCGCCACCCAGATCGGATCCAATCTTCTGGAGGAGCGGCCTTTCGATGTGCAACTGCTCTACGAGGCCGGCCGCACCGGCGTGTGGACGCTGCTGGCCGGTTTTCTGATGACCGGCCTGCTGCCGTTCATCGAACGCTCGTTTGGCGTGCTCACCGATCTGAGCCTGCTGGAGGTCGGCGACGTGGCCCATCCGCTCCTGCAGGAACTCGTGCGCCGCGCTCCGGGCACCTACAACCATTCGATCAACGTGGCGAGCATCGGCGAGGCCGCCGCCGAGGCGATCGGCGCCCGCGGGCTGCTTGTGCGGGTGGGCGCCTATTTCCACGACTCCGGCAAGATGCTCAAACCCGCCTACTTCATCGAAAATCAGGGACAGGAAAACCGGCATGAATCACTCGTGCCGGCGATGAGCACGCTGATCATCATCGCCCACGTCAAAGAGGGCGTGGAGCTCGCGCGGCAATACAACCTCCCCCAGCCGATCGTCGACATCATCGCCGAACACCACGGAACGACTCTCGTGGAGTTCTTCTACCGACGCGCGACCGAACTCTCGCAGACCGATCCCAACGGAACCGAAGTCGACGAACAGAACTTCCGCTACCCTGGTCCCAAGCCGAGTTCGCGGGAATCGGCGGTGCTGATGCTTTCCGACGCGGTCGAGAGTGCCAGTCGCGCCCTCACCGAGCCCACGCCCGCCCGCATCGCCAGCCTTGTGCACGATCTTGCCATGAAGCGGCTACTCGACGGCCAGTTCGACGAATGCGGCCTGACGCTCGAGGAACTCGAACTCATCGAGCGGAGTCTGGTGAAGAGCCTCACGGCGGTGTATCACGGTCGCGTCAAATATCCAGACCAGAGGACCGCGTAGTGTCCCAACTCCGCGGCCGCGTTGTTCCCCAGCTGCCTTCATCGACGCTCGTCGTCGATGTGAGCGACCGGCAAAAACTGATGCGGGTCTCGGCCCGCGGCCTGGAGCGGCTGGTCCGCAGGGCGCTGGTTGCCGAAGGTATCGAAGAGGCTGAGATCGGCGTCATCTTGGTTGACGATCGGCGGATCGCAGCGGTCCATCGTCGCTGGCTCGGGAAGCCAGGCCCCACCGACGTGATCACGTTCGATCTCGCCGCGGGCACCGCCGGCCCGCCGCGGGCCCGCGTCCTGACGGGCGACATCGTGGTCAGCACGGAGACGGCCCGCCGCATGGCCCGTGCCGTCGGCTGGACGCCCCGCCAGGAGCTCGCCTACTACATCGTCCACGGTCTCCTGCATCTCACCGGCTACAACGATCACACGCCGGCCGAGTGCCGTCAGATGCGGGCCCGCGAGCGGGCGGTGATGAAGGCCTGTGGACTGCCGGTTCCCCCGCGAACGAGAGCCGCAGGCAACGGCCCATGAATGCCGCGGAATCCCTCGGACTCGAAACGGCCCTGCTTCTGCTGATGCTGGCCAGTCTGGCAGCCGTGCAGGCCCGCAGTGTCCGCGGCGCCCAGCGGCATCGCATCCAGGATCTCTGCCGGCGTGCCGGCGTGCCGTCCCACTACGACGAGATCGTGGCGGGGAGCGAGACGATCGCCTTCGTGGCGGCGTCGGTGGTGGTGATCGCGGCGGTCGTCGCCACGTTGCTGGCTGCCCGTGGCCTGTTGGCAGCTTCCGGGGGCCTGCTGGCGCTCAAGGTGTCGGCCGTCGGCGGATGGATCGCGATCGTGTGGCTCGTGCTCGTGGTCGTGCCGATGCTGGTGACGAAGTTCGCGGGGCCGTGGATCGTGGTGGCGACGTGGCGGCTGTGGCGCCCCGTGATCGGCCTGCTCGGTCCTGTCGTGCGGCTCCTCGGCAGCCTGGCGGCGGCGATTGGTCGCGCCCCCGTGGGCCAGGGCGGTGATGATGCGGCGAGCGAGCGTCCGCAGGACGAACTACGGCTGGTCGTTGACGAGGCGCATCGCGAAGGCCACATCGAAGGGACCGCTCGCGACATGATCCGGGGCGTCATCGGACTCGACGAGGTCCGCGTGGCGCAGATCATGACACCCCGCACCCAGATGATCGCGATCCCGCTGGCGACCGATTGGGACGAGGCTGTTCGCATGGCCGCGGAAAGCGGCCACACGCGGCTGCCGGTGTGGGATCGCTCCGCCGACGACGTCGTCGGCATGCTCCACACGCGGGACGTGCTGAACCGGCTCGCCGAAGGTCTCGCGCCACAGGCCGCAGCCGCCGCTGCCGACTCCCGCGGCATCCGACCGCTCCTGCGTCCCCCCTGGTTTGTGCCCGAATCGATGACCGTGAGAACGCTGCTGCTGGAGTTCCAGCGTGGGAAGACGCACATGGCCATTGTCACCGACGAATTCGGGGGCGTGTCCGGACTCGTGACCATCGAGGACGCGCTGGAGGAGATCGTGGGCGAGATTGCCGACGAACACGACGAGGCTTTTACGGACGGCATCCGACTGGTCTCGCCCGACGCGTGCGAGGTGCTGGCGCACGTTCCGGTCGCGCGGGTCAACGCACAAATGGGATTGTCGCTGCCGGAAGAGGCGGGGTATGAGACGATCGGCGGTTTCGTGTTTCACCAATGCGGCCGCATCCCGGAAGTGGGCGAGAAGGTGAGGTCGCACGGTGCGTTGCTGGAGGTGCTCGCCGCCACTCGCCGGCGGATCGACCTGATCCGCATCGAGCGGCTCGGGGACGAACGGCCGGGGAGCACCGGAAACGATGGCAGCTGAAAAGGCACGGGCGATCGTCATCCGGACATTCCCCTTCGGGGAAAGCAGCTGCGTCGTCACCCTGTTTACCCGAGAGTACGGCAAGCTACGGGCTCTGGCGAAGGGCGCATGGCGACCCAAGAGCGGATTCGACGCCGCCCTTGACCTGCTTTCGATCTGTCAGGTACTCGTCCTCCGCAAATCAACCGATGCGCTCGACCTGCTGACGGAAGCCTGTCTCGAGCATCGGTTTCGGGTTGGAAGGAGCCAGGCAGCGTTTCTCGGCGGCATGGATGTCGCTGAACTGCTCGACACGCTCACCGCGGATGGCGATCCGCAGCCGGAACTGTTCGATGTCGCCCACGCCACGCTGCGAACACTCTCGGCACCTCGTCCTGCCCATGATCACGATGCCTCGACAACTGAACTCACCGACGGCCTCGTGCGGGCATTGGTCGCGCACACCGAGTTGGCCATGCTCAGGCTGGTCGGCCATGCTCCGGCACTCGTGCGCTGCGCCGAGTGCGGCGGCGGTATCGAAGGCAGGAGCCGAATCGCATTCGGGATGCTCGACGGAGGCGTGCTCTGCGAGCGGTGCCGAAGTGGCAAGCGAGCGGTCGTCTCGATCTCTGCGGATTGCCTGGCGGCGTTGCAGTTACTGGCGGGCACTCCCGACGCGTGGAGGTCTCTGGCCTTGCCACCACCCATCGACGGCGAGGTTCGTGCCGTCATGAACACCTTGCTTTCCCACCTCCTCGGCAGACGGCCGCGGGTTGCCCCCCTGCTCCAGCCGCGGTCTCGCCCCGGCACGTCCCGCTCCTCCTGAGACCCGTCTGGCCCGCAGATTCATCATGTCAACCTTGGGCCGCCACTCCCCCCACCGCGATCCGTCGCTCATGCCATCAGTCCGCATCACCCACTGTCTTCGGTCGGCCGGATCCGCCTGGTTCCTGGCGTCCCTCGCCTGCGTGCTCCTGCAGGCAGGATGTGCCACGATCAAGCCGCCGACCTGGCCCTGGTCAAAAAATCCGTCGGCCGACAAGAAACTCGCCGGCGAACTGGGTGAAGATGCCGACTCGTCCGTGATCTCCTCGGAATTCAATCCCACCGAGCAGGATTTGGGATGGGATTATTTCAAGGGCGAGAACGTCAAGAAGCGTTGGAAGAAGATGCTCGGTCGCGGACCCAACGAGCCTGTGGCCCGCAAGGCTCTGGCTGAGGCGGATGGCCTGTATCGCGACCGGAAGTACGCCGAGGCCGCCAAGAAATACAAGGTAGCGATCGACCGGTGGCCCGATTCGGTCATCGAGGAGGATGCCCTCTGGCAGCTTGCCGAGTGCTGGTTCTTCATGGATCGCTACCCCAAGGCCGAGGACTGCTACGACGAACTGGTCAAAAAATATGCCAACTCGCGGTACCTCGACCGCGTCGCCCAACGACAGTTCGTGATCGCTCAATACTGGATCGCGCTCGATCAGAAGCACAACTACATGACCATCGTGCCGAACCTCGCCGACCGCAGCCGGCCGCTGTTCGATACTCGCGGGCGGGCGATCAAGGCGTATGACCATGTCCGCATCAACGATCCCCGCGGGCCGCTGGCCGACGACAGCATCATGGCGCAGGCCAACGCCCACTTCGTTGACCGGCAGTGGCTCGATGCCGACTATTTCTACGGCCTGCTCCGCACCGAATATCCCGAAAGCGATTTCCTCCTCCAGGCCCACCTCCTCGGCCTACAGGCGAAACTGCGGGCCTATCAGGGGCCCGGCTACGAAGGGGGCGTGCTCGATGAGGCCGAGATTCTGGCCGACCAGACGCTTGTGCAGTTCCCCGACCAGTTGACGCCAGACGAGGGCGAACGGGTGCAGACCACGCGGGCCGCGATCGCCGCGCAGCAGGCGCAGCGGCACTGGAACCGCGCCGAGTTCTATGCCAAGGGCAAGCACTACACGTCGGCCCGCATCTACTACGCCCTCATCGCCCGCGACTATCCCAAGACGATGCTCGCGCAGCAGGCTCGTGACCGGCTCGACAAATACAACGGGCTCGAAGACGTCTCCGACAATCCCCTCCCGATGCTGACGGCACTGCTCAACCCCGACTCGCTCAAGGAAGCAGAGCTCGACGCGATGGCCGAGGCCGACACGGCGATCGCCCGCCAGGACAACTCCGGCATCGCCCCGCCCCTGCGTTGAGACGAAGGGATCTCATGGCCGCGCGCGTGGACAATCTCCGTCGGCTGGCCTACGTCGTGCTCGTCTGCGTCGCTGTGCCCTGCTGCCTGATCCCGTGCGCCGGCTGCGCCGGCTATCGCTTCGGCAACAACACGCTCTACGCTCCGAACGTCCGCACCGTCTACGTGCCGATCATCCAGTCGGACAGCTTCCGCACAACGCCGAGCATCGACATCGGTGAACGGCTCACCGAGGCGGTCTGCAAGGAGATCGAGAAACGCACGCCGTTCAAGGTGGTCGGCGATCCTGCCGCCGACAGCGTGCTCACCGCGCGGATCGTGGCCGACACGAAACGGATGGTGGTGGAGAGCCCCACCGACCAGTCGCGGATGGTGGAGATGAACTTCCAAGTGCTGGTCACCTGGGCCGATCGCGGCGGTGCGGTGCTGGCGTCAGGCGGCGTGCCGCTCCCGGCGGCGAGCGTGGACGTCGGCCAGGCCGCGATGCTCGTGCCGGAGTACGGCCGATCGGTCGCCAGCACGCAGCAGGAGATGATCATCAAGATGGCCCAGCAGATCGTGGGTCTGATGGAAGAACCGTGGTAGCTGGAGGCCGTCGCCGACCACTATGCAATCCCCTCGGTGCACTATGGCGTCGAGGTCAACCGGCGGATTGCCGACGGCACGCTCACCTTCAAGGGTGAGAAGCCTGAGCAGCTCGATGCCGCCGCCACGCCGATGCTGTTTTCGAGCGACGGCGTGCACCCGCACGTGGAGACCGTGTGACGGTGGAGTGACGCCCCGTGGCGTCACAGCATCCTGACGATCCGTCGCCCCGGTGACGTCATGGCCAGCGACGCAAGCGCCTTGGCCGTGACCCATCGCCGACCCGGCTTGGCCCTCCCGGCACTGTCCGCCTCGCAGGCCAAGACGTCGAGCGTGATGCGGTGGTGCGTGACCGTATGCGTGATCGTGCCGAGCCGGCGGGTCGCTCCGCAGGCGAGGTCGCCGAGCACCTCCGATCGCTCGATGCCCCGCCGCGCCGCTCCTGCCGCCTTTGGCACCCTTGGAAAATCCCAGAGCCCCTCCCACCACTCGCCCGGTCCACGGCGCACGACGAGCACCCGGCCCGCCCGCCTCACCACCACCGCCGTCTCGTGAATCTCCTTGACCGCCCGCCGCGCGACTTTCATCGGGATCTCCGCCACCCGGCCCGTCCGCTTTGCCTCGCAGCATGCCGCCAGCGGACAGGTTCCACACAGCGGCCGCTCCGGAGTGCAGACCAGCGATCCCACATCCATCAGCGCCTGATTGAACTTCCCCGGATGCCGCTGCGGCACGAGTGCGGCGGCGATCTCCCAGATCGGCTCGTCACCGGCCGCAGACCCGAGCGGCCCCTCATGGCCAGCCAGTCGGGCGATCACCCGTCGCGAGTTGGCCTCCACGATCGGCTCGGGAAGATCGAACGCGATCGAGGCGATCGCGCCGGCTGTGTAGCGGCCGATGCCGGGCAGGCTGCGAAGCCCCGCGACCGTCCGTGGAAATTCGCCGGCGTGATCGGCGACGATCGTCTTGGCCGCGGCGTGCAGCTGCCGCGCGCGGCGGTAGTAGCCGAGCCCTTCCCAGAGCCGGAGCACGTCGTGCTCGGCCGCCGCGGCCAGCGCCGCCACGGTGGGAAACCGCTCCAGAAACCGATCATAAAAATCCCTGACCCGCTCCACCTGCGTCTGCTGGAGCATGATCTCGCTCACCCAGACGCGATACGGATCCTGCGACCGCCGCCACGGCAGATCCCGCCGCGCGTGGCCATACCAGGCCAGCAGCGCCCGCACCACGGCGGTCTTCCCTGCCTTCTTCACACGAGCCCCTTGCAAACCGGTGTTTTTTGGGTTCCAAAACACCATAGCCTAACTGCTGGATTCCTCTGCGTCGTCGACATCCATGGCCGAAAAACTCACCCTCAAGCGTCACGAAACCACGGCCGGTCCGGCCTGGGAGTTCGTGCATCCGCGGTGTGCCCGTCGGCGGCGCGCCGACATGGAAGAGGTGGAGGCGATGGTGGAGGCGGGCGAAACGGAGGTCGCACGGGACGAACTGGTCTGGCTGCTCTCCGAGTGTCCCGACTTCCTCGATGCCCACGTGCATCTGGGACTGATCGCCCTCGAGGAGGAGGATCCGAAGCTCGCAAGAGGCCACTTCGGTCGGGCCTATGAACTCTGCCTGCGGGCGTTGGAGGCCGCCGAGAGCCCGCAGCCCCTGCCCTATGCGCTCGATGGCAACAGGCCGTTCTATGAGGCCGCGAAAGGACTCGTTCACTGCCTGCTCGACATGGGCCGACAGAAAGTGGCCAAGGATGTCTGCAAGCGGATCGCCTCGCTCGATCCGTCCGATCCCCTGGCGATCCAACGGCTGGCGGAGCATCGCGGATGACGCCATCGACCCAATCGCCCGCAGCCCGGTTCATCGTGCTCGAAGGGATCGACGGCGCGGGGAAGTCGTCTCAGGTGGAGCCGCTCGTCGCCTGGCTCCGCGGATCTGGCCGCGCGGTCACCACGTGCCGTGATCCCGGCGCGACCACGGCGGGCGACGCGATCCGCGCGATCCTGCTCGACCGCCACGACCTCCAACTGGCGCCGACCTCCGAGATGCTCTTGTATATGGCCGCGCGGGCGCAACTGGTCAGCGAAGTGATTCGGCCGAGCCTGGACCGCGGCGAGTGGGTGGTGTCCGACCGCTACCTGTTGGCCAACGTCGTCTATCAGGGCCACGCCGGGGGCCTCAACCCCGACACGATCTGGCAGGTGGGCACGGTCGCCACGGGCGGGCTCGAACCCGATCTCGTGCTGCTGCTCGACGTCGATCTCGACACGGCCGCCCGGCGGCTGGCCCGACCGCTCGACAAGCTGGAAAACCGTGGCGACGAGTATCGCGGCCGACTGCGCGCGGGGTATCTTGCCGAGTCGGCTCGTCGGCCTGACCGCATCGCCGTCGTCGATGCAACCGGCGATCCCGACACGGTGCAGGAAAACCTACGGAAGGCGATCGAGCAACGCTTTCCGGAACTGCGTTCGTCGCTGCCAATCTGACACGACCAACCTCACACGACCAGATCGAAGGCAGGGGCGATGGCTTGGCAGGCAACCACGGGTCGCGGTGAGATCATCGGCCAGGATGCGGTGGTCGGGCAGTTCGTGCGAGCTGCCACGCATGACCGGATCGCGGGCTCGTATCTCTTCATCGGTCCAGCCGGCGTCGGCAAGAGCACGGTTGCCGTGGCGCTGGCCAAGTCGCTGCTCTGCGAACGGCCTCGCCCCGGCCTCGTGGCCTGCGGCGCGTGCGCGTCGTGCGTGCAGGCAGACGGCGGCAGCCACCCCGACATCGACATTGTGGCGAAGCCGCCCGACCGGGCGACGATCCCGCTCGAGATGCTCATCGGTGATCCAGAGCATCGCATGCGTGAAGGGCTCTGCTGGCGGCTCCTCCTGCGGCCGGCACTCGGCGGCCGCAAGGTGGCGATCATCCTCGATGCCGACCATCTCACAGACGAGGCGGCCAACTGCCTGCTCAAGACACTGGAAGAACCCCCCGACCGCGCCGTGATCATCCTGGTCGGCACCACGCTCGAACGACAGCTTCCCACGATCCGCTCGCGATGCCAGATCGTACGATTCCAGCCGCTGGAGGAGGAGGCCGTGGACCGCATCCTCACGGCGGAAGCCGTGGCCGCTGGAGGGCCTGTCGATTCCGCCCTCCTGCACCGGTGCGCCGCTGCCGCCGGCGGCAGTCTGGCCCGCGGGCGGCTGCTGCTCGATCCAGACTTGACGGCCTTCCGCGGTAGGCTGATCGAACTGTTATCGCAGCGGCCGCTGCACGGCGTGGACCTGTCGCGGGAAACGACTGCGTTGGTGGAAGCCGCCGGCAAGGAAGCGCCGCCGCGACGGGCTCGGCTGCGGGTCGTGCTCGAAGCGGCGGTCGATTTTTATCGTGCAGCCCTGCGTCACTCCGTCACCGGCGAGCAGCCCGCCGATCCAGCGATTGCCCAGCGCGTGGGCGCCTGGGCTGCCGACCCGGAAGAGGCCACGCAGGCGATTCGCAGCACGCTCGAGGCCCTGGAATCGATCGACCGCAACGCCAACCTTACGATCCTCGTCGATGCCTGGACCGCCGTGCTTGAACAGCCGGCACTCGCCCGGGGCTTCTAGCCGCCGGATCTCCTGCATGAAGAACGTCCGTCGCTTCCGCTTCGGGCTTGCATGGGAACCCGCAGTCACCCAAGGCCGCAGCGCAAGCGAGGGGATTGCCTATTCTTCCCGGCCCCTGTCGACCACCTCGTTTGCGGGGCCACCTGGGCTGTTTTTTCCCGCCGCACCCTCTGAATCGATTTTTTGGATGGTACCTGTCGATCCTCTTGGAAGGCCGGCACCGTTCGCTGCTGTGATGCACCTCGCAGCGTGTGCAACGGGCCCGAGCAGACCGTTGTCGAAGGCCAGGGGGGCGATCGGGCATGTCCGAAAAAAGGGCGGGCGGAATCTTGGCGTCTTCGTTCGTTGCCGGCCTGCTGCTGGCTGCAGCGATCTTTTCGCCACGGGCCTGGGACCCGGTGCCGGGCCCCTATTTCGGGCTCGAAGACCAGACCGATGCCGCGTCCCCCTCGACCGACAGGATGGAGGCGGCGCATGCCGAACTCTCCGCCCGATCCCAGACGCGGGTGTCGGCCGTGACAGCACCGCCGGCTGTGCCACCGGTCATGCCAGCCGTCGCCCCGACCACTCCAGCCGTCACCGTGTCTGAGCCACCATTGGCTCAGCCAACGCCTCAGACAACTGCGCAGCCAGTCCAGCAGTTGACACCGGTCGCACATCCAATCGAGCACGTGGCTATGCCCCCCGAGCGCATCGCCATGGCCCCCGCGACGAACCCTGCTGCGTCGGCCGTCCTCGCCGAGACGCTCGCGCCACCACAGCCCGTGGAGCAGTCCGCTCCCCCCGCGTCGCTGAAGGCGATGATGACGCGGATGCAGGCCGCACAGCCTGCTGTCGTCCAGCAGCCTCCTCTTGTGCAGCCGATCGAGCAGCCCGTGCCGCAGCCGCCGCAGCCCGTAACGCCTGCGCCCGCGCACACCTGGTCGCAGGCGTTTGCGCAGGCCCCCGCCGTGATTCCTGTCCAACCGAAAGCGTTGGCCGCCGATCACTTCCACCCGGCGAGCAGCCAGCCGCGTTCGATCAATGTGCCAACAATGGCCGGAGGATTGGGTGCGCCACCGCTGCCGGGTGAACCATGGACCGATCCCGATGGTGTCAACTGGTCGGACGTGATCGCCGCCCCACAGGTGCCCGATGCGGACCGACGCCGTAACTGGCTGGGAGAGTGGCGGCCCGAGCCACGCCTGAGCCCACCCCGTGCGGCCGACCAACGAGTCGCTGGGAACGCGACGTCAGGCCGTCTCCTCGACCGGCTCCGTGGAGGCGACCGGCGGGCCGGACAGACTTCCGTCCCCGACGCGGGTTCTGCTATTGCAACCGAAACGCCTCCGCCCGACATCAGTCAGTGGCCGCGGGCGATCAAACTGGAACAGCAACTCGACCATCTGGCGACGCTCTCGACCGCGGGCGGCACGGGCGGCGAGCCGATCGGCATTTGGACGCAACGAACACGGTCCGCGATCCAGGGTGTGCAAGACACACGCGGGGCCCGCGATCCAGCGGCAGACGCCAGCCTGCTCGTGCTGGGAGAAGCGGTGCTCGCCGGCATGTCGCTGGCCGACACAACCGTCGACGCAAGCCTCGCGACGCACACCCGCCGCACCGCTCTCGCCGTGGCCCGCCGCGTCGCCGTGTGGCGATCCACCGCTGCCCTCTTCGCGTCGCTCGACCGCAACCCGCAGGAACTCAGTGCCAACGACGCCGCCGCCGCGATGACTCGCCAGGCTGCGGGTCGTACGGTCGTGGAGATTGCCCGATTGCTTGACGCGATCGAGCGGTTCGAGCTGTCAACGACTGCGGCCGACGCCATGGCCGTGAAGACCTCACTCGGTTCAATCTGCGGCTTCTATCCGACTGCCTCGCGGCCGGTGGCGCGGGCGCTGGAGGATCATTACCTTGCCCCCAACGTGCGGATCGCCGTGCATCAACAGTTCCTCGGGAAGCTTCTCCCGGGAGCCACCGTCGATACCGCACCCTTTCAGGACGTCGTCATGGGCCGGGAGGTCCGCGGCACCCGCACCGTAGAACGCACCACGACGTTGCGGCTCGTGCCCGACGAGGATGAGATCTGCTTCAACCTCGAGGTGCATGGCGACATCGCGTCGCGGGCGGTCACCGAATCGGGGCCCGTCTCCGTGACGGCCCGCAGCGCCTCGGCGTTCACCGTCCGCAAACCGATCACGATCTCGTCGCAAGGTCTGCTGTTCGGCAATGCCGCCGGCGATGCCTCCAACCGTTCACGTGTTGACAACATCCAGACGAGCTTCGATGCGTTGCCCGTGATGGGCTCGCTGGTGCGGAATATCGCAAAGAACCAGCAGGCGGAGGCGATGCCGGAGGCCAACCGCGAAGTGATCGACAAGATCATCTCCCGCGCCTGCCGCGAGGTGGACACGCAGGCGGAGCCTGAGTTTGCCAAGATAGCGGATCGTATTCGCGACCGCGTCTGGATGCCGCTGGTAAGGCTCGGCCTGGAACCGAAGGCGGTCGCGATGCAGACGACCTCCTCGGTGGCGACCATGCGGCTGCGGCTGGCGGGGGACACCCAACTGGCAGCCCACACGCCGCGTCCCCGTGCCCCTTCCGACGCGATGCTCAGCCTGCAGGTGCACGAATCCTCGGCGAACAACACGTTCGATCGGCTCGGCATCGCCGGGAAACGGCTCACGCTCGAGGAACTGATCCAGCTTGTCTGCTCGCAGGTCGGCGTCGAGCCGCGCATCCCCGACGAACTGCCCGAGGGGGTGGCGGTGGCATTCGCAAAGACGCAGCCACTCCGCGTTGAGTGCCGCGATGGCCTCGTGCACATCCATGTCGCGCTCGACGCGATCGAGAGCGGCCGCCGCGACTGGTATGACCTGACTGCGCACGTCGCCTACCGGCCGGTCTGTTCAGGACAGCAGGTGTTTCTCGAACGCGAGGGCCCGGTTCAGCTGGGCGGCCCAGGCCGCGAAGGGCGGATGGAGCTCGCCTTGCGAACCATCTTTGGCAAGATCTTCCCGAAAGAGCGGCCGATCGCGGTGCTGCCCGATCAGATAGCGAAGAATGAGAAACTCGCCGACGTGCACGCCGTGCAAGCGGCGAGCAGCGACGGCTGGCTGGCAATCACGCTCGAACAGCGGAAGGCCCCGTCGCCGGTGATCGCTTCCCCGCCGAAGCCGCAGCGGCCCCGCCCCGTGGAAGCCCGCCGCAAAACCGTCTGGCGGTAGTCCGCGGACGGTTCGGGGCTGCCCATGTCCTGTCGCCGGACGTTCGCTTCGGTATCCCGCCTTCGCTGGTCAGCAACGCCGGCTTTCGGGACATGGGCAAACCGCCTTCCTATCCGAGCCCGCAGCGGAAGCGAGAGGAATCCGCGGCCCAGCGCGGCAGTCCACCTGCACACCCTTGCTTGCGCTGCGGGCTTGCATGAACCCTGTGGGCAAGGGCGGCGCCCTGAGCGATCACGCCCCATTGAATTCCTTTGCCAATGGCTGGACAATCCGGGTTTTCCACCGCACTCATCCGTCAACTCCACACCGCAGGCCGTCATGCACGCTGACCCGCACTCGTTCCGCATCGAATCCGACAGCATGGGCGAGGTAAACGTCCCCGCCGACCGCTACTGGGGAGCCCAGACCGAGCGGTCCCGCGACAACTTCAAGATCGGTACCGAGCGCTTTCAGTGGGGTCGGGCGGTCAAGAAGTCTCTGGGCATTCTCAAGAAGTGTGCGGCGCTGGCCAACGGCGAATTGGGGCAACTCCCTGCCGCCACCGTGAAGCTGATCGTGCAGGCGGCCGACGAAGTGATTGCCGGAACGCTCGACGACCACTTTCCGCTGGTGGTGTTCCAGACCGGCAGCGGTACGCAGTCGAACATGAATGCCAACGAGGTGATATCCAACCGCGCGATCGAGATCGCGGGTGGCGTGATGGGCTCGAAGAAGCCGGTGCATCCCAACGACGACGTCAATCGCGGCCAGTCGTCCAACGACACCTTCCCCACCGCCATGCACATCGCCGCCGTGCAGGTGATTCATGACCGGCTGCTGCCGGCCGTGCGTCAGCTCCGCGACGTGTTTCTGTCGCTCGAGAAGAAGCATGCGGATCTCGTCAAGATCGGTCGCACGCACCTTCAGGATGCCACACCGATCACGCTTGGCCAGGAGATATCCAGCTGGCGGGCGCAGCTCGATGACCGAATCAAGGGCATCGAGCGGGCGCTGCCCGGGCTCTACGAACTGGCAATCGGCGGCACGGCCGTGGGCACAGGCCTGAATGCCCACGCCCGCTTTGGCGACGTGGCGGCGAAGCACATCGCACAGGAGACCGGCCATCCCTTCGTGTCGGCCCCCAACAAGTTCGCGGCCCTCGCGGCCCACGACGCCATGGTTGAGGTGAGCGCTGCGGAACGGGGCCTCGCGATCGCGCTGTTCAAGATCGCCAACGACATCCGCCTGCTGGCCTCGGGGCCGCGGTGCGGGATCGGCGAGATCTCGATCCCGGAGAACGAGCCGGGCAGTTCGATCATGCCGGGCAAGGTGAATCCCACGCAGTGCGAGGCGATGACGATGGTCTGCGCCCAGGTGTTTGGCAACGACGCCGCGGTGGCCTTCGCCGGCTCGCAGGGGCACTTTCAGCTCAATGTCTTCAAGCCTGTGATGGTGCACAACGTGCTCGAATCGGCCGACCTGATCGCCGACGCCTGCGATTCGATGCGAATCCACTGTGCCACAGGAATCGAGCCCAACCTGGCCCGTATCAAGCAGCATCTCGACGAATCACTGATGCTGGTGACGGCGCTCAACACGCATATCGGCTACGAGAAGGCGGCGAAGATCGCCAAGACGGCCCACGTCGAAGGGACGAGCCTGAAGGAGGCCGCCGTGAAGCTCGGCTACGTGACGCCCGAGCAGTATGACCAGTGGGTCGTGCCGGTAGAGATGACCCGCCCGCTCGCTGCCACCTGACACGGAATTCGCCATGCCCCACGACCCAATCCCTTTTCGCATCTCGCGTCGCACGTTCGCTGGAATGACGGCCCTCGTCGCCGCGACCGCTGCGACGCCGGCCGTGGCAAAGGTCCGCCGCGTCGGTGGTGAGACGATCCTCGGCGAGGGAGCCCACACGTTCCGGGTCCGCCACAACTTCCCGCGACTGCCCGACCGGTTCACCTGGCAGACCACCCACAACGTCGCTGTCGACGCGGCGGGCAACCTCTACGTGATCCACGAGGGCAAGAAGGAGCAGAAGGACCATCCGGCGATCTTCGTCTTCGACGCGGAAGGAAAATTCATCCGCGCGTTCGGCAGCGAGTTCCAAGGGGGCGGCCACGGCATCGAGGTCCGCAAGGAGGGAAACGAGGAGTTTCTCTATGTCTGCGGCTACCAGCAGGTGAAGAGCTTCGCGAAGATGACGCCTACCGGCGAGATCGTCTGGTATCGCAAGGCACCAATGGAATCGGGCGCCTATGCAGCCGGTGAGGACACCTCAACCGCGCCGAGTTGGAACCGGCAGGGCTTCCTTCCGACGAACTTCGCCTTCCTCGACGACGGCGGCTTTTTGCTTGCCGACGGTTACGGCACGTTCAGGATCCACCGCTACGACAAGGACGCGAAGTGGGTGAGTTCGTTCGGCGGCGCCGGCGACGGCAAGGGCACGTTCAACACGCCCCACGGCATCTGGATCGACCGCCGGCCCGCCGCAGATGGCACGGCCCGTGAGCCCACGATCGTCGTCTGCGACCGGGCCCACCACACGCTGCAGGTCTTCGGCATCGACGGCACCTACCGCGACACGATCGAGGGCTTCGGACTGCCGGCCAACCTCGACACCTGGAAAAGCCTGATGGTGGTGCCCGAATTGAAGGCCTGCGTGACGCTGCTCGACGAGAAGAACAACGTCGTGACGAGGCTGGGCCGGGCGGTCGAGCGGCTCGATGAAATCAAAAATCTCCGCGGCCAGCCCGACAAGTGGCGTGACGGCGAGTTCGTTCATCCGCACGATGCCTGCTTCACGCCCGCGGGCGACATCTTCGTGGCCGAGTGGGTCGCGACAGGTCGCGTCACGAAGCTCGAACGGGTCAGTTAACGGTCCTCCGGCAGATCATTTCGCAGCACCTGGTATCGCCCAGTCATCCGTACGGAAGGGTGAGGCTGGCAGGCCTTCGCGATTGGCAAGATTGCATCGCGGCGCGTTGGCCCAGCCATAGCGGACGGCTACGGGACGTGGGACCGCGGCGGAACTGACGAGAACACTGTCGCCATCGATCCGTGCAGTGGCCTCGTGCCACGTCCGATCCTCTCCGGCGATTGTGAAGCCGACCAACCTGTCGGCAGGAAACTGCTCCACGCCCTTGGCCAGCCATGGGGACTGGCCCATGGTCAGGCCGCCACCGACTTCGTTGAAGCGGAGCCGAACCGTGCCGTCGGTGATCGCGAAATCCCGATAGATTGGTCCCGAATGGACGACGTCCTCGGCATACGCGATCTTTCGCGCGGCCAGAGCCAGTCGCAGCCCGATGTCGGTCTTGTTGGCGGGATGGACGTCCCGCGGATCGCCCACGTCGATGGCCACGGCCAGGCCGGTCTTCGGCACCGCCTGCACGGTCATCAGCTGCGCCTCCCGCAGCCACGGCCACTGATGCCGCTCCGTAGGATCCTTGGAGTGGTCCCAGCCGGGGAGTTGGACGACGAGAAACGGCATCTCGCCCTGCACCCATCGCGACCGCCAATCAGCGATCAGCCGGGGCAGGAGCGTGCGGTATTCGAGCCCTGCGCTGCCGTTGGCCTCGCCCTGATACCAGATCACGCCTCGCATTGCGCAGGGCGCGAGTGGCGCGATCATTGCATGGTAGATGACTCCCGGAGTTGACGGCCGCGAGTTTGGATCGGGCATTCCCATCGGATCAGGATTCTTCGGCATCGGCCGCGAAGGTTCAGGCTTCGGGCCCGTCGATCCCGCGGCTTTGAAAGCCTTCATCGCGGCGTTGTAGGCGGGTGCCACCTCGGCCTGCCAGGCGGCAACGTCCTGGCGATATCGCTCCGCGAGTTCCGGATGCTCCAGCACATCTCGGTGCTTCACAACGGCCTGATCCCACTGCGTGACATACTTCGCAAGGGCAGGCTCCTGCCGCAGGCTGTCGATGCCGAGCCAGCTGTGAGCAGCCGTCCCACCCCACGAGGAGTGCAGGATGCCGACCGGGCACTTCAGTCGCGACCGTAGTTCCTTGGCGAAGAAGAAGGCCACGGCGGAAAAGCTGCGGGCCGTCTCCGGAGTCGTTGTCTGCCACACGCCCTTCACATCGGCGATTGATTCGGCTGCCGTCGCTTTCACGACCGTAAAAAATCGCAGCAGTGGGTCGCTGGCCTCGGGCAGAACCGTCGCGGCATTGTCCACCGAAGAGAGCGGGCTACCCATGTTCGATTGCCCCGACGCCAGCCAGACCTCGCCGACGAGCACGTCGCGGATCGTCAGCGTGCCGCTCCCCGTCACGACGAGGTCGCGAGGCTCTTCGCTCGCCGAGAGCGCCGCGAACCTGACCTGCCAGCGGCCCGTTGTGTCGGCGGTCGCCGTCTGCCGCTGACCGGCAAACTCTACGGTGATCGCCTCGCCCGCATCGGCCCACCCCCACACCGGCACGGGCATGTCGCGCTGCAGCACGGCATGATCGGCGAAGACCGCCGCGAGGCGGGGCGCGGCCGCCGCTGGCCGGGCATACGCACCGACCCCGAGCAGCACGAGCAGGGCTGCCAATCGAGGTAACGGCATGCGGATGGCGGCGTGTCGGTCATTGAGCATGCCAATCGAGCAGGGCGGTCTCATCACGGGTGATCCTCGGCAGGGTGCGGCCATCCTCTCCCTTCGCGAAGGCGATCAGATCGTGCTGGTCGGGCCAGACGATCGAGAGGACGGTATGGTCGTCGTTCCACGTCGTCTTGGGCAGGGCATCGCCCTCGCGGAAGGGAAACAGGAGAGCCTTGAAGTTCGGCGAATCGCTGCGTGCGCGGACGACGAGTTTCGGAAACGTGAACGGCTTCCCCTGGGGACCGTCGGGCAGGGTGACGGGCTCGACCGAGGGAGGTGCTGCGGCATCGAGGCCTCGGCCCTCCAGAAAGCGGATCAACAGGTGTCGTTCCGCCCCTGCTTGCGGCGACGTCGTTTCATCGAGCACAAGCTGGGCCATCGGCCAGTCCGCCCCGCCCACGACCTTCGTCGCACCGAGTGTCACGTCGTCGGCAACCGTGAGATTCCATGAATACTCGTGCAACCGGCCGTCGAGTTCGATGTCGTCGAGCACGAGCACGTAAGGATGCGGCCCGCGGACCATGCCGCAGGTGCGGAAGGCCCTGCGGATCCCGGGCTCGCGTTTGGTCCATCCGGAGAACGGGCTCGGGTTCCGACCCAATGGCTCCGGTTTCCGCGACGTGAGCCAGTCGGGCAGTTGCTCGGTGGGCATGTCCATCCAGGGCACGGGCGACGGCTGGAGCCGAAAATGGTTCCGGCTGGAGGGCATGCTCACCGTCTTGCTGCGATCCTTAGCGGGCTCGACGTAGTTGCTCGAGTAGTCCCACGTCACCCGCAGGTCGGTGGCGATGAACGTGGCCTGCGGCCTGTCCTCGCAGGCGACGCACCTGGCCGGAGCGGTCGATGCACCCTTCCCGTCGATCATCACGACCGAGCGGTTGCCGGCCTTGTAATGCTCCTTCGCCTGCCGCAGTGTGCGGTACAGTCCCCAGTAACGACCGTGCGCATAGAGATTGAAGTGGGAGCGATCCGCATACAGGTGGCCGCCGGGGAGGGCCCTGTTCTGGTAGGTAACATACACCGCGTCGGGCGTCCACGCAGACCGCGTGATCAGGTTGCAGGTGTCGGGTGAGAATTGCGTCAGCGGACGGCCGCGGGCCACCTCCGCGAGCGACTCGTCCCAACTGCTACTCGTATCCACGTCGTTGGCGTAGATCGCGCAGACGAGCGGATCGGTCACGGAGAACGGATGCCGCGTGTTGATGCGGTCCTTCTCCGTCAACGCCTCGTAGCCCTCGAGCACCTGGTTGCGGTAGACGAACCGTCCTGCCGCATCGTCAGGAAAGACGAGGTTATAGAGCACGACATCGGCGTTGCGGGCGATACGGCTACCCGTGCCGTTGCTCGAATCGTAGAATGTGAATCGGCCACCCCAGGGATCCACCGCCGCGATATAGAAGGTGCGGAACGTGTTGCGGAGACCGCGGCTGGCGATCACATCACGGCCTCGCTTGGCCACGATCGCCAGGTGTTCGAGAAACATGAAGTTCTTTCCCCAGCCCTCGTACGCCTCGCCGTCGGGAAAGATCGTCGCCGCGTTGGCCGTCACAGCCTCCACGCAGCGGTCGTAGGCGGCCGGGTCGTATCCCTCTTCTCCCTCGAGACTGCAGCACAGGAAGAGCATCCGAGCCGACCAGGGGATCCAGTTGCTGGTGTTCGTGGTGAGGCTGCGGAGCGTCTCGCAGCCGATGAACGTCATGCCCGCCGAGCCCTTCGCCACGGCCCGTCGCACGTCGGCCCGCTGCTGGTCGGTCATGAAGCCGTGCGTGAAGTCGTACATCAGGCCGAGGGTGCCCTCAAACGTCGGCCCCTGGGCGACCACGCGGAAGTCGTTGGCATCGCGTGGATTCTTCGACCGCGCCTTGTCGATCTCGACGCCGAGATTCCGCTCCGTGATCCGCGCCAGCGTCGTCACGGCCGCGGCGGCTTTCTTTCCTCCGACGGCGTCGTCGTCCACGAGGCAGCGAAAGCATTCGTAGAGCACCACGTAGGCGACGTCCCGCCGGCCTGCGTCCACGCCTGCGGGCGTTTCATCGCGGCCCGCCGCGAGGTCGTCGTACTGGGCCGCAAGCCCCGACTTCGGGTCGCGCAACTGCTTCTCGACATGCTTGCGGATGTTGCCCATGACGAGCCGGCCGCAGGCGGTCGATTCCAGCCGTCGGCGGATTTCGGGGAGATCCTCCGGGTTGAAGAGCACGCGAGGATGCACCCCATGCGGAGGCGGGGGAGAGAGCAGGCTGCGATCCATGCCTGATCGGTCGAGGTCGATCCGGAGCGGGGCCGAGAAATATTTCGCGATCTCAGCGTCGCTGAAGCCGAAATTACCGTTCCTGCGAACCATCTCCATGTCCAGCGGCAGGACGATGGCATCTTTTTCATCCGCTGGCTCGGCAGCCACCAACGGTGCGACCGTCAGCACCAGCGCCGCGAAAGCCTGCCAAATCGGAGTGTGGCAGGCAGACATCACCGACTCGAACACGAACACTCGCGACCTGACCATCGATCGGCTACAGCTTCTTGGAGGTGAGTTCGAAACGGAAATCGGGGCCGTCATTCCGGCCCGGCTTGACGGTCACCTTGAGGCCCGATGTCTCAAGATCCCCGTAGCGTTTCGGAATCTCGTAGATGAGTGGGACGCCATCCATGTCGTCGGCGCGTGTTTTCCCGGTCCCCTTCAGGTCGTAGTCAGCCTTCTTGAAAAGGACGGTGTAGTCGCCAGCGACGGCACCGCCGTTCGGCGGCCCGCCGCGGGTTGACGTGAGCCTGAAGCGGCCCTCGGCGCCCGAGCGGCCGATGGCCGTGAGGCCGTCGGCCGAGAGCGGCGCGAATTCCACCGTGGCGGCGACCACGGGCGTGCCATCGAGGAGCACGACACCCTCCACTGGATGGACCTTCAGCCCTGTCTTCTGACAGCCAGACAGGCCGATGGCGACCAGCCCGCCCACAGCCAACAGGGCCCATGCGCTCGTCCGTTCCATGAATGGTCGCGTTCGCGCCTCCGTGAAGAATTTGTTCACCTGATCAGTCAAGGGACTTGATTCCGATTGTCTCGCCACAGTCCCTGGTGCCAATCGCGCCCCACACGCCGTAGACGCTAGGGTTCCTTCCCGACTTGTGAGGACGCGAGGCACTGAGGTTGCCGGTATCGACGTTATCGGTGATGAACCGCACCGAGCCGTCGCACATCGCCACCGTGGCCCCCAACTCGTGGAAGCTGCTGGCCGAAACGACGGTGGGGCTGTCGAGGTTCGATGATCCTTGGGTGGCCGTGCACGACACGCTGTTGGGCGGCATCACCGCGAAGAAGCAGGTGTGTCCGGGATTTGAATCGACCCACCTCTGCCCCTTGTTGCCGCCGTTGACGGTGTTCACCTCCCCGCTCGTGATCGTGAAGCCATCCGACTGCGACAAACAATCGGATGGAGGGTATGGCGCCGTTCCGAAAGTGACTCTGGCCGCGAGCCCCGACTTCACGTTCCGCGAACCAGAAACGCCGATTCCAGCCTCCGACAACATGAGCGTCTGGCTCAGCCCGTCAGCGATGGTGCTAGCCTTTGGTATCGGATTCGCGTTGCCGTCGTTGTTCACATCGTTCGACCAACGCCACATACTAAACACCCCTCTTCGGCTACCGTCGTTTTTGGGCAAGAGCAGATCACCGCGATTGCCTCGGTAGTTCGTCCTTCCCAGCGTGCTGTTCGCGACGACATTGGTGCTGCCGCCAGCATCGGACGGACAGAGCAGGACGTTCGGCTGGCGTGTGGCCGGGTTCGAGGCTGACGCGGTGAGGGGATTATTGGTCGCACTTGCCTTGAGGTAGGTGACGAAGGCATCGTAATTCTGCTGCTCCTCGCAGTACGGAAGCACCGCCGCAACCCAGCTGATGTACCACCAGTTGTTGTTTGCCGTTAGGTCCCACCAACTCCTGTTGCCAGACTGTGGCGGAAAATACTTCTTGGCGGCTTCGTGGCCGAGCACGGCCAGCGACAGTTGCTTGATGTTGTTCGAGCAACTACTCCGGCGGGCCGCTTCCCGAGCAGCCTGGACAGCGGGCAGGAGTAGCCCCACGAGCGTGCCGATGATGGCAATCACGACGAGCAACTCGACGAGCGTGAAGGCTCGGCGATAAGACCGACTACTCAGGATGAAGCGACGCATACTATTCTCCGCTCAGATGTGAAGAGATGAAACTATGAACAATCCGTCCCAACGCTATTGAGGGCCACGAGTCTTTTCGACACGGACCGCGCGGGCCAGCCGCGAGACATCGGCCGGTTCAACCGTCAACGAAATATCGTCCACGTACTGTCCGGGCAAACGGTCTGCGGCAGTGGCGGCCGCAGCGCTGCGGTCGAGCGCATAGCAGTGCACGAGCAGATACCGTGGCGAACCCGGCGGCAGCGAAAGCACGACTGTGAGCGGCTGCCATGATGCCGGATCCGCGTCGAGCCGATCCTTGGACTCGGCAGCAGCCATCGACGAAGGCCTTTCCACGGCCGCGTCGGGGTCACCGAGCACTTCTTTGTTGAGCCAGAGCGTGTCCTTCACGTCACCGGGCCCGAGGTGCGTCGCAATCGCTCTCAGCCCACACAGCGGCACGCACCCCTCTGCCGGCTCGACACTGTTGAACCAGGCTGACAGTTCAACGCGGATGTCCTTGCTCCCCGCGATGGCCCGCAGCTCATCCAGATCGACAAACCGCCAGATTTCCGAAGCGACCCCGGCATAGTCGCGCCCCCGGGGATGGCCGCTGACAAATCGGAGCATCGACTGCCCCGACCTCGGCAGCATGCGATTGGCATCCCATTCGCCGCGGCCGACCACGCGAGTCTCGTCTCCTCCCCAGCTGTCGAGTGTGGTCGGCAGGTAATCCTGCGTTGGCGCCGGCGGTGATTCGAAGCCCTCGGCGAGCACGGTAATTGCCCCGCTCTCTTCGGCCGCGACTCGGCCGGCATAGGCTGTCGCCAATGACGTCACCAGCGAACCGAGCCCGACGCCCCCGACCAGAAGCAGGCAGCATGCGGCCAGCACCCCGGGCCGCCACCAGCCGAACCTGAACTGAGACGGCTGCCGCTCTCTCGTCCGCTCACCTCGGATTGAATCAGCGATCTCAGAGCCGCTCACGGCCACCGTGTCTGCCGCTTCAGCCATCGACTCCACGGCCCCACCAAACGTGATGCGGGCGGCTTCGTGTAGCAGTCCGTGAAGTCCGGCCCGTTGCCAGAAGGTGCGGCGAGCGAGCGACGACTCCAGCAGCGCCGACTCCATTTCGGCGACTTCTTCAGCCGAGATCGCGTCATCGAGCCAGCGCTCGACGAGCGTAGCCACCCGCAACTGATGCGCGGACCCGCGATCCGAATGCTCCTGATCCCGTGTCGGATCATTCAGAGCCGATTCGCCACCGATGTCTTTTCTGCCTGTTTCCACACACCACCTTGTTGAATGCCACCGGCGATACAGCCGCGAGATCGCCCAACTCACGCCTCAGACGCCAGTTTTCTTCCCACGCAATCCCGCAACGCTTCGCGAATCTTCACGAGAGCTGCGTTGACGCCCGCCACCGACCTGCCCAGGATCTCCGCGATCTCGCCCGGCCCGTGTTCGGAAAAATAACGCAGCCGTACCAGGTCCCTTGATTTCGGCGGCAGCTCGTCGATGCAGTCGAGCAACGGCACGAGCCGTTCCTCGGCAAGGTCCTCGTGCAGCATGGCAGCTGCCAAGGATTCGATCACTTCTGGCGAGAGCCGTCGGTCGCTTCGCCGCCGCTCCAGCACCTTGAGCCTCGCGATCGCACAGACCCAGGCGAGAAAGTTCGTGTCGAGGTCGAAATCGCCCGCTTTCGCTGTCACGGTCAGAAACGTCTCCTGGACCACGTCCTCCGCCGCGGCAAAATCGGCCGTCAGCGCGAGCGCGACCGCCCGCACCTTCGACTGGTGCCGCACGAACAGTTGCTGGACGGCGGTGATGTGACTTTCGGTGCCGCGACGCACGACCCCCCCGGCAAGTACAGGCAGATGAGAACCCTTCGTGAATGTATGACCCAGCACACCCAAAACAAACCCTGACACCCCCCACTCCGCCGCCGAGCGGCCGCGATGCACCAAACACCCCGGAGATTTCGATGTTCTCATGGGTCTGTTTTGGTAGGCCGAGGACATCCTTCTGCATGATTCGAGAAAGAACTGCCCACCATGCAGGCCGCGCCACTGGTGCGGAGGCGAGGAGCACCCGCCACCGCGACATCCGTCGCCGAGCGTGGCTGCGGGCGGTGGCCATGTGGATCGTTGCCGCCGCGGCCGTGCCGTCGTCGCTCCTGGCCCAGCCAACCGCCGAACAGTCGTGGCATGTCGCGCTGACGGGCGACGATGCCGATCCGGGCACGCTGGAACAGCCGTTTGCAACCCTGGAGCGGGCTCGAGACGCAGCGCGGGAGGCGCGAGGCCGGCCGCGGTTCGCGACCGACCCACGGCTGGTGATCTCTCTGGCGCCCGGGATCCACCGGCGCAGCCAGCCGCTTGAACTCGACTCGCGTGATCATGGCATCGTCATCCGTGGACAAGCAGACCGATCGGCACGGCTCCACGCCGGCCGACCCATTCCTGGCAACTCGATCCGCCGCGTGACCGACGCCGCCATTCTCGATCGGCTTGCCCCCGCCGCGCAGGACCATGTGGTTGCAATCGATCTGGCAGCCGCCGGAGTGCGGCCGTTCAAGGAGCCTCCGGTCATGTTCACCGACGGCGGCGGTCTGCCCGATCTCTACCTGGATGACACGCCGCTGCCCTTGTCGCGCTGGCCGAACGATGGCAACGCCGTGATGGAAAAGGTGCTCGACCGCGGCACCTGGTCGGGCAAACCTGCGGAACGCCGCGGTGGCACGTTCCTCTCAACTCTCGATCCGCAGGGCGAGTGGCGACCAAGTCGATGGCGGGGGGCCGACGGCGTCTGGCTCGAGGGCTACTGGCGGGTGCCATGGATTCCGCAGGCGGTCCGCATCGCGACGATCGATCCAGCCAATCGCACGATCACGCATGCCACGGCCATTCCCGGTGGCATCGGCTCGAAGTACGCGGCCAAGGGCTCGCTCGGCGATGGCAAGGAACCGTGGTGCGCCGTGAACGTGCTCGAAGAGATCGACGTAGCGGGCGAATGGTGCATCGATTTCGCCAAGCAGCTGATCTACCTCTGGCCGCCACGTCCAATCGGCGCCAGAGACAACAGTGGCATCACCGTGGCGGATCAGACGCTGCCGCTGATTCGGCTCCGCGAGACGAAGGACGTCAGCATCGAACGGCTTTCGATCGAGGGCGGCCTGGCCAATGGCATCGAAATCGTGGGCGGGTCGGGCAACACGGTCGCCGGCTGCCTGCTGCGAAATCTCGGCGGCACCGCGGTGACGATCCTCGACGGCACCGACAACGGCGTCCGGAGTTGCGACATCCACACCATCGGCGAGGCGGGCATCCGTCTCACCGGCGGCGATCGGGCCACGCTCTCGCCCTGCCGCAACTTCGCGACCAACAACGACGTGAGCGACGTCGGTCGCCGACGGAAGACATGGGCGGCGGCGATCCACGTGGGATCGCTCGTCGGACAATTCGACTATGGCAACGCCGTGGGCTGCCGCGTGACCCACAACTTCCTGCATGACCTTCCGCATGCCGCGGTGCTCTACGAAGGCAACGACAATGTTCTCGAGGCCAACGAGGTCTGCCGCATCGCACTCACGTCGGGCGACGTCGGCGCGTTCTACACGCGGCAGGACTGGACCAGCCGCGGCAACCTGCTGCGGCAGAACTACGTGCATGACTGTCCGCGAGCCAACGCCTTCTACATCGACGACGGCGACTCGGGGGACACGGTCGAAGCGAACGTCGTGGTGCGTTGCGGCTGCGGCCCCTTTATCGGCGGTGGACACGACAACGTCGTCCGCAACAACCTGATCATCGACTGTGAGATCGGCATCCACTTCGACAGCCGTGGGGTTAGCCGCGGCTACGCCACGCATCCCGGCTACCGTCGCCGCGTCGAATCGGCCCAGCCGGATGCGCCACCATGGAGCGAACGCTACCCAAGCCTTACGCGTCTGATCGCCCCAACCCTCGACACGTCCGGCGTGGTCGGCGCGCCCCACGGCAACCTGATCACGGGCAATGTCACCGCCGGCTGCAAAAAGCCGCTGCGACTCTCGGGCAAGCCGGCTGAACTCCGCGACAACACCGTCGAGGGCAACGTCGATCTGGGAGACGAACACCCCGTGTTCGCGGATGAGGCGGCCGGTGACCTGCGACTTACCCCGGGGTCACCGGTGCTTCGAGCGATTCCATCGATGTCGCAGCTGGCCCGCGACTCGTTCGGACTGCAGCGTGACGCATACCGCCCCACGTTGCCCGCGTCGCGACAGCCCGTGGCGACACCGTCGTCGACGCCTCGCTTCGACTCCCAGACGGATCTCGACGCCACCAATCGCGGGAAGTAATCACGGCGGCATGGGAATCAAGACTCGACGCCAGGCGTGAAGGGGCGGAGTCTGAGTGGTATACAACATCAGTTCGCTGGAGGACCTGGATGACGAAGGGTTCCCAGACGAGACCGATGGACGAGCGGGCGAATCCATGGAACGAACACAACACAGCCCCAGCAATCCTGGAAGCAACGAATGAGATATGCAACGACCGCGACGCTCTTTCTGCTGGCTGGAATGACTTCACCCATGCTCGCCCCTCGCGCCGCCGAGCCCAACTACGACGAGGCCGCCGTCAGGCAGTACACGCTGCCCGACGTGCTTGCCGGGCCGGACGGCAGGCCCGTCTCCTCGGCCGACGCCTGGAAGCAAACCTCGCGGCCGCACCAGTTCGAGCTGCTGGAAAAGTTTGTCTACGGCAGGCGGCTGCCGGCGGTGCCGGTGACGGCGGTGGGGGACGTGGAACGGGCCGACATCACGCTGCCGGGCGATGTCGCGGCCGTTCGGGTGCAGGCAAGGCTCAAGCTGGGTGAGGCCGCCGACGCACCAGCCACCGAAGTCCTGCTCTATCTCCCCAGAGATATGCCCAAGGCCACCTCGCCCAACACATCCCACCGCGTGCCGGTCTTCCTCAATCTCAACTTCCGCGGCAATCACGCCGAGCATGCCGACGCCGCCATCCGGCTCTCGACCACCTGGATGCCCGACGACAAGGCCGCCGCGATCGTCGACCACCGCGCCACTGAGGCCTCGAGGGGCACGAGCGGCCAGCGATGGCCCGTCGAAGCGATGCTGGCCCGTGGCTATGGCATGGCCACCGCCTCCTGTGGCGATGTCTTCCCCGACCGGGCTGATGGCCGCACCGCGAGCGCACTGAAGTCAGTCGGCCGGCCGGTCGAAGGAGACCTTCCTGCTGACGAACCGGGCGCGATCGCCACGTGGGCCTGGCAGCTCTCCCGCATCCTCGACTGGCTCGTCACGCTGCCGGAGGTCGATCCCACTCAGGTGATCGTCGTCGGATTTTCACGACTTGGAAAGGCGGCACTCTGGGCCGGCGCCTGCGACGAACGCTTCGCCATGGTGGTTTCGAACGAATCGGGCTGCGGCGGTGCGGCCCTCTCGCGCCGCAACTTTGGCGAGACGGTCGGCGTGATCACGAAGCGATTCCCGCACTGGTTCTGCCCCGCCTTTGCGACCTATGCCGACCGGGAAGTGGAACTCCCTTGCGACCAGCACACGCTGCTGGCGATGGTCGCACCGCGGCCGCTCGTGGTGGCCAGCGCCGTGGAGGATCGCTGGGCCGACCCGCGTGGCGAATTCCTCTCGGCCGTCGCCGCGGAGCCGGTCTGGAAACTCTTCGGCCTCACCGGCCTGGGCACGAATGACTATCCCGCGGCCGACAAGCCCGTCGGTGAATCGATCACCTACTACGTCCGCAGCGGTCGTCACGAACTGCTTTCATACGACTGGCAGCGGTTCGCCGACATCGCCGACCGCACGCTCCGCAAGCAGACACCGCCGCCAGCCGATGGCTACCCCGCCTTTCACCCGGTGCAGTCGCCGCTGCCGGTGACGCCGCCGGCCGGTGCGATCGTACTTCTGCCAGAACGTGTCGATGCGACCACCGACCTGAAGACGTTCGTCGGCATGTCCGGCGGGCCGATCGACTGGAAGATCGACGATGGCACGCTCCAGGTGCAGACGACGGAGAAGCATGCCAATCACATCGTCTCCACCATGCTGTTCCGCGACGCCGACATCCACGCCGAGTTCATGACGTCGCCTGAGGCAAAGGGCAACAGTGGACTCTACCTGCACGGCCACTATGAGATGCAGATCTATGACTCATTTGGCGTGCAGCCGCCGACGGATCAGGACGAGGGCAGCCTCTACCGATTCGGACGGCCGATCGTGAATGCCAGCCTGCCCACGGGCCAGTGGCAGGTCTACGACATCCGCTTCATTGCGCCCCGGCGTGATGCTGCGGGCCGGATTGCGAAGCCGGGCAGTGTGACGGCATGGCTCAACGGACGGCTCGTGCAGAATGAACTTCGATTTACCGAACCGCGTTCGCCCTACACGCCCTACAAGCATGGCGTGACCGACTCTCTCAAGGGTGTCGAAAGGCACCTGCTCGCCACCGGCGAGGGCCCGCTCTTCCTTCAGGATCACGGCAGCCCCACGCGGTTTCGCAACGTCTGGATCAAGCGACTCGACACGCCGTGAGGTCAGACGGGCACGACCGCCCCCGACCGACTCCAGATGCTGAGGAGCCGGTCGGAGGCACGCGCAGGAGCCGGTGAATTCTGCGGCTCACGAGCGATATATGATTCGTCCAAGAGCCTCCCGTAGCAGAATCCGCCGGCGACGAGCATGCCGCAGCCGGCGGGCTGGATTCAGCACGCAGCCACAGCGTCAGCGTAAAATCCGGACAAGTTAAGAAATCGCCGCCACGATTGGACGGCTTCTTTCACGAACAACTAGATCGCGGCCGCGGCGGTTTCGCCGGTCCGAATCCGCACCACCTCGGCGAGGTTTGTCACAAAGATCTTGCCGTCGCCGACCTGGCCGGTC
>CAMCQY010000018.1 GCA_945877135.1 Candidatus Kuenenia stuttgartensis
ATGATTGAAATGTCCGATGGCGTCATCGATCCGAGCGAGCAAGGGACTGGCGCCTTGGGCCAGAAAGCCATGTCGCTTTTCGGCTATTTCGAAAGCGGCGAGTTCAGCAAAAAACTCTCGGAGCGGATCGTGTTGGTGCAGGTCGCGAATGCCAGCCGGGGCTACAGCGCCGGCGGCAGACCGCCCTATGGTTTCGGTCGCTTCTTGGTCGATGCGTCCGGGCGCGTGGTCGAGGAACTCAAGGCCCGTCGCACCGTCAAGGAGCCAGGCTGTCATGTGCGGTTCCTGCCGACCGACGAGTCGAAAATTGGCGTCTGGGTGAGGATCCTCGAATGGCTCGAGACGGGCTGGGGCTATAAACGGGTTGCGGAGCACCTCAACAAGCTTGGCATTCCCGCGCCGGACATCGGCCGTGTACGTGGCGGCAGAACATTCGCGGGCCGTGTATCGGGGAAATGGAACCACAACACGGTGCGATCGCTCACGATGAATCCGCTGATCATCGGCGAAAGGAAAACGGTCGATTCAGCCGAGGAATGCACTTTCGCGTAGGACCGGGCGGTCCGCGGGCTGTGAGCGAGCACGAATTGTTTGCCGACGGTTCGGGGCGTGTGATCGAGAACGATAGCACGTTATGGATCGGTGCCGACTCCGGCGGAGGCGCGTTCTTCGATGCTGACCGTTGGCATCGGCTCCAGGCCAAACTGGCCGAGCGTGGCCAGGCCCAGCGTGGCAAACGCAGGGCCAGCGACCCCAACGCCTACCCGCTCGCCACCCGGGTGTTTGATCTGACGAATGGGTGCGGATCAATCATGCAGGGGGCTGCCCGTAGGGATCGGGGCGAAGGACGGCCGACGTATCGATGCGGCGTGTATATGAAACGCCGGGGCGAGTGCCATCACAATACGGTCGATGCCGAGGCCCTCTTGCGATTTGCCGTCAGTACGATCGCGACAATCGTGAAAAGGGCTGCCGGTATGGAAAAACTGAGGGCTGCCATCGGGGCTCGGATCGAGGCGTTGGCGGTGGAGTCACGGTCGCCGGATCAAGCTGTCCGTGATGAACTCGAGTCCAAGGTGCAACGGCTCAGGCGGCAAGTCGAACAGGCTCCCCGGCGCATCCTCGAAGAAGAGGACGAGGCGATGCGTGCACAGTTGAGGTCGGCGGCCCGTGATCTTTCGGTCGAATTGGCTGATGCGGAGCAGCAGCTGGATCAAGCGAGCTCCCACGGTGCCGCAGGAGGGGTGGGTGACATCGAGGAGGAGGTCCAGAAGGCCATGGATCTCCTGCAGCGGATCGAGATCGTGTGCGCGGATCCGGTCGCCCGGGGTGAGCTCCCCAGAGTGCTCGACGACCTGGGCCTACGGATTGGACTCAACTTCCGTGCAGGCATCACGAATAATCGGCCGGCACGGGTGCTTCAGGGTGGCATCATGGCGTTTGGCAACCGGCTGCTGCCTTGCCCATTACGGACGAGTGGCGGCCGCCCGATCGTCGGCGGGCAGCCACCGCAGGAGCACGGGCACGCTCATGACCAGCACCCTGAAGGCGGCTGTGATGGCCGCCATGGAGAACACTTCGGCAAGGCTCAGAGCCCTGCCGGTAGTAGAACTGCCCCTTCGCGTCGAAGGGGCAAGTCGACCGAAACAAACGACCCGTCGCGGGGCGGCGGTGTCGGGACTTCGGTCGATGCCAAAAACCCTCGTCAGCCGACGAGGACCGGACGGTTATCCAAAGGGAATAGCAGCGGCCGGACTTGAACCGGCGACACCCGGCTTATGAAGCCGGTGCTCTAACCAACTGAGCTACGCTGCCACTCGCGGTCAGCCGCCCAAGGGGCGATGACCGTCGATGCAGAAATATAACCCGTCGATCGCGGGCCGTCAGCCGGTGTCCGCCGTTGGGCCGGAAAACACGAGGAAATACCGCCCGTCATCGGCCCGCTTCGCGAAAACAGTGGATAGAATTTCCTGCGTGCCTCAACGAGGCGTTCCTGGCCCTCGGACGATGCTCCGCGGCGAGAAAAGTCCCCATGAATGTCGACCACATCCTTCAGAAGTTCAACGAGTGTGAGGTCGAATATCTCCTGATCGGGGGCATGAATTTTCTGCTCCGCCATGAGCCCGTGCTGACCTACGACATCGATTTCTGGATCCGGGACACCGCGGCGAACCTTGTCCGCTGTGATACGGCACTGCGACAACTCGATGCCTCGTGGGGGCCGACCGAGGACTCGTGGCGGCCGGTGGCGGAGCAGGCTGGCTGGCTTGCCCGGCAATCGGTGTTCTGCCTGACCAGCCCTGCTGGTGCCATCGACATCTTCCGCAGCGTGACAGGCCTGCCGTCGTGGGAGGCCTGTCGGGAACGGTCCGTGGCCGGTCAGACAGCGGCCGGCGTCGAATACCGTGGGCTCTGTGACGAGGATATGATCGCTTGTCAGCTTGCTTTGCCCGAAGGCCAACGACGGCAGACGCGGATCGAGGCTCTCCGACGAGCGATCTCGAATCAACAAGGTCGCCAGACATGACGCAGACGACGAACGGAGACGGCGAGAACTCCGCTGAAGACTCCGCGAATCGTGCAGCGGGCGAGCACGAACGGCGGGAACGCGCCTGGCAGCCAGCCGCTCGGTGGCAGGCAATCCAGGAGACGATCCGTTGGGCCGAGTCGCAGGCCACGGCACGTCGAAACACGCCGCAGTCCTGCATCGAGCGAGAGCGTCGAATCAGGCGTCAATTACGGGAAGGCCAGAGTCTCGGGTGAAATTTCGCCTCGGCTCATGACGCAGATCACGCGACACTCAGCTGCGATTGAGGCAAGTAAAACGGCCCGGGAGGCATTCGCCTTCCCGGGCCGCATGATCGTTCATGAGCTTCTCAGCACGGTCGGGTCTTGACCGTGAACGCCCTCAGGCTAGTTTGCCATCGAGCAGGCAGCCTCGACGATCGCGTCGATCTTCTCATCGGAAAGCTGCCCCTTGGCCAGAGCGTGGTTGGACGTCACCTTGCCCCCCTTGAAGCAGACCACCGTCAGGTCGGCGTCGGGCGCGATCTTGTAGTCGGCCGGACCGTTGGCCGAATCCTCAGGCACCACAAATGCGATCCGCTCGAGGCCCTGCAGCTTCACGAACTCAGCCGCGTCTTTCTTCAGCGATTCAGGATCGGTTCCCAGCATGTTGACGAAGCCCGTCAGCTTGGCACTGGCATGCTCCTCGATCTCTTCGTCGAGTTTCTTGAGCAGCTTGCCCAGCTTCTCGTCAGCCGTCCGCGCGAACACCATCACCACCGGCCGCGAACCCATCCTGCAGCGGTAGCAGAGCGTCTTGCCGTCAGCCACGCCGTCCAAGGGATTGCCAGTGACCTTGGTCACCGTCATCGCTCCTACCGATTCACCCACCTGATACCCGCTCGTGACCTCGGCAGAGGCCGTTCCCGTCATGACCGTTGCCGCCACGATGGTGCCGATCGCCGCCACCGTCGAAATCCATGCTGCACGCATTGATGAAAACTCCTCGAAAGCCGCCTGGGACTCCATGCTGGCCACGCACGCCGCGTTGCCGGCCAATTGTTGCGACGTTTATGCTACCGCAGGTACGATCTCGAGGGCAACTTTTGCGTGCGGACGGGTAGCAGATTTCGACGGAGCATTCCATGGGCAGGGTCAAAACAGGCGGCGGCTGGCGGGCGGTGCTCTACACCTTCAAGAAGGCACGCGAAGCCGGCGGACTGTGGGCCCTCTGGAAGGCGATGCGGTCCAAGAACGCCTGCAAGACCTGCGCGGTCGGCATGGGCGGCCAGTCCGGCGGCATGGTCAACGAAGCGGGACACTTTCCTGAGGTCTGCAAGAAGTCGTTTCAGGCGATGGTCGCCGACATGCAGGGGGCGGTAAAGCCGACGTTCTTCGAGACCTACTCGGTGCCCCAACTGCGGATGTTCACGCCCTATCAGATGGAGCACTCCGGCCGTCTCGTGCAGCCGGTGGTGCTCGAGAAGGGGTCGCAGCACTACCGACCAATCGACTGGGCCGACGCGATGGAGCGGATCGCGAAGAAGCTCCGGGCCACGCAGCCCGAGCAGAGCTTCTTCTACTTCAGTGGCCGTTCGAGCAACGAGGCGGGCTTCCTGCTGCAGCTCTTCGCGCGGCTCTACGGCACGAACCATGTCAACAACTGCAGCTTCTACTGCCACCAGGCCAGCGGTGTCGGCCTCACGAGCGTGATTGGCAGCGGTGCCGGCACCGTCACACTCGACGACATGGAACATGCCGACATGGTCTTCCTGCTCGGTGGCAACCCCGCCAGCAACCATCCGCGGCTGATGCGGACGCTGATGATGGTCCGCCGCCGTGGCGGGAAGGTGGTGTCGATCAATCCGATCATCGAGACCGGCACGGTGAACTTCTCCGTGCCGAGCGACCCGTGGGCGCTCTTCTTCGGCGCCGAGATCGCGAGCACCAACGTGCAGCCGCATGTCGGCGGCGACCTTGCGCTGCTCTACGGGATGATGAAGCGGCTGCTGGAGATGCACCGCGCTGACCTCAGATACACCAGCCCGCGGCAGGCCGGTCCACAGCAGGCCGATCCGCTCGTCGACGAGGCGTTTCTCACCCAGCACTGCGTTGGTTGGCCCGAACTCGCCACGCGGCTCGAGAGCCTCGGCTGGGACGAGATTGTCGAAAAGTCGGGCGTGTCGAAGGCCCAGATCGATGACATGACGGCCCAGTATGCCGGCTCGAAGCGGGCGATCTTCGCCTGGACGATGGGCGTGACCCACCAGCTCCACGGCGCTGCCACCGTGCAGGCGATCGCGCAACTTGCGCTGATGCGGCGAATGGTCGGCAAGCCCGGCGCCGGACTCCAGCCGATTCGCGGCCATTCCAACATCCAGGGGATGGGCACCGTGGGCGTAACACCCACGCTGAAAAAAGCGATCTTCGACCGACTGGAGAGCCACTACGGCGTGAAGCTGCCGACGACCAAGGGCTACGACACGCTCGAATGCCTCGACGCGGCCGACGAGGGCAAAATGCGGTTTGCCCTCTGCCTGGGCGGCAACCTCTACGGCGCGAGCCCCGAAGCGAGCTATGCCAAGCGGGCGATGGAGAAGATCGATACTGTCGTCTACATGAGCACGTCGCTCAACACCGGCCACGCCTGGGGCACGGGGGCGGAGGAGACGATCATCCTGCCGGTGCTCGCGCGAGACGAGGAGCCGGAGCCCTCCACGCAGGAGAGCATGTTCAGCTACATCCGCCTCTCCGACGGCGGGAAGCCCCGGCACGTCGGCCCGCGGAGCGAGGTGGAGATCATCGCCGACCTGGCCCTCCGGGTGCTGGGAGATACGGCGTCAGCCGGCGGCACGAGCCCGGTGAACTGGCGGGAGATGTCGCACACGAGCACGATCCGGCAGGCGATCGCGAAGATCGTGCCGGGCCTGGAGGAGATCGCGGCGATCGACCGCACGAAGAAGGAGTTTTCGATCCCGGGTCGGGCCATCGACAAACCGTCGTTTTCCACCGCCGACGGCAAGGCCCACCTATTCGTGCACGACCTGCCAGCCGTGCCGGATGGCATGCAGTTGATGACGATCCGCAGCGAGGGGCAGTTCAATACGGTCGTCTACGAGGAGAACGATCTCTACCGCAATCAGACGCGTCGCGACATCGTGCTCATGCACCCGGACGACATTCGCCGGCTGGGGCTGACCGCCGACGGGAAGTGTCGGATTGCCAGCAGCGTGGGTGAGATGCGTGGCCAGATCGTGTCGGCCTTCGACCAGATCCGGCCGGGCAACGTGGCGATGTATTACCCTGAGAGCAACGTGCTGGTGCCGAAGGCGGCCGATCCGATGTCGCGGACGCCGGCCTACAAGCGGATCGCCGTCACGTTGACAGCGGATATCGATGTGGTGCCGCTCGCGAAGCCGACACCGGAAGTGGTGGGGGCCGGCACGCCGCGCGACGCCATGAATGCCTGCGCGGGATGAACGACGTGGGTGCTGTCGGCCCGTATTCCCTTGCTTGCGCTGCGGGCTTGGATGGGAGTGAGGCGGTATCACATGCATCCCTTGGTTGAGCTGCGGGGTTGGATGTCGTAGCGGTTCCCATGCAAGCCCGACGCGCAAGCGAGGGAATCCGCGTTGCGTGGGCCGTGGGAGTGGCACCGCCCGCAATCCCTTGCCTTGCGCTGCGGGCTTGGATGAAGAGTGGGATTGGATGAGGCGGCAGATCTACTCGCCGAACAGTGACAGCTGGTCGGCCGGGTCGGCCTTCCGGCGTGTCTTGACGGGCGGTGTGCCGCTTGCGCCGTGGGACTCGAATCCGAGCAGCAGGTCACGGGCCCGCGCGATCACCTGCTCCGGCACGCCCGCCAATCGGGCCACGTGCACTCCCCAGCTCTTGTCGGCCGCGCCGGGCACCACCTGGTGGAGAAACACGAGCTGATCGCGATGCTGCTTCACGAGCACCTGCACGTTGCTCACACCCGCAAGCCGGTCGAGTGAGGCCAGCTGAAGATAGTGTGTTGCGAACAGCGTGCGGCAGCCAATTCTGCCCTGCAGATGCTCGACGACGGCCTGAGCGATGGCGAGTCCATCGAACGTGCTCGTGCCCCGGCCTACCTCGTCGAGGATCACGAGGCTGCGTGGCGTGGCCCGATTGAGGATCCGCGCCGTCTGCGACATTTCGACAAGGAACGTGCTCGCACCGCGGGCGAGGTCATCCCCCGCGCCGATCCGGGCGAAGAGCCGATCCACGATGCCAACACGGGCCCGCTTCGCGGGAACGAAGCTGCCGGCCTGCGCCAGCACAGTGACGAGCGCCGCCTGCCGGATGAACGTGCTCTTGCCGCCCATGTTGGGACCGGTCACAAGGAGAATCGCCGGAGCTGGATTTGCGGCTGCGGCAGGCAGCGACGATAGCATCAGGTCGTTGGCCACGAGCGTGCCCGCCGGGAGCAGATCCTCGAGCACTGGATGGCGGCCCGCCTCGACGAACAGGTCGCCCCCCTCCGTGATCTCGGGCCGCACCCAGCCTCGCGACCGGGCCACGTCGGCCAGTGAGCGGAGTACGTCGAGCGTGGCGAGGATCGTGGCCACGCGGTCGAGGGCGGCGCGGTGCTCGGCTGCGAAGAGCCGCAACAGTTCGAGCAGCTCGATCTCCCGCCGCAACGACTCCTCCTCCGCGCCGAGCACCTGCCGCTGACGGTCGTCGAGTTCCGGCGTGGTGTAGCGTTCCGCATTCTTTACCGTCTGCTTGCGGATGTAATCGGCGGGCACCTTCGCCGCTTGGCCGCGGCTCACCTCCAGGAAGAAGCCAAACACGCGGTTGAAGCCGACCTTGAGCGTGGGGATGCCGGTCCGCTCGATCTGCTCGGCCTGATAGCGGGCGATCCATGCCTTGCCGCCAGACGCCATCTCGACGAGTTCGTCGAGCCGCGGGTCGAATCCCGACCGCACGAAGCCGCCGTCGCGGGCAAACACCGGGCAGCCCTCGCGGAGCGTCGCGTTGATTCGCCGGGAGAGTTCCTCGCACGGATCGATGGCGTCGCGAAGTTCGGCAAGCAGGCCGTCGCTGCCCGCGAGCACCGTGATCAGGTCGGGCAGGATCGCCGTGGCCCGGCCAATCCGTTCGATGTCGCGCGGGCCCGCGCGGCCCGAGATCACTCGGCTGATCAGCCGCTCGAGGTCGCCGATGCCGGTGAGCTTCTCGGCCAGCCTCGCGGCAAGCGACGGATTGCCCACGAGCGTGGCCACGGCGTCGAGCCGGCGGTCGATCTGGACCTTGGCGATGAGCGGCGCCGAGAGCCACTCCACGAGCAGGCGAGAGCCCATTGGCGACTTCGTGCGATCGACCACGCCGGCGAGCGTTCCCTCGCGGCGGCTGGTGCCACCTGTCGTCGACCGCACCAGTTCCAGGCTGCGACGCGAGGCCTCGTCGATCTCCATGCGGTGGCCAGGCCGCCAGGCCGAAAGCGTGGCGATACGGGAGACCGCAGCAGGTTCGTTTTCTTCCAGATACGCGACGACGCCGCCGGCGGCCACGATGCCGGGGAGATCAGCGGGCAGTTCGAAGCCCAGACCTTCCAGCCGCTTCTGCCCGAGTGCGCGGTCTACCGCAGTCTGCGCGGAGGTCTCTTCGAACCACCAGTCGGGACGGACCGTCACCGCGCATCCGGCCGACAGCATGCCGCCGCCCGCCTCGCGGACGATTGTCTCGACGCCCTCGCGATCCTTTTCCGCGCAGAGGCATTCGGTCGGGTCGAGGCGGAGAAGCAGGTCAGGCACGTCGTCACGGGGCATGACCGCCGCCTCGAAGCGCCCCGCCGCCACATCGATCCAGGCAACTCCGCAGAGGACGTCGTCAATCGCCCTCGCGATCTCGTCGCCAGCTAGCGCTGCGGCGTCGGCCGCCCGCGTGGCCACCGCCCGGGGCACGATCGCCACGAGCCAGTTGCGTTTCGTCGGATCGAGCAACGATTCATCCGAGGCAATGCCGGGCGTGACGATCCGCGTCACCTCGCGACGGAGAATGCCCTTGGTCGGCTTTCCATCGGTCGAAGCCGGCCCGTCGATTTGTTCGCAGATGGCGACCCGTCGGCCGACGGCCACGAGCTTCACCAGCTGCACGTCGAGCTGATGGTGTGGAAAGCCGGCCATCGGCAGGGCGTCGGGCCCCTTGTCGCGGCTGGTGAGCGTGAGGTCGAGGAGATCGGCCGCCTCGCGGGCGTCGTCGCCAAAGAGTTCGTAGAAATCCCCCATGCGAAACAGCACCAGCGCCCCCGGGCACCGGGCCTTCGCCGCCTCGAACTGCTGCATCATTGGTGACGCCATAGGCGGGAAAATGTAGCAGCCTTTGACCGCGTGCGCGACGCGGCGTACAAAACACATGGTGCGAACGCCGATGAGAGGCCCCTGCGATGGGGGCCTGTGAACCTGGTCAGGGCTTAACCGCAGCAGCCATAAGCAGTCGCTCCTTTGTGCGGTGGGCCTCTCATCGGCGTCCGGCCCCGTCCCCCGCACTGCATGCTCCCGCGCACCACAACGCTATCTTCTATGGAACCATCTGTAGAGAAGAGGGCTATAGAGAGCGAACCAGCCTCCGACGCAGGCCCCGTTTCTGCTCCGGTGCAGGGATATCAGGTGGTGGCCCGCCGCTACCGCCCGCAAAGGTTCGACGAACTGGTCGGCCAGGAGCACGTCGCCCGTGGCCTGTCGGGTGCGATCGAGTCGGGCCGGATCGGTCACGCCTATCTCTTCACCGGCGCGCGCGGCGTGGGCAAGACGAGCGCGGCCCGCATCTATGCCAAGGCGCTTGAATGCACCAGTCGCGTCCGTGGCGAGCCCTGCAATGTCTGCGACTCCTGCCTGGGAATCTCGGCCGGGCAGGATGTGGACGTGGTGGAGATCGACGCCGCCAGCAACCGCGGCATCGACGAAATGAGGCAGCTGCGGCAGAACGTCGCCGTCAGGCCGGCGCGGGGCCACTACAAAACCTACATCATCGACGAAGTGCACATGCTCACGCGGGAGGCGTTCAACGCGCTCCTCAAGACGCTGGAGGAGCCGCCGGCCCACGTGAAGTTCGTGCTCTGCACGACCGAGCCCGACAAGCTGCCGATCACGATTCTCTCCCGCTGTCAGCGATTTGACTTTCAGACTGTCGATCCGCCGGCGATCGCCCGCCGCCTCGCCCAGATCGTGGAGGCCGAGGGGGCTCGAGTCACTCCCGACGCGCTGGCCCTGATCGCCCGCCGCGCGGCCGGCAGCATGCGAGACAGCCAGTCGCTTTTGGAACAGCTCCTCGGATCGGCTGACGGCTCGATCGGAGTGGACGAGGTGCATGCGGTGATCGGCACCGGCCGCGAAGAAAAAGTCGGCGGACTCATCGCCTGCCTGGCCGCACGCGACGCCCGCGGCGCGCTTGCGGCGTTTGATGCGGCGACCGCCGGGGGTGCCGATCCCGGCGGGGTACTGGAGCAGGTGATGGCGGCACTCCGCGACAGCCTGCTGGCGAGCGTAGGCTGCGGCGCCGAACTGATGCTGCAGGGCGAGGGGCTCGGCGTTGATCTGGCCGCAGTCGGCCGCTCGACCGGCACCGTCACGCTCCTGGCCATGCTCCAGATCATCGACCATGCCCTCGGACGCATGCGGTCGAGCGGCCATGCCGCCGTGCTCGCTGAGATGGCGATCGTGCGACTGGCCACTCTGGAAGACCTCGACAGCCTTGCAGACGCCGTGGAGCGGGTGGGGACGGAGCCGGTGGGCCCGACCTCTCCTTCAGGGCGGCCCGCTCCGGCGGCGCGGCCGACGCCAACGGCCCGGCCGGCTGAGCCCGTGCGCGAAAAAAAAACGACCGACCTAACCGGGCCGGCCCCGACCGTCGGCCATCCTGAGCCTGTCGCGGCCGATAGCTACGTTGCATCGGTTCCGGTCGAGCCAACGACCGTCGCGCGTGCCAGCCCGCCGGCCACGGAGCCGCCGAGTCTCCCTGCCGATCCGCTCGATGCGTGGCGTCGGGCTGCCGAGGGGGTGGGAGGACTCGCGGTCGACTTCGCGGAACTTGCCAGTCGGGCGTCGTGGCGGGACGACGTGCTGGAGGTCGTGCTGCCGGGGTCCGCAGGCAACGCCGTATCGTTTCTCAGACGCCCCGAGATTGCCGCTGGGTTGACGCGGTCGCTGACCGAACTCGCCGGGAGGCCCGTGCGTCACACTCTGGCGATCGACTCATCGTCCGAGCCACTGGCTGCAGCGCCTGAGTCCGAGGGTCGGGCAGCTGGCGCAGGCGAACGTGGAAGGCCGGCCATGTCGCAGGCAGCCATGCTGCGTGAGGTGGCAGAGCATCCGATGGTGGCCCATGTTCGCACGCTGTTCGATGCCGCGGTCCGCAAGGTGGAGCCGGCTCGTCCGCAGCCTGCCGCGGCGATTCAGCCGGCGGTCGCGTCTGCGGGAGTTGCGTCGGCGGGGATCGCTGCATCGGAAGACGATGAACGCGACTTCGCGGCCAAGCAGGGTGCCGATGGCGGCGAAGACTATGGAGGCATCGATGGCTGAGGAACGTGGTCCGATTGCGCGGCTCATCGACTATTTTGCCGACCTGCCCGGTATCGGTCGAAAGTCGGCCGAGCGACTCGCCTATCATGTGCTGGGCATGTCGCGGGCCGAGGCCATCGCATTCGCCGATGCCATCCGCGCCGTCAAGGAAAACCTCCGTCCCTGCAAGGCCTGCTTCAATCTGGCGGAGGGTGACGAGTGCGCGATCTGCCGCGATCCCAAACGCGACCGTGGCCTGCTCTGCGTGGTGGAGCAGGTTCGAGATCTGTTGGCCCTGGAAGAGGCTGGCGGCTATCGAGGTCTCTACCACGTGTTGCAGGGCAGGGTCGCGCCGCTCGAGGGGAACGGCCCCGACAAGCTCACCATCGACAGACTCGTCGAGCGGGTGAGACAGGGCGGCTTCCGCGAGGTGATCATGGGCACGACGCCCAACGTGGAAGGCGATGGCACGGCGCTGGTGATCGCCGGGCGGCTGGCCGGACTTCCGATCGTGATCACCAAACTGGCCCGTGGTCTCACCGTGGGCGCTTCGTTGCAGCAGGCCAACAGGGAAATGCTCTCCGATGCGATCTCCAGCCGACAGAAACTGTAGGGCTTTCTCCAAACAGGGTATGATCGGGGATCGTGGGAGAAGTCGTTGGTGACGTTCATTCCACGTGAGCAGGCGGTGGACAGCCGCCGAGGATTCCCGTGAGTCGGTACCGCGCGTAAGGAAGAATCAGCCATGCGGATGTCGTTCGGCCAGGAAATGCGGATGGCGCAGAAGCAGATGCTTGCGCCGCGCATGATCCAGTCGATGGAGATCCTACAACTGCCCGTGATGGCGCTCGAGGAGCGGATCGAGCAGGAAATCCAGAACAACGAGACGCTCGAGGTCGATGAGCCGGGGGTCGACGATGCTACCGGTGGGGCAACGGCAGCGGACGCGGCTGGCGGTCAGCAGGAAGCGGGGCCGGAGGCGTCGACCAAGACGGTGGACGAACGGCCGCTGATCGTGGACCAGGAGCACGCCAATCAGGCCGACTTCGAACGGTCCTATGACTGGACGAACCTCTACCCTGATTCCGACGACGACCGCAGCCGCCCCTCGGCGGCACAGATCGACGAGGCCGGCGATCGCTATCTCGACGCCATGGCCAACATGGCCGAGCGGCCCGAAACGCTGTCGGACCATCTCCACGACCAACTCTCCAACTACGAGCTCAGCGAGGCCGAACGGCAGGCTGCAGACAAGATCATCTACAACCTCGACGTCAACGGCTATCTGCCGATGCCGCTCGAGGAATTGATCGATTCGGACGGGCCGCAGGAGCAGCTGCCGCAGCTGCAAAAGGCGCTGACCGTGGTGCAGGGCATGGATCCGCCGGGGGTGGGTGCACGCGATCTGAAGGAATGCCTGCTCCTGCAGATCCGTCCCGACATGCCGAATGCCCGGCAGCTGCGTCGGCTCGTCTCCGAACACCTGGAAGACCTCGCCGGCAACAGGCTGCCGCTCATCGTCCGCAAGACTGGCTTCACGATCGAGCAGATCGAAGGATTGCGGGAGCAACTCCACAGCCTCAAGCCCAAGCCGGGTGCCGTGTTCACGCAGCCCTTCGTGCCCGTCGTCAAGCCCGATGTCTACGTCGATCAGCAGCCCGACGGCATGTGGAAGGTGCGGCTCGAGGAGGTCGATCTGCCGAACCTGCGGATCAGCCCCACCTACCGTGAGATGCTCCATTCGCCTGCCACGCCCCTTGCCACCCGTGAGTACATCAAGCGGAAGATCAACGCCGCCCAGTGGCTTATCGAGTCAATCGAGCAACGCCGCAGCACGCTCCTGAAGACGACGCAGGCGATCGTCGATCACCAGACGCGGTTCCTCTCTGAAGGTCCCGAGGCGATCGAACCGCTCAAGATGCAGCAGATTGCCGACCGCATCGGGATGCATGTCACGACCGTGAGCCGGGCCGTCGATGACAAATGGCTTCAGACGCCTCGCGGCCTCTATCCCCTGCGAAGGTTCTTCGTGGGCGGCACCGTCAGCGCCGACGGCGATGAGGTGGCCTGGGACACCGTCCGCGTGAAGCTTCAGGAAATCATCGACGGTGAGCCGAAGGACAGGCCCTACAGCGACGACGATCTGATCAAGATCCTCGGCAAGCAGGGGATCACCGTGGCCCGGCGGACTGTGACGAAATACCGTAAGGCCATGGATATCCCATCCTCCCGGCAGCGCCGTGACTGGAAATTGGTTCGCGACGCCAAGCCCGAGAAAGCACCGGCCGATGAGGCCCTGGCCAACGGGACGACGGCCGACGACGCGATGGGCGACAAAAGGGATGTGTCGCCGGAGTAAGGCGGTTTCGCTCCCCCGACAATCGGGCCGACTTGCCGGTTTCCCCAGGCGCGGTCTACGATGCCATCGCCGAAGTCTGCCGCGGAGTTCACCGCCGGCAGTGGAGGACCCCGCCCATGCGATGCCCCTTCTGCCGCGCCGACAACGACCGTGTGATCGATTCACGCGCCGGCGATGACGGCGCCTCGATTCGGCGGCGTCGGGAATGCGTCGGCTGCCGTCGGCGGTTTACGACCTATGAACGGGTTGAACGCCAGCTGCTCTCCGTGGTGAAGAAGGGGGGCGATCGGGAGCCCTTCGATCGCGACAAGATCAAGCGGGGGCTGGCCAAGGCCTGCTGGAAGCGGCCGGTGACCGAGGACGACATCGAAGGCGTGGTGTCGGCACTCGAGGCGGAGCTGTATGGCAGCTATGAGACGGAGGTGCCCAGCGGCGTGCTCGGCGAGCGGCTGATGGAACTGCTCAAGGCGCTCGACACCGTGGCGTACGTGCGATTTGCCAGCGTCTACCGCGAGTTCAAGGATGTGCGTGACTTCGTCGAGGAGTTGGAGCCGATCCTGGCCGAGACGACGATTCAGGAGCGGACGTAGTCGCCTCGACTACCCCCAGTCTTCTCTTCAAGCTGGATGGCCTCGATCGACATGCCGCGGTCGATCGACTTGCACATGTCGTAGATCGTGAGGGCCGCGGCGGTGACGGCGGTGAGCGCTTCCATTTCGACGCCTGTCCGGGCCGTTGCCCGGACGACGGCCTCGATGGCGACGCAATTTGGTTCGGGAAACGTCAGCGACACTTCCACCGAGTCGATCGGCAACGGATGACACAGCGGCACGATGTCGCTCGTCCGCTTGGCGGCCATGATGCCGGCCAGCCGCGCCGTGGCGATGGCGTCGCCCTTGTCGAGCTCCAGAGCCTGGATGCGGCGGAGCGTCTCAGGCAGGGCCCGCAGGCGGGCTGAGGCCCGGGCTGTGCGAAGCGAGACCGGCTTGGAGCCGACGTCGATCATCCGGATGCCGTGGGGAGTGCTCATAAATTGCATGGTAATGCACAAGGGCCGGCGTGTCTGCGACACGCCGGCCCTCGGCTATGGGGTTGGACGCTTCCAGCTGGCGTTTAGACCAGTTCCTTGCGGGCACCGATCAGCGTGCGGAGACGCTCGGCCAGCAGGGCGACGTCGAACGGCTTTTTGAAGCTCTCGTTGACGTGGGCCCGATCCACCGTGATCTGCGAGCCGTCGTCCGGCAGCAGGGCGATCACGATGGTGTCGGCATACTCCGGATTGCGACGCAGGTTCTGGCAGATCTGCTGGGCGTCGATGCGTCCGATCGAGTAGTCCACCACGATGCAATCGGGATGGAAGCTCTCGGCCTGGATGCCTGCCTCGAAGCCGCTGGCAGCCACCTGGATCTTGAACGACTTCTCGACCGGCAGCTGCTTCTTGAGGTTCTCGATCAGAACCTGATCCTGGCCAACGAGCAGCACTTTTGCCATCGCCTCGTCCTCGAGGTCGCCGAGCGGCATTCCGTGCTCCTTCAAGAACTTGATCAGGTATTCGCGGGGAATGCGGCGATCCTGGCTGCCCGGAATGCGGTAGCCCTTCAGCCGACCCGAATCAAACCATTTGCTCACCGTGCGGGGAGCAACTTTACAGATCTTGGCGACCTGGCCTGTCGTGAAAACCTTCATCACTTGGACTCCATGTGGATCATTCGTGTCCGGAACTGTCCTGGCCAGCCCGCACCCTTCTGAGCAGCGGAACCCAGCCCCCCATGACGCGGAAATGCCGTTGTGGAATCGACCGCGTCGTCGACCCCACAAAGTCCGGCCTTGAGGCAGCGGGAGGGGGTGTGAGAGGGAACCGGACACGACAGACGCGCAAAGGCGCTGCCGTCCGGCTCCATGACTCGCAGGTGTCCCCCCCTGCCTCTGCCCGCGGCCGTGACCGGGTTTTTCACCCGGACACGTTCGCGGCATGACCGCACAGAGGGTTAGATCGAAAGATCACGTCGTGAGACTTGAGCCGTTCTTCGGGAAAGCACCGGTCAGACCGGGTGATCCGACGGCCGGCAGGGCATGAGACACGGGTGCAGACCGGGGCTCAGGCCGCTTTTTTGGCCGGTCTGGCTATGGCGGCGGCCGCGGACTCGAACCGCACCGAGATCCGCTTCGACACCCCGGATTCCTCCTGCGTGATGCCGTAGAGGGTGTCAGCGGCAGCCATCGTCTTTTTCGAATGCGTGACGACGATGAACTGCGTGGACGAGAGAAAATCGCGGAGCACGCCGGCGAAGCGGTCCACATTGGCCTCGTCGAGCGCGGCGTCCACCTCGTCGAGCACGCAAAACGGACTGGGACGCGAGCGAAAGATCGCCAGCAGCAGGGCGACGCACGTCATCGTTTTCTCGCCGCCGGAGAGCAGCGAGATGCTCCGCGGCTCCTTGCCGGGAGGCCGCGACACGATTTCGACAGAGGTTTCCAGGAGGTCCACTCCGGGCTCGAGCACGATGTCGGCCTGACCACCACCGAAGACCCGCTCGAACAGCTCGCGGAAGTGCCCGCGGACCGTCTCGATCGTTTCCCCGAGAAGCCTGCGGCTCTCGTCGTCGATCCGGGAGACGAGCTGCTCGATCGCCAGTTTCGCATTCGTGACGTCGGCCAACTGGGTCTCGAGGCCCGTGAGCCGTTCCGTCAGGGCCTCCGCTTCTGCCAGAGCCTCCATGTTGACCGACGTCATCGAGGAGAGCTTGCGTCGCAGCGTCTCGATTTCTGCATCGAGTTCGCCACGATCAGACGGAATGGTGGGGGCATCGCCAGCGTCGCTGCCCTGACCGTCAGCGGCCACTGCGGGCTGGTCGGCTTGGCTTGTCGCCGTATCGTGGCGGATCGCGATGTCCTGGGCGACGAGGTCCTCGATGGCGATGTCGTAGTCGTCTCGGATCCGTTCGACGATCCGGGTGCGGCGGTGACGCGCCTCGCCCGCCTCGAGTTCATGCGCATGGATCGCCTCGGCGAGACGCGTTGCCTCGGCCCGCGCCAGTTCCAGCGTCGTGGTGATGGCCCGCCTGTCGGCCACGACCGACTCCTGGCCCGTCGCGAGGTCGGTCAGCGTGGCCGTGGAGCGTTCCGCCGCGACCATCGCCTCGGCGTGACCGGCGGTGGCGGCCAGGAGGTCGAGGTCGATGCCGGCGAGCCGCTGTTCCGCGTCGCCCCGCCGGCGTTTCGCGTCGTCGAGGTCGGTGCGGCGGGTCTGCAGGGCGGTGAGCCGGCCCGCGACATCATCACGGGCCCGTGCCAGTCGTTCGTCACAGGCGGCCTGCGCCACCCTGAGCCGGTGGATCTCGTCGATCACCTCGCTGCGGGAACGGTCGAGGGTGTCGATATCGTTCCTGGCCAGGCCGAGTTCGTGCCGCGCGGCGGCGAGTTCACCGTCGATCGTCGTGATGGCAGCCTGAGCGGCCTCACGGATGGCGGCACGTTCTACCGACTGTCGCTCGGCGTCGTGGAGGCTCGATTCCAGCGCGGTAATGCCCTCGCTGACTGCGAGCTGCTCGCGAGCGGTGCGATCGCGTTCCGTCCGTGACGAGGCGATGCGTTCGGCGGCCTGTTGCTTCCGTGTCTGAGCCTGGCGAATCTCGTGGTGGGTGACGGCGAGGTCGGCCTGCAGCCGCTCGATCAGACTCCCGGCCTCAGCCACGGTCCGCGTCAGTTCATCATGACGCTGGTCGAGCGCCTTCAGTTCACTCCGCCGTGCGACCAGTCCGGTGGCGGCACCTGGAAGACCGATCTCCAGAGCCCCTTCGGATGAGAGGCAATCACCACCCCGCGTGACGAACAGCGTGCCCGGCGGCGCCGCGGCAATCAGCGGGACGGCATCGGCAAGCCGTTCGACGACCCACACCCGTGCCAGCAGCCGGGCCACGATCTGCTGACCACCGGCCGGCGGCAGCGCGGCTGTTGAGGAATCTGGCAGGCCGATGAGGCGGTCGAGGCGACCCACTACGCCTCGCGCATCATCGGCGGCGAAGGCCGCTCCCTCACGCACTGCCTGGGAAGAAACGAATCCGATGCGGCCGCCAGCCGCCAGTACCGCCCGTGATTCGTCGGTTGCCGACCATTCGGCCTGCCACCGTACGAGGTCGTCGAGCGAGGTGACGACGAGCGCCTGGCCGAGCGAGCCGAGCGCGAGATCGACGAGTGACGCCCACGTCACCTCGGCGTCGAACTGGTGGGCCAGCGGCCCGAGCAGTCCGGGCACCACGCACGAGGGATTTGTCTCGGCGAGGAGTTTCCGCGCGGCGTCGGAGAATCCTTCCTGTCGCCCGATCATCTCTTCGAGCATCGTGCGACGCTCGCGGCATGCCTCCAGCTTTGCCTGCCAGCCGGCGAGTGCCTGCCAGGCGGCGTCAACCGCCTCCGACCGTTGTCGTTGCGTGACGTCGAGCGTTTCCAGTTCGCATTCCACGGCGTTCATCCGCTGGGTGAGCGACGCGATCGTGCCTTCCCAGGTGGCGGCCGATTCCAGCATCCGGGCCAGTTGCAGCCGGGCCGTGTCGATCCTCGTTCGCCAGGAGTCGGCGACGCGATGCGATTCCTCGACCCGCGCGGCGGCCCGATCGAGGTCCGACTGCATCGTCTGCCGCGACCGCTCCAGTTCGTCAACCTTCGTGGTGCGATCGACAACCGCCTGCCTGGCCCGCGTTGCATGCTCGTGTGAACCGGCCGCGGCGTGCTCGCAGGCAGCCAGTCGATCGACCATGCCACGCGATTCTGCCTCGATCGCCGCGACCTCGTCCCGGGCGGCTGCAACGGCCTCGATCGCTGCCACCTGATCGCGGGCGGCCCGTCGGAGATCGTCCTCGAGCCGCGCCTGCTCCCCTTCGAGTTCACGGCGGCGGGTCCAAAACGCTGCAAGGGTTGCCTCGGCGGCTGCGGCCCTGGCCTTGTCGGTGGCGACCGCTGATCGCGCCGACTCGAGCCTCGGCTGCAGTTCGACCTCCATGGCGGCGAGTGTCGCGGCGGTGCTGGCGGCGGCGTTGGCCCGGGCCTCGGTTGCCGAGAGATCGTCCCGCGTCGTCGCGAGGCTGCCCTCGACACGGGCCACGGCCGCATCGACCTCGGTGAGATCCTGTGCCGCGGCCGCAAGCCGCAGCGTGCGGAGCCGATCGGTCATCTGCTGCCAGCGACGGGCCCGTGCCGCCTGATGCCGCACGGTCTCCAGCCGGCTCGACACTTCGCCGACGATGTCGGCCAGTCGCTGACGGTTCTGCTCGCTGCGTTCGAGACGGCGGAGTGATTCCGTCCGTCGGGCCCTGAACCGGGTGATGCCGGCGGCTTCCTCGAAGACGGCGCGGCGGTCTTTGCCCGACGCCACGAGCAACGCATCGACGCGGCCCTGCTCGATGACGCTGTACGCCTCGGTGGCGGCGCCCGTGCCCGAGAAGAGTTCGCGGATGTCACGCAGCCGCGAGGCCTCGCCATTGATGAGGTATTCGTTTTCGCCGCTGCGGTAGACCCTGCGCGTGATCTGCACCTGCGGCGCATCGACCGGGAGCAGGGAGTCGGCGTTGTCGAAGATGAGCGACACTTCGGCGGCGTTGAGCGGCTTGCGGCCACCCGATCCGGCGAAGATCACGTCGGTCATGTCGCGGCCGCGGAGGCTGCGGACCGACTGCTCACCGAGCACCCATTTGATGGCATCGACGACGTTCGACTTGCCTGATCCATTGGGGCCGACAACCGCCGTGATGCCCGCGGGGAACTCAAACCGCGTCCGGTCGGCGAAGCTCTTGAAGCCGAACAGTTCGAGGGCGGTGAGTCTGGTCATGAAGACGCGTCCGTGGGCGGGGCCGCGTCGGCGGCACCGTCGCCGGCCGGCGCGTCCTCGTCAGATGATGCGGAGGGAATGTCGCGGATTCTGGCAGAGGCCTCTTCGTGCACGCTCATGCTGCTGTCCTCCTCGGCCACGGCGTCGAACACGAGACGGCTCTTGAGCGCGTGGTGCGAACTGGCCTGTTGGAGGAACTGGACGATGTCCGGGTAGGTGCCGCCCATGTCGGCAATCGCGCGAATGATCGTTTCGACCCTGGCGGGAACGTCGGCCTGCTGATCGGGGTCTCCCGCGACGAAACGGCTGACGATCGCTGTCGACCCGTCGATGACGACCACGATTGTCGGACCCGCCTCGGCCCTCAGTCCATCGCCCACTGCATGCTCGGTGCCGAAGAGCACGATTTCGGGCCGCCGGCTCCGGGTGACGTGCACCAGCGGTGGCCCCTTCACGTCGAGCACGTGCAGCGAACAAGCCTCTCCCAGGCGATCGCCCCGCACCAGCGGCGACGTTGGATCGATCTTCCAGAGTCCCCGAAAGCCGCCGTAGCGGGTTTCGGCGCTCGTGCTGGTGAGCAGCGATCTCAGGGCGTCGATGCCGTTGGCATCGTCGAGCGTGCCGAGCGCGGAGAGGGCCGCCGCCCGTGCGCTCCGCAGGCTCGTGGCCGCTTCAGCGAGATGGGGGGCCGCGGCCGACTCTCCCAGGTAGGCCAACGCCTCGGCGGCGGCGAAGCGGATCTCGGCGTCCTTCGACTCGAGCGCGTCGCGGAGCGTGGGCACGCCCTCCTTGCCGATCGCCTCCAGCCGCAGTGCCGCTCCCGGTGCCGTGACCGGATCGGAGAGTTGCCGGCGAAGTAATTCAAGCCGCGCGTGACGACCGCCCGGCGGTTCGACGACGGCCAGGCATCGCACGACGCGGATGTAGCGGCCGAGGTTATCGGCGTAGACGGGCGGAATTTCGAGTTCGATGTAGCGGTCGGTCTTCGGGGTGGCGACTCCCCGTTTGGCACCACGGATGGAGGCGTGGAACCGCCGGTTGATGCAGTCGCCGATCCGCTTCGAGAGACCGACGGAGCGGTGCTCCGGGGCGAGGATCAGGCCGATCGGCCGCGACTGCAGCGCCACGCCGCCGCCTGGCACCTTGGCGCGGAGCTTCGACATCGAATCGAGCGTGCCGGTCGAGACTGGGTCAACCAGCAGCGGTCCTTCGGCCACGCCCAGCACATGGCCATCGCGGATGCGGCTGCCGAGCACCGCCATCTCTGCCAGGCGGGTTTCCATCAGCCAGCCCCCGCCGAGGCTCGTCGTATCGGAGTCATGCGGCACCTCGACGTGGACGTCGAAGCGATCCCCCCTGCGGACTCCCGGCGGCAGATAGCCATGCACCCAGACCAGCGACGTGGAGTTCGATGCCAGCAGGGCATTGGGTTCCACGACGCCGCGGGCCTGCATGTCGGCCATGAGCGACTGCCGCTGGGCGTTGGGGGCGGGATCGCTGCCAGTGCCGGCGAGCCCGGTGATGAGCGCCGCGCGTTCGATCCGCTGCGGATTGAGTCCCCATGGGGCGGCGTAGTCGCCGATGAGTTTTGTATCGGCCTCGAGGCTGGCGAGTGCCTCGATTTCGGGGCTCTGGCTGCGGATCGCCGGGCCGGCGCAGCCGATCATGCCGGCGCACAGTGAGAGCCACGCAAGCCACGCCGTGGCGGCACTGCTGTGGGAACGGCCGTCGAGCGGTCGGTGTTCGTCGTGCATCCGCGGTGCCATTCGTTGTGTCGTGAGTCTTGCCGTCGTGGCGGGCATGCCGCGCACAGGGACCCCTCGGTCCGATTCCCGAAGGCTCTCTTTCCCGAGGGAAGGGCAGGGACAGTAGGTGCCGCAGGGGAGGCGGTCAAGGCAGGCTTGGCCGGTTTCGACCGATCCAAAGCGGCCGCGAAAGCTCTTGGCTGCGGCGTGGAGGCCTGCTAGGGTTCGCCCCCCGCCGGCTGCCGGAGGGCCGTCGGTCCTCCGGATGAATCACGGACTCGGCGACATTCGCACCGACCACACCAGTTCCAGACGCAGGGAGTTGCGCACCCGTGAGATCGACCCACGAAGAACGGCTGAAGATTCACGTCCGCTGGATGATCCGTCGTGACATGCGAGAGGTGCTCGATGTCGAGGCAGAAGCCTTCGAGTTTCCCTGGTCCGACGAGGACTTCACCCGCTGCCTGCGGCAGAGAAGCTGCATCGGCATGGTGGCCGAGTCGGGCGACTCGGTGGTCGCCTTTATGATCTACGAGCTACACCGCAGTCGTCTGCACGTGCTCAATTTCGCGGTGGCCAGGTCGCATCGGCGTCTTGGCGTCGGCACGCGAATGATGGAGAAGCTGGTCGGCAAGCTGACTCCGGAACGTCGGAATCGGATCGTGCTGGAGGTGCGGGAAACCAATCTTCCGGCGCAGCTCTTCTTCCGCTCGTTGGGCTTCCGCGCGATCTCGGTTCTGAAGGACTTCTATCAGGACACAACAGAAGACGCCTACCTGATGCACTACGTCTCGCCGGCGGCAGCGGGCGTGGAAGCGATGCCCCGGCGGATGGCGGGCTAGGGCCGCATTGCGGGCAGGCTCCCCGAACCCGCTCTCATCCAAGCCCGCAGCGCCAGCAAGGGAATGCGGCCGGCCTCGCGATGTGGGACGCATGCGTCACGCTCGCGCCGACAGCAATGTGTCGATGCGGGCGACGCGATCGCGGAGACTGGCCAGCGCGTCGTCGGGCGTGCTGGCAGCCGCGAAGATCGTCACCACCGGTGCACCTGCGGCGATGACCTGTCCGGGGCGGGGAATGTCGGCAAGCGATGGCCAGCCGCCGTCGGCCTGCGTCCACGGGCTCGTCTCACGCGTCATGCATGCGATCAGCGGCTGCGAGACAGGCGTCGGCACCGCGGCAAACAAGACGGCTTTTGCCCATGTCGGTGCCGTCTGCGGGAGCGTCTGCTCGCGCCGGCTGCGGGAAGGCGTGGCATACCCGCAGGCTGCGAGGTGACTGCCTGCGATCGAGCCTGCGGCCGACCGCTCGAAGAGTTCCATCGACGCCGTAGGCCGCGGATTGACCTCGATCACCTCGACGCTGCCGCCTGCATCGACGACCAGGTCGACGCCGACGAGACCGACTGGCTGAAACCGCTCCGCCAGGACGCCGCCGAGGCGTTCGAGTTGGTCAACCAGTCGATCATCAACCGGTGGCTGACCGTTTGTGGTGTGCAAAGCCACGGCGCCGCACCAGGCAAACGGGCCTGCACGGCACCACGGCTCCCCGATCAACTGCTGGCTCACGCCCAGCAGCCGCGGGAATCTCTCTGCGAAACAGAAAGACGCCGACAGGGGGATGCCGGGCATGAACCGTTGCCAGATGTGCTGCTTGTGTGGTGCGTCGGCTCGATCGGCGGTGTGGTCTGCCGCCACGGCTGGAGTCCATCGCCGGATGCCGCGGCCGCCCGCGCTTGCCAGCGGCTTGACAAGCCACGTGCCGTCGAGCGGGATGCGGTCAGGCGACGACATCGTCTCGGGAAATGACAGCCCCGCCGCGCGGGCGGCGGCTGCGAGGTGCACCGGGTCGCGGAATTGCCGGACCACGTCGCCCGGATTGCCGGCGAGTGGACGCACACGGGCGATAGCATCGATGAGATCGGGATGGTTTTCGACCGCGCCGGTGTAGCACCATGGCGTGGACGGCGGAAAGCTTTCGGCGGCCGCGAGGAGGCTCCAGGGATATCCCGTGGCCGCGTCGGCAGTGCCGTGTCCCACGGGCACTGCACTCATGGCGATCGCTTGCAGGTCGAGATCGCAGAAGAGATCCGCGGCATGCACGGCCCAGCCGGCGCGGACTGCCGATTCCGCCAGTGCCCTGACGGACGCTCCCAGAACGATGAGTTGTCCGGCGAATCCGTCGCGGATCGATTCAGCAGCGGTATTCGGGCGACTCACGATGACCCCGTGGCCGGTTTGGCTGAACCGGGTTTGAAGAACTGAGGCTGAATGGTAGTCTCTGGCCTCCTGTGCACGGTATGGAAATTCCCCCGAAATGGAGAACAGGTTTTATGTCGATGTACATTGGTGAGGCGCTCGCAGGCGACGGCAACGAGATCGCCCATATTGACCTGCTGATCGGCAGCAAGGATGGTCCGGTGGGCGTGGCGTTTGCCAACGCATTGGCCCGACAGAGCGAGGGACACTCGAACCTCCTCGCCGTGCTCACGCCGAATCTGGCCGTGAAGCCCGCCACCGTCATGGTCACGAAGGTCACGATCAAGGGTGCCAAGCAGGCCGTGCAGATGTTCGGACCAGCGCAGGCCGCCGTCGCCAAGGCTGTTGCCGACAGCGTTGCCAGCGGCGTGATCCCCAAGGCCGAAGCTGAGCACCTCGTGATCGTCTGCGGCGTGTTCATCCACTGGCAGGCCGAGGACGACAAGAAGATCTACGAGTACAACTACAAGGCCACCGTCGATGCCATCGCCAACGCGATGCATGGCAAGCCCTCTGTTGACGAGATGGTCGCCGGCAAGGACAAGGCCGCCCACCCGTTCCGCGGGTTCTGAACAGAATAGAGCGACGGCGGGGCCAGCTATGGCCCCGCTGGATTGGGACGAGTCCAAGAAGAAGACATGTCAATCGCGACGCCCGCCCTTGTGGCGGGCGTTCGTGTTGGAGGTGTGGCGATTATGGCGAGGAAGATTCTCATCCAACTCGACGGCGATCCGCAGCCGAGCACGTTTGATTCGGTCGTGGCGGTCGATGCCGGTGCCGACGTGCTCCTTCGGCACGGCAACGTCACGCCCGATGCGGCCGTGCCGCTCGTGCACGGGGCGATGTTCACGCGCGGTGGCGACGACCTCGCATCGACGGCGATCTTCGTGGGCGGCTCCGACGTGGCTGCCGCAGAGGCTGTGTTTGACAGGGTGCGGACGACATTCTTCGGGCCTGTGCGGGTGAGCGTGCTGCTCGACCCGGCGGGAGCCAACACCACCGCCAGCGCAGCTGTGGTGGCGGCTGGCAGGCATCTGCCGCTCGGCGACCCGGCCGCGGCGGCCACGCTTCGCGCGGTGGTGCTCGGCGGCACCGGCCCCGTCGGCCAGCGGGTTGCCAGGCTTCTGGCCCGGAAGGGTGTGGCCGTGACGGTCGCGTCGCGGTCGTTGTCGCGGGCTCAGCAGGTCTGTGAAAGGATTGCGTCAGCCGTGCCGGGGAGCCGACTCGAACCTGTTCTCGCCGACGGCGCGATCACGGCTGAAACGCTCCGGCCAGGCACGCCGTTGGCCGCCGCTCTCGCCGCGGCCGACCTGATCGTGGCGGCAGGGGCCGCGGGCGTCACGCTGCTGGGGGCAACAGGTCGGGGGCTGGTCGGTCGGGGGCTGGTCGGTCGGGGGCTGGTCGATCGCGTTGTGGTTTTGATCGACCTGAATGCCGTGCCACCTGCAGGCATTGAAGGGATTGCAGCCACCGACAAGGCGAGGCAGGAAGGGAGCGCGGTCGTCTACGGCGCCCTTGGCGTGGGGGGCACCAAGATGAAGATCCACCGCGCCGCCATCCGGCGGCTGTTCGAGTCGAACGACGCGGTTCTCGACGCCGAGGAGTTGCTCGCCATCGGCGAATCGTTGTAGGGAAGCGTTGGGCGTTCCCAGGGCTGTGTGGCACGTTCGGTGGTGGCCACGCCCGGAGCCCCCCCGGCTTCCGCCGGGGGCTTGTGGTGGGATGGTGCCGTGGCTTACTCGCGGCGTTTGGGCCGCTTTGTGCCGAGTGAGAACACGATCGCCATCAGGATTGAGACCCCGGTCAGCATCATGATCAGATTTCGCCGGGTGCGGCGGACGGCCTTCTCCTCCGGCGTGAGTCGGCGAAGCGTGATCACCTGATCGCCGCTGCCAACCGTTCGCACCGGATCCTGAAATTGCAGTTCCTTCACCGGTGCCTGGGGGGACGGCTCGTCGAAGGCGTTCTCTGTCGCCGGTGAGCCGGCCGGTTTGGGCGGCGGTGCGTTTGGCGTCGCTTCACGGCGCTGTTGCCGCTGCCGTGCCGGCGGCTCCGTCTTCGGGCTGGCCGGGGAAGCAGCTACGACCGGCTGGGGTGGCATGTCTGCTGTGCCAGTCAGCGGCACGCGGAAGCCGCAGCCGCAGAGCGGGCACTCGGCCGCCTGCCCAAGCAGGTCGGTACCCACGGCGATGGCACCGAAGCAGGTTGGGCATGCCAACGCCAGCAGCGGTTCCGGATGGGATACCGTCGGCGGAAACGTCGCGGTGGTGTGTGGAAAGCTCATGGACGAATGCTCAGGACAGCAACCCGCTGCGGCGCGTCCGACGCATCATCGCCCGATCGATCAGCCGAGGGAAGAGGCGGGCCGCAAACGCGAATCCCTTGGCCCTCCAGCCGGGCAGCACCTCGCGCCGACGCCACACCAGCGCCCGCACGATAATCCGCGCCGTGCGCACGGCAGACATCGCCCGGCCACGCGACCAGCTGGGGCGGCGTCCTGTCAGCAGGTGGTTCCAGAACTCCGATTCCGTGGGGCCGAGGCTGGCCAGCAACACACCGATGCCATCCTCGGCGAGTTCGATCCGCAGGGTTCCAGCCAGCGATCGGACCGCCGCTTTCGCGGCGCAGTACTCCGCGTGCAATGGCAGCGGGTGGTAGCCGAGGATGGAGCCCACGAGCACGATCGCCGGATCATGGCCTGCACGCAGGGCCGGCAACGCCACCCGCACAAGCTCCGCCGGTGCGACGAAATCGACGTCCATGATCCCTGCGAGCGTGTCGGGAGACGCATCACGAAAGCTGCCGATCGCTCCGCTGCCCGCCGCCGCCACGATCAGGTCGAGACCACCGAGTTGCTCGTTCGCCAGGTCGATAAGATGCCGGCGAAACGCGGACGATGTGATGTCGCCGGCCTCGTAGAGAAGTGGCCCGCCGGCCATGCCGGCTGTTTCCTCCGCCAACGCGGCAAGTCGCTCGCCCCGGCGACCTGTCGCCAGCACCCGCACGCCGCGGCGGGCCAGTTCCAACGCGACGGCCCTCCCCACGCCAGACGATGCCCCCGTGATGAGCGCCCGCTTGCCGGTCAACTGTCGCCTCCAGCGGGGCCATCGCGGTGCGGGGCGCATCGTGTCCCGCGGCGGCGACATCATGGCGCAGCATCCCGGGGAGCCGATCTATCCTGCGGAGCCGGTTCATCCCGGGGAGGCGGTTCACTCTGCGATAGCCGCGCGGCAGGCGACTCGTGTGGCACGATGACCGCCTCGTCGGGCGGAATGCGGCCCACGAGCGCCGCAGGGATGCGGCAGTGGATCGTGACGCGGTCCTCGACGAAGTGCCGTGAGAGCACCTCGCCGTGGGCGTTCAGCCAGGCAAGGAGCCTTCCATTCCCGGGATCGGCATGGATGTCGAGGTCGCGAAAGCCCCGGCTCAGGCATGCGGTGGTCGCTCGCTCGAGCGCTGCCAGTCCATCGCCGGAGCGTGCCGACAGGCAGACCGCATGCGGATAGCGGCTGATCAGGCTGCTCCGCGCTGCGTGGTCGGGCAGGGCATCAATCTTGTTGAGCACGAGCAGTGTCGCCTTCTCATCCACCTCGAGTTCGGCCAGCACGTCGCGAACCGCAGCGATCTGGGAATCGACCAACGGGCTCGACGCATCGGCGACATGGAGCAGCAGGTCCGCCTGCCGCGTCTCCTCGAGCGTGGCCTTGAAGCTGGCGATCAGGCGATGGGGCAGGTCGCGGATGAAGCCCACCGTGTCGCTGAGCAGCACCGGTCCCCAGCCCGGCAGTTTCCAGCGGCGGGTGCGGGTATCGAGCGTGGCGAAGAGTTTGTCTTCGGCGAGCACGTCGGCGCCGGTCAGCCTGTTCAGCAGCGTGCTTTTGCCCGCATTGGTGTAGCCGACAAGTGACACCGTGAGGTGCTCGTGGCGAGCAGCGACCTCCCGCTCGCGGCGGCCGTGGATCGTGGCCAGATCGTCCTTGAGATCGTGGATCCGTTTCTCGACGAGCCGGCGGTCCACCTCCAACTGCTTCTCGCCCGGACCGCGCATGCCGATGCCCATCTTCAGCCGCGACAGGTGGGTCCACATCCGCTTGAGTCGTGGCAGGGAGTATTCGAGTTGGGCGAGTTCCACGGCGAGTCGTGCCTCGTAGGTGCGGGCGCGGGCCGCGAAGATGTCGAGGATCACTTCCGACCGGTCGAGCACCTTGGTCTTGAGTTCGCGTTCGAGGTTGCGGGTCTGTGCAGGGGAGAGGTCGTTGTCGAAGATGACGACATCGGCATCATGGTGTTCGACGAGCATGGCGAGTTCGGCGACCTTGCCGCTGCCGAGGTAGGTGGTCTGATCGGGACGTTCGCGTCGCTGCGTCAGTTCCGCGACCACCTGCGCGCCGGCGGTCTCGGTAAGGCCGCCGAGTTCGTTCAGCGGGTGCTCCGGGTCGAGTGGCGTGTCGAGCAACACCCCCACGAGCACCGCCCGTTCGCTCTGCACGCTGTTGGTCCGGCGTGGTTGCGTCATTCGTAGTCCTCACCAGAGTCGGGGTCGCCCATTGCATCCGCATCCTCCGCGCCGGCGGTCGCGGCGAGATGGCAGCAACTCTCCCAGCGACGTGTGTCGAGCAGGCCATCGGCCACCGCATGCTTCACGACACAGTCGACTTCGTGCGTGTGGCTGCAGTTGGGAAAACGGCACAGGTTGGCAAGCGGTCGCAGGTCGCGAAAGGCTGCTGGAACCTCAGCGGGGACGATCTCCCAGAGCTGAAACTGCCTGACACCGGGCGTATCGACAAACGAACCGCCGGTCTGGCGGTTCAGGGCATGCGGGATGAGCCGCGCCGTCGTCGTGGTGTGCCGACCCTTCTCGTTCTCCCTGCTCACCTCCGCGACCCGCAGGCTCAGGTGCGGGTCGAGCGCATTGAGCAGCGACGACTTGCCCACGCCGCTCTGACCCACGATTGCGGTGACTCGACCGCCCAATTCATGACGCAGCCTCGCGATACCGAGCCCCGACACGGCGGAGCAGAGCACCGTCGCGTAGCCCATTCTCGAGAAGACGCCCGCGAGTGGAACCAGACGGGAGGCATCGACGAGATCGATCTTGTTAATGCAGATGATCGGTCGGATTCCCGCCGACTCCGCGGCCACGAGCAGCCTGTCGAGGAGGGACGGCTTGAGGTCGGGCATGGCCGCGCTGCCCACGATCACCACCTGATCGACGTTGGCGACGATCACATGGCGACGGCCGCGGCTGGCTCTGCAGAGTGAGTTACGACGCGGCTCGATCGACTGGATCACGCCGACGCCGGAATCGTCGCGGATCCGCACCCAGTCGCCAGCGGCCACCGGATGCCGCTGCTCCGTCGAGAGCGTGCGCAGCAGGCGGCGGGTGGTGCAGCGAACGATCCGCCCGTCGCCGGAACGGACGAAGCTCTCCAGTCCATGGACATGCATCACCTGGCCACGCCAGGTCGCGCCCGCGATCGGCGAGACGGAGAGACCGTCGCCCGTCGTGGAAGGTTCATCGTGGATGATGACCGTCCGCTTGCGGGTCAGGTCGCCCTTGCCCGAAATCCTCTCCGAGGAGGCCATGTCTGATGCATGGTCGGGATCGGCTGCCACTGCCCGGGTGAGATTGCCGGTGCGACGCCGCGACGAACGGTTCTTACGGAGGTCGGCGCGGAATTTTCGGGACTTGGCCATCGCGGGAATTGTAGCAGGCGGGCCATGCCGTCTGCCCGATGTCACGACCGCGGCCGACCAGGTTTCTGAGGGCGACGATTTTCCAGACCGGCCGCCGCCAGCAGCGAGCGGCTGAAGATGTCGCGCAACGGGGAGGAGTGGGCGGAGCCGTCACCGGTGCTGAGAGCGGCCGGGTTGTAGCACACCTCGTATTCGTGCCGTCCGATCGAGACCTTGTCGCCCGGATCGAGACGACACTCCGTGATTCGCGTGCCATTGACCTTAGTGCCGTTGCTGCTGCCGAGATCCTTGACGACCCAGTGATCTGCCACGAGGGAGAGTTCGCAGTGGGTGCCAGACACGTTCGGGAACCGCAGGACGATGTCGGAACTCTCTCGCCGGCCGATCATGAGCGTCGGTTTCAGCAGCGGGATCGGGTCGCCGCCGCCGACGGGCTGCAGTTCGCCATACGATGCCGGTCGCTCCATGGAGACATGGGGACGGGCCGGGCTGGCGGGGTGGGAGGAGGCCGGAGTCTGGTGGGTCGCCCTCGGGCGTGCGTCGGTCATGAATGGCGGGACAGGCAAGGTGTGGTTCGCGGTGAGCGTGGGCCGGCGGCACGGTGCACACTCGGCTACGACGAACCTAGTACGAAACTAGGGTACGAGTCGTTCGAACGTCAAGAAAATCGCACATTCGGGGAATTTCGGCTGGACGACGGTCACCCGTCGCATCTGCGGCGTAGACTATGGGTTGGACTGGAGCGGACCGGACGATCGCCGGCCGGCGGTTGCCAGGGTGCCTTTGGTATCTGTGGTGCATGCTGGCGGGAGGAAAGTCCGGGCTCCGTAGGGTGCGATGGTGGGTAACGCCCACCGGCCGCGAGGCCAGGGAAAGTGCCACAGAAAACAAACCGCCTGCGGAGTTCGCTCTGCGGGTAAGGGTGAAACGGTGAGGTAAGAGCTCACCAGCAGGCCGGGTGACCGGTCTGGCTCGGTAAACCCCATCGGGAGCAAGGCCAAGCAGGAAGGAGTTCGATGCAACCCGCGTTCTGCGCAGGTGGTGTCGGCACGAAACGGCCCGTTTCGTCATTCCTTCCGGGTCGGCTGCTGGAGGCGTCGGGCAACCGGCGTCCTAGAGAAATGGTCGTCGCCCCGCGAGCCTTCGCAGGCTCGCGAGGAACAAAACCCGGCTTACAGGTCCGCTCCAGTCCTTTTATTCCGGTTCCTCCGGCTGTTCATCCCGTTCTGGCTAGTCGGCTTGCGCCGCTTTGTCGGCCCGCGGAGTGCCGGAAGCCGTCAGTTCCCGCCGGCCTTCGCCATCGATCAGCTTCATCAGCTTTGAAATGCAGAGGGCATTGATGCTGACCTGCATCTGATCCGCTTCCGCTTTGAGGGTTTCGTGGAGGGAACTCGGCATCCTGACGGTGACCACCCGCTGCGTTGCCCGCTCGGCCGGGCGTTCCCGCTCACGTTCGCGGAGATCGTCGAGCATCTCCCGGATCCGGGCGTAGTGCGGGGTGCACTCGAACCGAATCAGTGCGTCTGGCGTGTTGAAGGTCCGCCGCACGATCCCGTCCACTCCCAGCACCTCGCGGAAGAAGACCACCCATTCGGGCCCGATGGAGTGCAGGCGTTCTGCAACTTCCAGAACCGCGGCGGCGGCGTGGTCGGTTCCTGGCTCAAATGCGGTGGCGGTCATGCGGTCGTATTCCTTTGTTACGCGGGGCTTTGTTCTGGGCGGCCACGGATAGACCGGGCTTCCCGGGAGTTTGTTCGTACCGATCGTGCCTAGCCGTATCCGGGCGGCCGAGCGGTCGGCAGGCGGGTCTTCCTCCGACTGCGAGAAACTGTTTCCGGCCGGTCAAGTGACAGCATGAAGTGCAAGCACAGCAACGACTTGCGTCGATCGCAGAGGCCTCGACTTATTTTTGTGCAGTGGTGCCTTTTTTGGTGGCACCTCTCCGGCTGCGCGATAAGTAGGCAGCGGCCCGGTTTCGCATTTGCCAAGTGTCCGGATTGGGAGGGCCCCAGAAAAAAGTTTCAACCGTCTGCTGGGCAGCTTGGGTAGACCGCGTTGCGGGCCGTTTGGCGGAAGGCCGCTCAGCGGCTTTCGAGGTGCCGGACAACGGTGTCGGCCACCGGGGTGCCAGTGGCCGCTTCCAGCCCCCGCCATCCCGGGACGGCGTTCACCTCCAGCACCATGACCCGTCCATCACGGGCGGGCAGGAGGTCCACCCCGGCGATCTCCGTTTCCACGGCCTGGCTCGCGGCTCGAGCCAGGTTTACCCAGTCTGCCGGCGGACTGAACGCCTCCGGCCGGCCGCCCAGAGAGACATTGGTCCGCCAATCGTTGCCCGCGGCAAACCGCCGGATGGCAAAGCTCTCGTTGCCCACCAGCAGGATGCGGACATCCCAGCCGTTGTGCGGCACGAACTCCTGCAGGTAGGCGACGGCACCCGCAGGCTCGGCGGCAGTTGCGGCGACGAGCAGTGGCGCGAGCGACTCGTGATCGGTGATCCTCACGAGCCCGCGACCCCGCGAGCCGAACAAGGGCTTTGCGATGCAGTCATTCCCCAACGATTTCCAGGCCGCCTCGATCGTCGCCGGGCACTGGGCAACCACCGTCCGCGGAACAGGCAGTCCGGCTGCCGCCATCCGTGCCAGCGAAAGATATTTGTCGATGGCGATTTCGAGACCGCGGGGACTGTTCACCACCGGCGTTCCTCGGGCCGCCAGCCTTCCCAGCAGGTCCATGCGGAAGATGACTTCCTCCAGGCCGCCGCCCGGCATGCCACGCACAACGACGACATCGGCAGCCTCGATGGCCGGCGGCCCAAACCGCTCGGTGGCCAGGCTGCTGTCGACGGAGAGGCTTGCTGGCGGCGCCGTCCGCACTTCGGCTGACAGTTCGCTCCATCGCACCGCCATCGCCAGGTGGCCGCGGGCTTCAATCGCAGCCAGGAGACGGCTCACATGCCAGCCCGACGGTTCGCCGACCACGGCCACCCGCAGACCGCCACCCACATGACGGGCCATGGGCATCATGCCTCTGAGCCGGCAGCCGTGGCCTGCGGCGTCGTGAATGAACTGGCCACGATCTCGGGGGCGATCCCGCCGAAGCGGTGTCGGCGGCCGGTGTCGATGTTGACCAGATCGACCACTGCAGGAGCGAACAGCGCCGGATCGAGCGCGTAGAAGTCGCGGCCCGCCCGCTCGAAGAGCGTGCAGAACGGAGCGCCGTAGTCGGCCGAGGCGCGGCTCACCATCCGCGGGCCGATGTCGAGCAGGCTGGCATCGTCGCCGGTCACGTCCAGCACGACATGGCCCCCGTAGAGGATGGCGTCGTTGGTGCGGCCGATGGCGACCAGGTCGTCCTTTCGAGGCACGGGGGCCAGCGGCGCGCGGCCGGAGCCGCTGCGAATCCTGTGGAGATCGAAGTGCAGATCGTGCAGTTTATGCAGCGCGGTCTCCAGCGATCGGGCGACCACCTGCAGCGTGCCGGCGATGCTCGCCGTGCGTGCCACCAGCAGCACGAGTTTGTCGGCAGCGACGCCCGCGTCGGCCGCGAGCGACAGACAGACATCATCGGGAGGAAGTTTTGCCGTCTCGAGCAGGCCGACCGCGGCGTCTGCCCGCTCCCGCATGCCGATCTGATCATAGAGAGCCTCGCGGCCGATCGCCGCCCGGATCGGCCCGCTGGCCATCGCGAAGAAATTGGATGTACTCACCTTCCAGCCCGCATACTGTGAGGCAAGGCACGCCGCCAACGGCTGTTCGCTTCTCACCGCCACGATCGGCCAGGGGCAGTCGGGCCAGATCTGGCTAAACGCGGCGGGCGAGTGTCCGGGCTCTTCGAGCCAGACGGTGCCAAGCCCGGCCATCGCGGCCCGCGCGAGCAGCACACCCGCGTCGATGCTCCCGGCCGCCTTCACGCCGCAGTCCACGACCCTTGCTCCGTTGGCAAGCGTGTGGAACTCCACGCCGAGTGCGTCTGTCTGGGAGAGCAGTGTTGCGACGATCTCCAGGGCGCCTGCGTTGAGCTGCATACCAATGCCTTCAGAAAAAGGTGCCAGTCACCAAATATGGGGAGTGTGGGCAAGAGGCCCCAGTGTATCTTTCCCACATTTGGTGGCTGCACCTTTTTCTTTTTTTTGGGCGTGCGACACTGCCGGGGCCAGAAGGAGTGTGCCGTGCCAAGCCTGACCGTCGAGAACTACGTCAAGACGATCTATCAGATCACGGCCGCCCAGGCGGGGCAGCCGGCCAGCACGGGGCAGATCGCCGCCGCGCTCGATGTTTCCCCTGGCACGGTCACGAGCATGCTCAAGACGCTCGACGCCGCACGGCTGGCGACGCATAAGCCCTACGAGGGCGTGGCCCTGTCGCGGGCCGGCCGCGTGCTGGCCCTGCGGATGATCCGCCGCCATCGGCTCATCGAACTCTTTCTGCTCCGCACGCTCGACATGAGCTGGGACGAGGTGCACGACGAGGCCGAGCACATGGAGCACGCCGTCAGCGATCTGCTGGTCGATCGGATCGATGCCTTCCTCGGGCATCCCGAGGTCGATCCGCACGGCGACCCGATTCCGCGTGGTGATGGCCCCGCGCTCGAGCCTCCCGTGGAGACGCCGGCCCGGCCGTTGGCCGAATGCGCCGCAGGCACGCGATTTCGTCTGGCCCGCGTGCTCGATCAGTCGTCGGAGTTTCTTCGCTATCTCACCGACTCGGGGCTGGCCTTGGGCGCAATGGGAACAGTCGAGAAGAATCCCGACGGCGCCGGCCTGATGCGGATCTCCGTGAACGACAAGGCGATGTCGCTGTCGCTCGAAGCGGCGGGCAAGCTGCTCGTCACCGAGGGCTGACTTCCCAGACGGCCGACTGGCCGAGGCACTCGTCCACCTCGACCTTTAGGCCGCCGCAAATCGGACTGCCCGCGGATTCCATCGCAGCGAGGAGCTCATGGCCGATCCAGCGGGCCAGCCACTCTGCGGTCGCGTTGACCACCGGCAGGAGCACGCACTCGTCGGCCGGAAACACCCACCGGCGGTTTTGGAACCGCACGGTCACCTCGGTCGCCCCCGCCACTCCGTTCACGATGGGGCCCGGGGCCGTGGACACATCGAGCAGCCGGTTCTGCGTGGGCAGGAGCATGTGGTGGTCGAGCCGCGTCACGATGGCCGAGAGCAGATCACGCAGTTTGATGAAATCCACCACCATGCCATGGGCATCGGGCTGCCCTTCGACATCGACGCCCACCAGCCAATTGTGGCCATGCACCGCCTCGCAGAGATCGTCGCTGAGCGTGATGAAGTGGCCAGCACAGAAGACATGCACCGCCTTGCGGAGGCGGACCGTGAAGCGTTCGTTCATGTTCGGTGGCGAGTGGAAGCGGGAGGGGTTGAAACGTCAGCGAGCAGGCGACCGCTGCGAAGCAGAATATAGAGCGCGGCTGCAGTGAGGTCGGCAGTCGTGCCGGGATTCAATCGGCTGGGCGACCGCAGAGACAGGTCGAACTCGGGGATCAACTGCGGGTTGGCCAGGGCAGTGGCGGCCTGCCGCGACACCTCGATCGCCACAGGGAGGCCGTGCTTGCGGGCGACGAGCGAATCGGGCTGCCGCGCGAGTTGGGCGAGAAAGGCCTGCACGATCGCAGCGTCGAGGGCGAGACCGCGGCCGATCGCCGCGTCGAGATCGGCCACCAGGCCGGTGAAGAGCGAGTCATAGCCGTCTGCCCAGAGCCTCGCGATGGAGTCGCGCGGGGCCGCGAGCCTCATCGCCGCCATCAGGTCGTCTGGCGGCGGCCCTGCAAGGTCGTGTTGCCCGCTCCGCCCCATGCCGCCCGGCTGGGCCAGCTCGATCGCCTGCCAGACATCGGCTGCATCGGCCGGGGTGAGTCGCGCGAGCACCTCCGCGACAGCAGCGGGGCTTGCGGGGCGATCATCCGGCACGGCGGCCAGCGGGGCGATTGCCAGCACGATGCCGAGATTGGCGTTGGACCGCGTTACCGACCTGGCTGCCGTCACGGCCGCGAGGATCGTGCGGCCCAGCGGCACCTGCGCAGCGTGTTCCATCGACGTCGCGATCGCCAGGCCGGCAGCCACCAGCTCCGCATGGGTGAGGTCTGGAAACTCGGCGGCCGGATGCACATTGCCAGGCTTGGCCGTGGAGGCTTCGAGGATGCTGGCCGCGGCCGCAGACCAGCCACGCCCCTGCGGCTGACACGAGATGGGCAGACGAAAGAGGGCCGAGGTGAGCTGCCGTACCACGGCCTCTGGGCCGGCGTCGGCACCGGGGTGGAGCGGGCCGGTGGAGTAAATGTGTGAATCCTGTTCGGGGGAGAGGCGAGGCTATAGAGAGTCCCTCGCAAAGAGTACACTCTGCCGCGGTGCCGGCAGCTGCGTCAAGCGGGTGCGGCCGCCTGCACGGCGGCTGGTGGCGAGACAGACAAGCCTGAGGGAGTCGATGGCGATGCGGGAAAATCAGACGGACGGGAAAATCGGACCAGAGTGTTTCCTCAACCGCGAGCTGAGCTGGTTGGAGTTCAACCTGCGTGTGCTGGAGGAAGCGGAGAACACCGAGAATCCGCTCATGGAGCGGCTGAAATTCCTGGCGATTTTCAGTTCGAACCTCGACGAATTCTTCATGGTCCGGCTAGCGGGCGTCCGCGAGCAGGCTTTTGGCGAGAGTGCCCCGCAGGACTATGCGCCCGATGGCCTCAGCGCGATCGAGCAGCTCAAGGCTGTGGCCAAGCGGACACAGGATCTCGTGGCCAGACAGTACCGATGCCTCAAAGAGAGCATCGGGCCGGCGATGGCCGCCGAGGGCTTCGAGCTGCTCCGCTACGATGCCTTGGAGGGCTCCCACCGCGAGCACGTTGACAGGTTTTTCAGGGAGAGAGTGCTGCCGATTCTCACGCCCATGGCGGTCGATCCGGCTCATCCGTCGCCCCGCTATCACAATCGCGGCCTCTATCTGGGCGTGATGCTCGAGCATGCGGAGGGGCTCGGCCCGAAGCGGCTGTTTGCCGTGGTGCAGGTGCCGCAGGTGCTGCCGCGGATCGTCGTGGTGCCCTCGACCTCCCCCGGCCGCACCAGCTTCGTGCTGCTCGAAGACGTGGTCGCAGCGCGGCTGCCGGAGCTGTTCGGCGGATTTCAGGTGCGGTCGTGGACATCGTTCCGCATCACGCGGGACAGCGACCTGGAACTGCTGGAGCAGGAGTCGGACGACATGCTGCGGCTGATCGAGGATCGTCTCAAGGCGCGGCAACGCGGCCAGGCGGTGCGAATCGAGATCGCCTCGAAGGCAGACGAGTCGCTGGCCCACATGATCATCGACGCCGAGGACCTGCATGATGGCAGGGCCGACGGCTACAGCGAGGTCTATCGGATCGACGGTCCGCTCGACCTGACGGCCCTCTGGGACCTCTACAAACTGCCCGGCTTCGAGAAGCTCCACGACAAGCCGTTCATCCCGCGGATGCCCCGCGGCCTCGACCGTCGGCGTGGCGACATCTTCTCCGCCATCGCCGCGGGCGACATTCTGCTGCATCATCCCTACGAATCGTTCGACCCGGTCGTGGATTTCGTGACGAGTGCGGCCAACGATCCCCGTGTGCTGGCCATCAAGCAGACGCTCTACCGCACCAGCGGCGACTCGCCCATCTCGCGGGCGCTGATCACCGCCGCGGAGTCGGGCAAGCAGGTGACGGCACTGGTGGAACTCAAGGCCCGCTTCGACGAGGCCAACAACGTCAGCTGGGCGCGGCAGATGGAGCGGGCCGGTGTGCATGTCGTGTTTGGATTTCTCGATCTGAAGACCCACTGCAAGGTGTCGATGGTGGTGCGGAACGAAGGGCAGCGGCTCCGTCGCTATGTGCACCTCGGCACGGGCAATTACAACCCGACGACGGCGTCGATCTACACCGATCTGGGCCTCTTCACCGCCGACGAGGCGATCGCGGAAGATGCTTCGGCTCTGTTCAATCTGCTCACCGGCTACTCGCAGGGGCATGCCTGGCGGAAGCTGGTCGTGGCTCCAAACGACCTCCATCGGCGGACCCTGGAACTGATCGAGGAGCAGACACAACGGGCGCTCGCCGGCCGGCCGTCTCGGATCTTCGCCAAGCTCAACTCGCTCGTGGATCACACCGTGATCGAGGCGCTCTATCGGGCCAGCCAGGCCGGGGTGCCGATCGACATCGTCGCGCGGGGCATCTGTTGCCTGCGGCCGGGCGTGCCGGGGTTGAGCGAGACGATCCGTGTCCGCAGCATCGTCGATCGTTTCCTCGAACACAGTCGCATCTATGTCTTCGGTGCCGACGAGGAGGCTCAGGTCTATCTGTCGAGTGCCGACTGGATGCCACGAAACTTCTTCCGGCGGGTGGAACTGATGTTTCCGGTGCTCGCGCCGGAACTGTCGTCGCGAATCTTGAAGGAGATCATCCCCCTCTATCTCACCGACAACATGCGTGCCCGGCAGTTGGATAAGGACGGCGTGTTTCATCTGCTGCATCCCGGGCCGGGAGAGATGCCGTTGCGAAGCCAGATTCAGATGCTCGAACAGGGACTGCCGGAGGCCGATTCGTTCGGAGCACCGGCGTTGGCGGGCGGAGAGGGAGGGGCCGTTGGCCTGATGACCTCTCCGAGCGGCGGCCGAGGCCGTTCTGCTACGGGCAAGACGCGAAAGTCGCGGGGCTAGACGAAGGGGCCGCGGCCGCCACGGCGCGTCCCTGAACTTTGCCCTCTGCCTGCTACAATCGAAACGTGAGCGTTGCGCCTGAAGCGTGATGGCGGGCGGCCCATTTCTCCAGAGCCCATTCGATGGCGGAAGACCACTACCAGACGCTCGGCGTGCCGAAGTCGGCATCGGCCGAGGACATTCGCAAGGCGTATCGCGAACTTGCGCGGAAGTACCATCCCGATCTCCATCCCGACGACAACGCGGCGAAGGAGAAGTTTAAAAAGGTCCAGACGGCCTTCGACGTGCTCAACGACGCGAGCAAGCGGGAGATGTATGACCGCTATGGCAGTTCGTTCGAGGGCGTGGGGGCGGGGGGGCCTGGTGGTGGCTGGGCCGGCGGTGGCGGTGGCCGCGGACCCTTTCCGGGCGCGGGCGGATTTCCCGGTGGCGGCGAGATCGACCTGGAAAGTCTCTTCGGCGGCGCCGGCGGCTTTGCAGACATGTTTCGCGGCGCGGGCGGCGGTGGAGGTGGAGCCGCCGCTGGCCGGGCCGGACGTGGCCGCAAGCGGTCCGCTCAGGTGGAAGGCGAGGATCTCACGGCCCGCATCGAGGTGCCGTTCAAGCTGGCGATCGAAGGGGGCAAGACCGATGTGCGAGTCGATCGCGACGGGAAGGCCGAAACGATCAGCGTGACGATTCCGCAGGGGCTGCCCAATGGCGCGAGGATGCGGCTGCGGGGACAGGGCCTGCCCGGTTCGGGCGGCGGAGCGGCTGGCGATCTGCTCCTGGAAGTGGGCGTGGAGTCGCATCCCGTATTTCGCCGCGACGGCGACACGCTCGAGCTCACGCTGCCGGTCTCCCTCGCGGAGGCGATCGAAGGCGCCAAGGTGGATGTGCCCACCCCGTGGGGCACGATCAGCCTCCGCATTCCGGCAAATACTTCGGGCGGCCGCAAGCTCCGCGCAGCTGGCATGGGAGTGCGGCACTCGAACGGGGCGAAGGGAGATCTCATCGCCGAGGTGCAGATCGTGCTGCCCGAGGCGGCTGATCCGGAGGTGGTCGCGAGGCTGCTCGACGCTGCGAAGGCGGCTGCCGGAACAGCCTCGCCGCGGCCGCAGCTGCGGTGGTGATGGCTCGATCCGCCGGCAGCGCCGGCTTTCCCCGCGCCGTGAGACTCTTGTCGCCGGGCGACTTTGCGCGGGTCTTCGCCGTGCGGCGAAGTGCGGCGAGTGGGCCGCTGGTGCTCTACGCCTGCCCGGCCGTGAGTGCCGTGCAGCCGGCGCGGCTCGGGCTGTCCGTGTCGAGTCGGATCGGCAACGCGGTGGTCCGCAATCGCTGGAAGCGGCGGCTGCGGGAGGCATTTCGCCAGGTGCGGACAGAGCTGCCTGCGGGCAACGACTTTGTGATCGTGGTGCGGTCTGGAGCCGTACCTGGGGGGGCCGCTGGAGCGCGGCATGTGGAGGAGATGATCCGCGATCTTGCCACCCGAATCGTGGCCCGGACTGGGTATGCGGCGGCGACCAACGCCTTGAGACTGGGCACGGGCCCGCAGCCTACTGGTGGCCAGCCCCCGCGACGCCGGAGATGAGCCATGACGCGGCTAGGGGAGATGTGGCAGACCGCAGGCCGCGTGTGCGACCGCGCGGCATCGGCGGTGCTTATCGGGCTTGTCATTCTTTACAAGCTCACGCTCAGTCCGATTCTCGGACGGCATTGCCGCTTTCAGCCCACCTGTAGCAGCTACTTCCGGCAGGCAGTCGAGAAGCACGGCGCCATCCGCGGCAGCCTGCGCGGCCTCGCCCGTATCGGCCGCTGCCACCCCTGGCATCCCGGCGGCTACGATCCGCCGTGACCGCCGTGGAGCGTCGCTCTCCCTGAATACGGTCACACGAGGGGCTACCCATGCCCCACGAGCCGGCGTTGCTGACCAGCGAAGCCATGGATGGCGAAGCGCAGTCAGCATCGAGAGAGCGAAGGCCAGGATGGCCGGAGCGAACGTCCGGCGACGGGGCGTGGGTAGCCACGCGCTACGCCGGCTTCTGCACCAATTCCAGCAGCCGGCCGGGCGAGCCCATGATGTTGTAGCCGGCGTCAACGTGGAGAATCTCGCCGGTGATGCCGAACGAGTCTTTCGAGAGCAGCCAGGCGCCAGCCTTGCCGACCTCGTCCTGCGTGATGTTGCGGCCCATCGGCGCCATCCGCTCATAGAGGCCGAGCATCTCGTCCACACCAGCGCCGCGGCCGGCGAGCGTACGGACCGGGCCAGCGCTCACCGCGTTGACGCGAACACCAGCGGGCCCGAGATCATAGGCCATGTACTTCACGCAGGCGTCGAGCGTCGCCTTGCAGACGCCCATGATGTTATAGCCGGGGACGACCTTCTCACCGCCGAAGTAGGTGAGCGTGAGGATCGAGGCGTCTTTGGAGAGGATCTTGCGGCAGAGGCGTCCGACCGCCAGCAGACTGTAGGCGCTCGTCTCCATGGCGGTGCGGAATCCCTCGCGGCTGCAGTCGGTGGTTTCCCCCTTGAGGTCGTCGAGCGGGGCGTAGGCGATCGAGTGGACGACGAAGTCGATCGTGCCAAACTCCTGCTTGGCCCGGTCCATGACGGCGGCGATCTGCTCGTCATTGGAAACATCCATTGGCACCAGGAACTTCGCGTTTGGCTCTGGATCGGTGAGCTGGGCCACGCGGCGGCGATTCCGCTGCCGCTCGTCATCGGGCCGGTCGGGGAGGTGGGAGAAGCCGATCTGGCCGCCACCGGCGAGAATCTCCTTGGCGATGGCCCAGGCGAGCGAGTGATCGTTGGCAACGCCGAGAACCAAACCCTTCATTCCATCGAACCTGCCCATGGGAATCCTCTTTGAAAGTTGTGTCGTGTGCGGAGGAGGAAATGTAGCGGGTCTGCCGGAATCGCTCAACGCGGCGTGTGGGCCGCGGGCCTTGCCGGGCGATGATCCGATGGGTAAAACTGTGTCGAAAGCCTCGTTAGCTCAATTGGTCAGAGCATCTGACTCTTAATCAGAGGGTTCTTGGTTCGAGTCCAAGACGAGGCACTCAGTAGACGTGCAGCATCCGTGAAGAAGGCTCTGATCGTCGGCGTGTCGGGGCAGGATGGCGGCTATCTCGCCAGCCTGCTGCTCGAAAAGGGCTACGAAGTCCACGGAACGTCGCGAGATCCCGACCGAGCCTCCTTTGCCGCACTCCGGTCACTGGGCATCGCCGACCGTGTCAACGTCCATGCGATGACGCCGACCGACTTCACAAGCGTGCTCACGCTCCTGCGGCACGTCGAGGCCGACGAGATCTACAACTTGTCGGGGCAGTCTTCGGTCGGCCTGTCGTTTCGCCAGCCGTTGGAGACCTTCGACAGCATCACGATCGCGACGATGCACCTGCTCGAGTGCATCCGATTGCTGGAAAAGCCGGTGCGGTTCTACAACGCTGGGTCGAGCGAGGTGTTTGGCAACACGCCGGCACCTGCCGACGAACTGACGCCGTTCCGTCCCCGTAGCCCCTACGCCACGGCCAAGGCGGCCGCCCACAATGCCGTCGCCAACTACCGCGAGGCCTACGGGCTCCACGCAAGCACCGGGATCCTGTTCAACCATGAGTCGCCGTTTCGCCCGGAGCGGTTTGTGACGAGCAAGGTGGTGCAGGCGGCCCGTCGCATCGCCGCCGGCTCGCGAGAGCGGCTGTCGCTCGGCAACCTGAGCGTTCAACGCGACTGGGGTTGGGCACCGGAATACGTTGATGCGATGTGGCGGATCGTGCAGCACGAAGCGGCCGATGACTTCGTGATCGCCACCGGCAAGAGCCACTCGCTGCGGGAGTTCGTGGAGCGGGTCTTCGCCTGCCTACACCTCGACGCCCGCGACCACGTTGACGAGCATGCGGAACCGGCCCGCCCATCGGATATCGCCGTGAGTGCCGGCAACCCTGGCAAGGCCCAGGCTGAGCTGGGGTGGAAGGCAATGTATGACCTCGACATGATCGTGCGGGCGCTCG
>CAMCQY010000019.1 GCA_945877135.1 Candidatus Kuenenia stuttgartensis
GGCTGCTCGATGATCTGGGCGCCGAAGTCTCCCGCGATCGTCTGCAGGTCGGCATCGAGCCGGGTGGCTGACTCCTTAAGTCCGGCGAGCGACAGCCGGCAGCCGGGCACGAAGAACGTTCGCAGGGCTCGATAGCGGACCGGGCCGACCTCGGCGATACCCGCCATCGGCAGCCGGGTGATCGCGATCGTGGCGCCGCGATCGGCGAGCCGCCAGACGGTCTCACGAACCCACGACGCCACGAGTACGGACCTCGCGCCGTAGAGGAGTTCGTTGCCGACGTCGGTGACGAGCGCGAACGGAGCCTCGCCACCGTGCCGATCGAGACCGCGCCAGAGTCCGCTACGGAGGATCGAGGGCAGCCGCCTCGCCGCCACGCGGGTGTTCACCCCGTAGCCGCGGCCGTGGCCGGCAGCCACAAAGAGGTCCGCGCCAGGCGACCGCGATTCGACCGTCGCCACGAGCCGGGAGAGCCCACGCGACACATTGCTCGCCCCGAGCACCACCACGCGAGGGCGTGTGAAACGATTCATACGGCTTCTCCTCGAGGCCCAAGCACACACTTTCTTGCTGTGCGAATGCACGGGAGGGGTTGCCCATGCCCCGAGAGCCGGCGTTGCTGACAAGCGCAGGCAGGATGCCGGAGCGCAGTCAGCATCGAGTGAGCGAAGGACAGCGGGCACCGATCCGCCCGAGGCGGATTGGTCGACGAAGCGAACGTCCGGCGACGGGGCATGGGCAACCCCGGGCCACGCGGCACACGCTCGACGCGCATCAGTTCCAGCGCTGCCAAGGCCCGTTGTCCGAGAGGCTCTGAAAGCAGGAGACGGTGAGCATGGCGAACATGATTCCCAGGTAGGGCTCGTTGTGCGTGTAGCCCCACCAGGCGACCGCGGCCCCTGCCACCACCCCGACCAGTGCGGCGATTCGGGCCGCATCGGCCACACCGAGGCTGAGCAGACCTTCCCGCACGATCTGGCCGCCATCGAGCGGCGGCACCGGCACGAGGTTCAACAGCGGCCAGAAGATGTTGACCTGGAGAAGGAAGTAGACAATCGCGAACAGGAAGCGGGAGCCGATGGCGGCGCCCTCATAGAGGCCCAGCGCCGCCCCCACGCTCGGCACCGGAAACGGTACCGCATAGCCGCCGGCCTTGAGGGCCGCGACGATCAACGCCGCCACCGCCAGTTGTGCCATCGGTCCGGCTGCCGAGACCATCAGCCGCTCGGAGGGTCGGCGGGCACCGCGGCCCCCCCAGGCCGTGGGAATCGTGAGGCCACCGAGGTGATAGAGCACCACGTGCGCCGCCTGGCCGAACCAGCGATATGCCAACGCATGTCCCATCTCGTGCACGAGCAGCGAGAAGAGCACCGCGATCATCCAGATCACCAGATACTGGAGCAGCTGGCGCTGGTCGCCGCGGGCGAACGACAGGCAGACGCCCCATCCAAGCAGCGCCGCCCCCACCCAGAACCAGCCCGACACGCGGACAGGAATACCAAACAGCGAAAACTGCAGGTCGGCGGGCGTCGGCTGAGGGGCTGCAAGAAACATGTTGGCATTATGCCGCATGGGCCGGCGGCCGGCACGGGGTAGCACTGACCATCTGGCCGGAGGCCCCGGAATCCCATCTATCCTGGAGCCCAGCTTGCAGACCAGAGCGGGCCCGCGAGGCGACGACGAGCACCGCCTCGGCCGCCCGCTCGGCAGAACCACCATGAGCGACGCGGTCGGCCACGGTATCGAGCCGGGCGATCACGGCCTCCCGCACCGCCGGTTGCGTGAGCCATTCGACAACGTGCCCGGCCATGTGAGCTGCCGGATCCTGCACCGCCAGGTACTCCGGAAAGATCGCCTCCGGATCGGCGGGGGCGACCTCACTCGGCGCCCGCCACGCGGGTCGCGTGGGACCGATCGGCTCCCGGGCCGCCAGCAGATTGACCAGCGTGATGGAGCGGGCGTGCCGGAACCAGCTCTGTACCACGTGGGCGAAACCGCTGATCCGATAGACGATCACGGTCGGCACCCGCGCGGCGAGCAGTTCGAGCGACACCGATCCGCTCACCGCGATCGCACAGGCTGCCTCGCGCATCAGGATCCGCGTGCGTCCTGTCTCCACGCGGAGATCGAGGCCGTCGAGCGCGGGCCCGAGAGCGTGGATCGTCTGCTGCACCCGCGCGGCATGTTTGTCGTTGAGCGCGCCGACCACGAAGCTGGCCTCGGGCACCCGCTGGGCCGTTCCCGCGGCCGCCCGCAGGATCGTGTCGAGGTTGGCCTCGATCTCCTGGCCACGGGAGCCGGGCAGCAAGAGCACGACGGGGCGTTGCGAGCGATCCGCCGCTCGGTCGCGGGAGGCCGATGCCGGGCTCGGAGCATCGGCTTCGGCGGACTGACGCGCCTGGAGTTCGTCGAAGAATGGGTGGCCGACGAGGGTGCTCGACATGCCCTGCGCCACGAACCAATCGTGCTCGAAGGGGAGCGCGGAGAGCACGTGGTCAACGAGCCGCCGCATCTTGTGGATCCGCCAGCTGCCCCAGGCCCAGATCTGCGGCGGGCAGTAGAAGACCACCGGAATGCCATGCCGCTTGGCACGCCAGGCCAGCCACCAGTGGAAGCCGGGGAAATCGACGAGCACGCAGACGTCGGGACGGGCGTCGAGAAAGCTCCTCTCGGCGCGGCGGGCCAGATCGACGAACCGGTGAAGATTGAGGAGCACGCGGAGAAACCACATCACCGCCAACTGCGTCAGGTCGGCAATGAGGCGGCAGCCCTCCGCCGCCATGCACGGCCCACCGAGCCCGACACACTCGACGTCGGGCTGACGGGCCTTGATCGCCCGCACGAGCACGGCGGCATGATGGTCGCCAGATGGTTCACCCGCCGAGAGAAACACGCGCATGGACAAAAAAACTCCGCACCGAAGGGGAAGCCCACTTCGGTGCGGAGTATTCCATCAAGCCGGTGAACGACCTAGGCCAGTTCCGGGCCTGCAAATACGGCGAAACCAGATCAGCGCTACTTGGCCGCGGGGGCAAAGCCCTTTTCGACATTGCCAAACACCAGGGTCACCTGCTCATCGGCGCCGGCCTTCTCGACCTTGCCCTTGCAGTTGTTGCAGCAGAAGCCGACCGCGGTACCGCCGATATCGAGTTGCGTGCCTTCCTTCACCGCGCCGCCGCTGAAGGGGCAGCCCTTCTGCACGAGTTGGCCGGTGGAGACCATCTGCTGGTGGGCCTTGGCGGCAAACTTGGAGGAATCGCCCTTGAAGGCGTTCTCGCAGTTGCCGCAGCAGAAATAGACCTTGCCGCCGGCGAAGTCGGTGGCCTTGTCGGGGTTGCAGCCCTTGCCCGACACGGGGCACTTGGCGTCCTTCGGCTCCTTCGGAGCAGCCGACACGAGAGCAGCCGACCAGACCATCGCCGCGACCAACGTCATCAGCCCCATCATTCGGAAAGACTTCATGTCACATGCCTTTTTGGTTGTGTTGAAAAGCCGCACACACGCTGCGCGATCTGAGAAGCATACGGGCTGAACGACACCCTTGGCAATGTTTCATTTTTGCTTCAAAAGGCCGTGGAATCGCATCCAAGCCCCTCTCCATCCAAGCCCCTCTCCATCCAAGCCCCTCTCCATCCAAGCCCCTCTCCATCCAAGCCCCTCTCCATCCAACCCGCTCTCCATCCAAGCCCGCAGCGCAAGCAAGGGACTGCGTCACCGGTGCCGAGGCTCGGGCAGGCCGAGCGCGAAGAACGCTCCCGCGGCGATCACCGCAGCACCCACGATGAAGATCGGCCGGAAGCCGAGCCAGTCGACCCCCATGCCCACCAACGGCGAGATCACGAACGGGAGGGCGAGTGCCGCCCCCACGATACTCACATACCGCGGATGATCCGCCGCCGCCGGGGAAAGCTCGAGCGCGTAGTTGGTGAAGATCTTCAGCGAGATCGGATTGAGTCCCAGCGGCACATAGACGATCCAAAACCATTCGACGGCGTGCTCGTGTGGCACGAGCGAGAGCAGCGTCACGACCAGCGGCGTGAGCGAGGAGAGCGCCACGAGCCAGACGAGCACGATCCGCGTGCCGCGACGGTCGGAGAGCGGGCCCGCCACGAGGCTCACGACACCGGTGGCTGCATTCTGAACAATGACCCAGGTCAACAGGCTGGCCGTGCGGCTGCCGAGCCTGTCTCGTGCGAAGGCCTGATAGTGCGGAAAGAGCATGAGCACCGCGGAGAAGCAGGCGGCCACGACGCAGAGCCGCAGAAGCGGCCGATCTCGGCGAAGCGTCTGCCGCCACGACGCGATGCCCTCGCCGACCTGTTCGAGCAGGCTGCCGATGATGCCGCCCGATCGACCGGATGTGACCGCCGCGAACGGCGGAGTGTCCGCCGGCTCGTCGAGAAACACCGGTGCGATCGCCGCCAGCGCGAAGAACACTCCGGTGGCGGCGAAGATCTTCGGAAAGCCATCGGGCTCCGCCAGCCAGGGGCCGAGGAGCAGGGCCGCGGCGACGATGGCCAGCACGCTGCCGGAGGCCACGCTCACCACCATCGCACGGCCGCGATGCCCGGGAGAGATGAGCTTGCCCTGCAGGGCGGCGAGCACCAGCTGGTTGAGCCCATTCATCGCCGAGAAGAGCGCGTAGAGCACGAGGAACAGTACCGCCAGAAGATCGGGCCGCGTGGCGGCAAGCGCCGGCCAGGCCACGGCCAGCACGCCAAAGCAGGCCGCCGATGCCAGGCTCGTCAGCACGAGTGGCCACTTCTTGCGGGAGACGCGGGCGAGGGGCCCCGCGGCGAACAGCGGCGGCACGCTCTGGCCACCCCGATTGAGCACCGGAAGGAGGCCTCGCAGCAAGCCCGAATCGACCACGGCGTCGAGTACCGCCGGCATGATGATCGTCTCGGTCTTGAAGATCCAGCCGACGCGGGCAACCACCTGGTAGAGCTCCAGCCAGAGCGTATTCCGGGCCTCTCGGCCGATCTCGTCGGCGGCCACCACCGGCTGCGGATGCCGCTCGTTGCGTCGGTCGGTCATGGGGGTACGATCTGGGGAGTCGGACGCGGAGCCGGATGCCGGCGGTTCCGCGGATTACGTCACCGGCAGCATGAGGGTTTCCTCCGATGTCGTCCATTGCCACAAGCCTGTTACCCGCCGTCGCACTGCTTGTCACGGTGCTGGGATCCGCACTCACCGGCACGCTTCCCGCCGCGTCCGGCGCCGAGCCGACAGGACAGTTTGTCTGGTTCGGCACCTACACAGGCGGCCCCGCCAACAGCGAGGGGATCTACGTGTCGCGGTTCGACGCCACCACGGGGAAGCTGACGGCCCCGGTGCTGGCGGCAGCTGCGAAGAATCCCTCGTTCCTTGCGGTTCATCCGACGCTGCCGGTCTTGTACGCCGTCTCAGAGGTGGCCGATGCCGATGGCAAGCCGACCGGTGCGGTGCTCTCCTTCGCGATCGACGAGGCCACCGGCACCCTCACGAACAAGAATCATCAGTCCTCCGGCGGCAAGGGTCCATGCCATGTGTCGGTCGATCGCACGGGTCGAGTCGCGCTGGCTGCCAACTATGGAGGCGGCAGCGTGATCTGCTTCGGTCTCGCGGCCGACGGCAGTCTCGAGCCGGTCGTGAAGGGCACAGCAAGCGGCGGGCCAGGCTCAAGTGGCGTCCCGGGCGGCTTCATCCAGCACGAGGGGAGGGGTCCGAACCCGCAGCGGCAGGAGGGACCGCACGGTCATTCGATCAACCCCACGTCCGACAGCCGGTTCGCGGTGGCCTGTGACCTGGGTCTGGACAAGGTGTTTCTCCACTCGCTCGATGCCGACAAGGCCACGCTCACGCCGCACGGCTTCGGCAGGACGGCCGCCGGCGCCGGGCCGAGGCACTTCGCCTTTCATCCGAGCGGACGGTATGGCTACGCGGTCAACGAACTCGACCGCACCGTCACTGCCTTTGCCTTCGATCCGCAGGCGGGCACGCTCGCACCAATCCAATCGCTTTCGACGCTCGCCGCCGACGTCACCGACACGAAGGGCTTTTCCACCGCCGAGATCGTCGCCCATCCTGGTGGCAGGTTTCTCTATGCCTCGAATCGGGGGCACGACTCGATCGCGATGTACGCGGTCGATCCGGACTCCGGTCGGCTGACGTTCCTGGGCACCGAACCGATCCGGGGCAAAACCCCCCGCAACTTCGTGATTGATCCGACCGGACGATTTCTGCTGGCCGCCGGGCAAAACTCGCATACGGTGACGGTCTTCGCGATCGACGCCGAAACTGGCAGACTGTCGTTCACGGGCCAGTCGCTCGACGTGCCGTCCCCTGTCTGCATCCGTTTCCGTCCTTCCAGTTCAACGCCATGACGATCTGCCTGCTGAAATCGAAGATTCACCGCGCGACGGTCACCGGAGCGTCGGTGGACTATGAGGGAAGTCTGTCGATCGCGGCCGATCTGGCCGAGCGGGTCGGGCTGCGGCCCTACGAAAAGATCCTCGTGGGCAACCTCGCCAACGGCGAGCGGTTCGAGACCTACGTGATCTACGGCAAGTCCGGCTCGGGCACGATCGAACTCAACGGCGCCACGGCGCATCTCGGGGCACCCGGCGACCGGCTCACGATCATGTCGTATGCGTGGGTCGATGAGCAGGAGGCCGCCACGCACAAGCCGGCCGTGATCCTCCTCGACGGCCGGAATCACATTGTCCGGTAAGGCCGGCGATCGTCACGTCAGCCACGGCCACCCGCATTCCCTTGCTTGCGCTGCGGGCTTGGATGGATGGGGATTCCCATGAAAGCCCGACGCGCAAGCGAGGGAATCCGCGCCCCGTCACCGTGCGGTCGGCGCCTCGAGCAACAACTCCAAATAGCTGCGTCGCTCGCACGCACCGCAGCCGAGTTCTCTTGCCAATGACTCGAGGCAGGCCCGTGCCAGCGGCACCTCCGCCTCACCAGCCTGCAGTTCAAGCTCGAGATACTCGCCGACCCCGGCCACGCTGTCGCGGGCCACATCGACCTCCATGCCCTGCCAGTGCACGCGGGCCGGCTGCCGCCGCTTGGCCACCGTCGCGACGGGGCGGAATCCGATCGCTTCGAGCAGCTCTGTCCACTCCGCGACCGTGCTCGCCGGATGTGCCACGTCGCCACCCTTCGGGAGCCGGATGGCCAGTGGAAGTTCGATCTCGCGACGTGTCTTGGTGGCGGCATCGATCCGCGGACCCTTCCACGTGATCACCACATGGTCGCCGTCCTGCCGCAGCCGCAACGCCTCGTCCGTGCGGTCGAAATCACGGCAGGGATGATTGAAATACCGGTCGATCTGATCAATCGGTGCGTGCCATGTCGCCCCGAGAGTGCCCAGCCGCTGCTCGAGAGCCCGTGGGTCGGCCACAGAAAACTTCAGCTCGACTTCGTACACTCGTTGCTCCTTCCGTTTTGCCTGACACGACAATGGGGTCGACAAAGAACTCGCCGATGATACCCAACCGCCACCGTCTCTCCGCCGCCGGACTCGTCGTCGCCCTGATCAGCGGCTGGGTGCCTTTCTTGGCAGGCTGCGACGGCCCCATGCCGCCCCATCCGGCCGTTGGCAGGACTGTAGGCAATCTGTCACTGACATCGCTGGCCGATCCCTCCCGCCGACCGCCGACCTTCACGGGTCGCGTCACGCTGCTCAATTTCTGGGGCACGTGGTGCCCCCCCTGCCGTCGCGAGCTGCCCGGGCTCGTGCGACTGGCTGACCGGCTGCGGAGCGAGCCTGCCTTCCAGCTTGTGGCCGTCTCCTGTGGCGGACGGGCTCCGGAGAACATGGCCGCGCTGACTCAATCCACGGACGCCTTTCTGAAAGAGGCCGTGAGTTCCTCGCAGCGGTCTGCGATCGAGCCCTGGGCCGATCCCGACGGTCGCACGCGGATGATCTTCTCCACGTCGTTCGGCTTCGAGGCCTTCCCCACGACCTATCTCATCGGCCCCGACGCCACAGTCCGGCAGGTGTGGGTGGGCTACCGTTCCCGTGACGAGGCCGACATCGCCCGCGCGATCGTCGCTGCCCTCAAGGAAACTGCTGCGCTCAAGGAAACTGCTGCGCTCAAGCCAGCGGCGCAGCCTGCAGCTGTTTCAGCCGAGCGATGATCGCAGCGGCAGCGGCGGCAGGATCGCGGGCTCTCGTCACGGCCGCGGCCACTGCCACCCGCGTGATGCCAAGTGCCGCCAGTTCGTCGAGCCGGTCGAGCGTCACGCCGCCGATGGCAAATGCTGGCAGGCTGATCTCGCGCGACACCGTTCGTAGGAATTCAGCCGCCGCAAACTCGCCGAAGGATTTCGTGGACGAGGGAAAGCAGGGGCCGACGCCGAGATAGTCGGCCCCATCGGCTGCCGCGGCGCGGGCCTCGGCGATGGTATGGGCCGTGCGTCCCACGAGCAGTTGCGGTCCGAGCACCCGCCGTGCCAAGGTCGTGGGCAGATCGTCGGCGCCGGTGTGACCACCATCGGCACCGACGGCCGAGGCCACATCGACCCTGTCGTTCACGATCACGAGCGTTGGATCAGCGGGGGCAAGTCGCCTGGTGATCGCGATCGCGTGTGCGACTCGCTCGACGAGCGCAGGCGTCTGCAGCACTTTGTCGCGAATCTGCAGCATCCGCACGCCCACCTCCACCAGGGACGAGACGAGGCGATCGAAGCCGGCCAGATCGGCCTGCGCATCGATCAGCACGCAAAGAGTGATGCCTGCCAGCCGCTCCCGTGCCCGCGCCGCGGTCAGCGCCCCCCGCTCAAGCGTGTAGAGCCGATAACGGAGCTGCTCGAAGCCGGCCGCAGCATCGGGCGCGACCACGGCCGCACATTCCGTCAGGCTGCGGAGCGCCTGCGAGGCCCGTGCCGCATTGGCCGCGATCAGATCGACCGGCGACACCCGCCTCAGCGACACCGGCGGTTCCACCCCGATCCCGACGTCACCCGGCACGTCCCGCAGGGCCACCCTGTGTGGCAGGGGGCCTTGGGCGAGGAGCGTTGCCAGGGCGTGCCGCAGGTCCTTGGCAAGGGCGGTCAACTGGGCATCGTCGAGAACGAACCGAACCACATCCTCGACCACCCGCAGGGCCTCACCGGCTCGGTTTGCCGAGGCGTCGATAGCCCGCCAGACACCCGCCGTGGCTCCGGATGGCTCGAAATCACTGGTTTTCATCCTTCTGTTGTACCGCCGCGGATGCCTTGGAGAAATCGGTGGGCGTCGCTATCTACCCCGTATGGGATTCGCACGCTATCTGACGCTCGTCTGGCCGGGAATGCCGTGGCTGTGGCTGCGCGGCAGCTTCGCCGGGCTCGTGCTTGCAGTCTCCTTTGCCCTGGCTCTCGATGTGGCCGTGTTCACCACCTGGATCTGGTCGGAACTGGTGGACTTCCGCCTGTCGCTGGCGGTCTGGACGGCCACGGCAATCGTCTGGCTGATCGCCACGGCGTCGGCCGTCACCGGCTTTCCACCCCCGATCCCGCATGGCCGTGATGCGGCCACCGACGCACTCTTCGTGAAGGCCCGCGATGCCTATCTGGCTCGCGACTGGCTTGCCGCCGAAACCAAGCTCCGGACGTTGCTCGATCTGTCGCCCACCGATGGCGAAGCGCAACTGCTGCTGGGCACCCTGTTGCGGAGGGTCGGCCGGCTCGACGAGGCCGCCGCTGCGTTCGAGACGCTGTCGCGCAGCGATGCGGGGGCACAGTGGCTGCCAGCGATCGCCCGGGAACTCGAACGGATTGCCAGTGCCCGCCGACCGGCAGCCGACGGGGACCAGGCCACCCTGCCCATGACACGCGACCCTGGCGGCCCGGCCCAAGAAACGGCAGCCCAGGAGAGGGCGGCGTAAAAGTGGCTTGAAACGTCGGTTTTTCCCCGCCGTACCCGTCCGCCACAGACATTCGCGGCAGACCGTCCTAAAATATCTGGTCGTCAAATCTCGGGGCGTTGCCAGGCCGGCCGGAATCGTCAGCCAGATCGATCTGGCAGTGCTGGAAAAAGCGACGCCGTTTGGCGTAAGGTTTGCATAGACTACCTCGGGCAACCGCTGAGGCGGCGGCAGACTGCCGCAATGGCATCCGGCGGCTGGCCTGCCGGGAAGCGTGCGACCGGAAGATTGCAACTGGGACGACGGGCCGATTCACGAAGGGACATTTTCATGTACGAGCGTTTCACCGACCGTGCTCGCAAAGTGATGCAGCTGGCCAACCAAGAGGCCCAGCGTTTCAACCACGAATACATTGGCACTGAGCACGTTCTCCTCGGCCTGATCAAGGAGGGGAGCGGTGTCGCCGCCAACGTTCTGAAAAACCTCGATATCGACCTGCGGAAGATCCGCATGGAGGTCGAAAAGCTCGTACAGAGCGGCCCCGACATGGTCACCATGGGCAAGCTCCCTCAGACCCCCCGGGCCAAGAAGGTGATCGAGTATTCGATGGAGGAAGCCCGCAACCTCAACCACAACTACGTCGGCACGGAGCACATTCTGCTCGGACTTCTGCGTGAGCAGGAGGGCGTGGCTGCCCAGGTTCTGATGAACCTCGGCCTCAAGTTGGAGGACGTCCGCGAGGAGGTGCTCAACCTGCTCGGCCACGGCATGGAAGAGGGTGGCGAACGGGCCGGCATGGGTGGCGGTCGGCAGCCGGCAGGCGCCGGCGGTGGCGGTGGCGAGGCCACCGCGAAGGGTGGAAAGAGCAAGACCCCGGCCCTCGACAGCTTCGGACGCGACCTCACCGAACTCGCCAAGCAGGGCAAACTCGATCCAGTGATCGGCCGCGAAAAGGAGATCGAACGGGCGATCCAGATTCTCTGCCGCCGCACGAAGAACAACCCCGTGCTCCTTGGCGAGGCTGGCGTCGGCAAGACGGCGATCGTCGAGGGCTTTGCCCAGCGGGTGGTCGATGGCAACGTGCCCGAACTACTCGCCGACCGGCGGATCGTGGTGCTCGACCTCGCCATGATGGTGGCGGGCACGAAGTACCGCGGCCAGTTTGAAGAGCGGATCAAGGCGGTGATGAACGAGGTCCGCCGCGCGAAGAACACAATCCTGTTCATCGACGAATTGCACACGCTCGTCGGCGCTGGTGGCGCCGAAGGGGCGATCGACGCTTCCAACGTGCTCAAGCCGGCTCTCGCCCGCGGTGAGATCCAGTGCATCGGGGCCACCACGCTCGACGAATACCGCAAATACATCGAGAAGGATTCGGCGCTCGATCGCCGGTTCCAGATCGTGATGGTCGAGCCCGCGAGCAAGACCGAGGCAGTGGAGATTCTGAAGGGCCTCCGCGACCGTTACGAGAGCCACCACCGCGTCAGCATCACCGACGCGGCCCTCGAAGCGGCCGTTGACCTTTCCAGCCGCTACATCACCGGCCGCTGCCTGCCCGACAAGGCGATCGACGTCATCGACGAGGCGGGCGCCCGCGTCCGGCTCAAGGCGATGACCAAGCCGCCAGATCTCAAGGAGATCGACGAGGAGGTCGAGAAGCTCAACAAAGAGAAGGAAGAGGCGGTCGCCAACCAAGATTTTGAGAAGGCGGCGGCGCTCCGCGACCAGGCCGACAAACTCAAGAAGAAGAAGCAGACGATGACCCGCGACTGGCGGGACAAGTCGCGCGAGGCCGACGGCGTGGTCGATGAGGAGGTCGTGGCCGAGGTTGTCTCGAAGATGACAGGCATCCCGTTGACGCGAATGTCCACCGAAGACCAGGCCCGGCTGATGGGCATGGAAGGGGAACTTCACAAGCGGGTCATCGGCCAGGAGGCCGCGATCAAGAGCGTGTCGAAGGCGGTCCGTCGCAGTCGCTCCGGGCTCAAGGACCCGAAGCGGCCAATCGGTTCATTCGTGTTCGCCGGGCCGACGGGCGTGGGCAAGACGCTGCTGGCCAAGGCGCTCGCGCAGTTCATGTTCGGCGACGCCGACGCGCTCATCCAGATCGACATGAGCGAATACATGGAGAAGCACAACGTCAGCCGTCTGATCGGCGCGCCGCCGGGCTACGTCGGCTTCGAGGAGGGCGGCCAGCTCACCGAGAAGATCCGTCGTCGTCCCTACGCCGTGGTGCTGCTCGATGAGATCGAGAAGGCCCATCCCGACGTCTTCAACATGCTCCTGCAGGTGATGGAAGAGGGACGGCTTACCGACTCGTTCGGCCGCAATGTGGACTTCCGCAACACCATCCTGATCATGACGACCAACGCCGGCGCCGAGGCGATCAAGAACGAAGCCGCCTTCGGCTTCCAGAAGCCCGACGACGACGCCAGCTACGACGGCATGAAGGGTCGCGTGAACGAGCGGATCGAACGGGTCTTCCGGCCAGAGTTTTTGAACCGTCTCGACGACGTAATCGTGTTCCACCATCTCACCGTTGAAGACCTCAAGCAGGTGATCGACATCGAGTTGGCGAAGGTCCGCGAGCGTCTCGGCGAGCGTGGCCTCAAGCTGGAGCTGACCGAAGAGGCGAAGAAGTTCCTCATCAAGAAGGGCTCCGACACCGACTTCGGCGCCCGCCCGCTGCGGAGGGCGTTGGAAAACTTCATCGAGGACCCGGTCTCGGAGGAACTGCTCAAGGGCGAGTTCGAGGGCAAGGACCTGATCCAGGTTGACTGCATCGAGGTGGCCGGCAAGAAGCAGCTCTCCTTCAAGGGGATCACGACGGCCGAGCCGGTTGCCGTGGCACCCGCCGAGGGAGAGCACGACAGCCCGGCGGCTGGGTAGCTCGACAGGCCCACGGGTGCGCCGGGACGGACATGAACTACTCCGGATGCTGGAACGGCATCGCGATCGTCGGTGGTGCCATCCTTGTGGCACTGGCCGTCGTCGCACTAGCACGGCGGCTGTTTCCTCACGAAGCGCTGCGGCAGGGGCATGATGCCACCGGCAACCTGTTGGCAGTCGTGGGCACGCTCTACGCCGTGCTGCTCGGGCTCTTCGTCGTTGACGCCATGTCCCGCTTCGAGCGGGCCATGGAGGTCGTGCAGTTGGAGTCGAACTGCCTGGCCGACCTCTATCTGATTGCGGCGCGACTGCCGGAGCCGCAGCGAGCCCATCGTGACGATCTTCTTCGCGGGTCTGTTCAGCGTCGGCAATGCCCGTCTCCAGATGATCGTCACCGCTCTGACCGCGCTCGTGATCGGCCTCAACCTCTACCTCGTGTGCCTTTTCGGCTACCCCTTCGCGGGTGAACTCGCGGTGTCGAGCCACCCGTTCGATGTCGACATCGACGTCTTCCAAGGTGTGTACGACGCTAGCCCCGCTCCCGCTGGCGAATCGCCCTCGAACCCTGAGACTGTGAGCCCCGAGCCCGTACGTCCTTGAACCGGGGCGTCTCTGTGACGCGGGCATCCCCTCTGCCCCGGACTACCCAAACTGCCGCGGCGCCGCTTTTCCGGCACATCCGGCTCAAGTTGCCTGACCCGCACGGCCGAAACAACCGGCAGGGATCGCCACGCATTGCCTGCGCACGAACTGCCTGCGCACGCATCGGAACCGGACCATGGCCCAGACGCCCGAGACACCAGAGCCCACAGCACCGGTCACTGCCGGCACCCAGCCGGGCGTTGCCACATCTGCACCGGGCGGCGTCGGTGGCTGGTTTGCCAATCAGATAGCCAACCTCGGTGAATTCGCGATGGACCGCGTGGCCGCCATCGGCGACGTGACGCTCTTCGCGCTCAAGACCGTCAGCTGGATCTTCGCCCGCCGCCAGCGGCGGGAGGTGCTACTTCCAGCCTTCTACCAGATCGGGGTGATGTCGCTGCCGGTGGTGGCTCTAACCGGACTCTTCATTGGCATGGTGCTGGCGGTGCAGAGCTATGCCCAGTTCAAGGCGATCGGACTCGAGACGCGGCTGGGATCGGTGATCAATTTGTCGCTCGTCCGCGAACTGGGGCCGGTGCTGGCCGCCACCATGCTCGCCGGGCGAGTGGGGAGCGCCATGGCGGCCGAACTTGGCACCATGCGGGTCACGGAGCAGATCGATGCACTGGAGTGCATGGGCGCCAATCCCATCTACTACCTCGTGGTGCCACGATTCCTCGGCTGCCTGATTCTCATCCCAGCGCTCACCATCATGGCCGACTTCATGGGTGTGCTCGGCGGCTATCTCTACTCGAACCTCCTGCTTGGCATCGACTACCACCACTACTGGGAAAACTCCCGCGCGTATGTGGATGCCTTCGACTTCCTGATGGGCATCTTTAAGAGCTTCTTTTTTGGGGCTGCCATCGCGCTGGTGAGCTGCCATCACGGCTTTCACTGCGGCCACGGCGCCGAGGGCGTGGGCCGGTCCGCCACCAACGCCTTTGTCCATTCCTTCGTGCTGATCCTGCTGCTCGATCTGTTCCTCGGTATCTGGCTCAACAACGTGCACGACTTCTTCCGTCCGGAGGGCCCGCGCCGGCTCCTGTAGGCCAGCAGCGTTACCATGCCCGCCACCGCCACACAGCCGACAGCCCGCCGCGATCAGGCCGAGCCTCCCCTGCTCCAGGTCGAAGGGCTCTCCGTGCAGTTTGGCCAGCAGCTGGTGCTGCGGGACATCTCGCTCGACATCCCCGCCGGCCAGACGCTCGTGGTGCTCGGCGAGAGTGGCTGCGGCAAGACGGTGCTGCTCAAGACGATGATCGGCCTCGTGCGGCCCTCCCGTGGTGAGGTGCGGTTCGAGGGACAGTCGCTGTCCAGCATGCGGGAAAGGGATCTGGCCCACCTCCGCACCAAGTATGGCTTCGTCTTTCAGGGTGCCGCCCTCTTTGACAGCATGACGATCGCCGACAACATCGCCTTCCCTCTCCGCGAGCACACTCGCATCTCGGCGGCGGATGCCCGTGACATCGTGGCCTCGCTCATCGACGAGGTCGGCCTGCCGAGGACCGTGCTCGACAAAAAGCCGGTGGAGATCTCCGGCGGCATGCGCAAACGCGCCGGACTCGCCCGGGCCATCGCGCTCGATCCGCTCCTGATTCTCTACGACGAGCCGACGACTGGTCTCGACCCGATCATGACCGACGTCATCAACGAATTGATCCTGCGGGTGAAGGAGCGGCCCCGCGTGACGAGCGTGGTGGTCACGCATGACATGAACACGGCACGCAAGGTGGCCGACAAGATCATCATGCTTTATCCGCTGTTTCGGCTCGGACGCGACGAATCGCAGATTGTCTTCTCGGGCACACCAGCCGACCTCGACCGCTCCCGCGACCCTCGCATCCGCCAGTTCGTCGAGGGGCGGGCGGGCAACCGGCTGACCGAACTGCAGGATGAACAGTCCCTGGAGGAGCGTCCATGAACGACCGCGTAATGCAGTTTCGCGTCGGCGTGATGGTCCTGGCCACGGCCATCATCGCCGGCATCCTGATCGTGCTCTTCGGCGACCTGCCCTCGCTCGTGCAGGCCACCTATCCGCTGAAGATAAGCTTCGCCGACGCCCGCGGCGTGGCAGGCGGTACCCCCGTCCGCAAGAACGGCATCCTCGTGGGTCGCGTGTCGAGCGTGATGCTCGACGAGCGTGGCGGCGTGAGCGTGGTCGCCGACATCGACGCCTATGTGCCGATCTACAGGGACGAGGTGCCCCGCATCTCCAGCACCATCCTCGGCGACTCCGAGATCCAACTGGTGCCGGGGCACATCGTTCCGCCGCGGCAGCGGCTGGAGAAGAACGAGGTGCTCGTAGGGGCCATCTCCCGAGATCCCATGGAAATGTTCACAACGCTCGAGCCGAAACTCGGCAGCGCCCTCGACTCGCTCGCGCAGGCCAGCGAATCGGTGCAGAAACTCTCGACCAACATGGACCGGATGTTCATGGGCGGGGACGACCGCTTCGAGAAGATGATGCGGAAGACGGAAGCTGCTCTCGACTCCTTCAACACCGCCATGAAGAACATCGACGACGTGATGGGCGATCCGGCGGCCCGCGAGGATATCAAGGACACGATCTCGGCCCTGCCTGAAGTGGTCGCCGACCTCCGCAAGACCGTCCAGGGCATCGGCACGACGGTGGACGCGGCTGACCGCAATCTCCGTAATCTGGAGGGTCTCACCAGACCGCTCGGCGAACGTGGAGCGGCGATGGTGGCCCAGATCGACGTCACCATCGGGCGGCTCGACGCGACGCTCCAGCAGGCGGCGATGTTCACCAAGGCACTCAACGAGTCGCAGGGCACCCTCGGCAAGCTCGTCCGCGACCCGCAGGTCTACAACGACTTGGCCCAGGCGGCCGCCACCGTCAACACGCTCACCAAGGAACTGCGACCGATCGTGGACGACGTCCGCGTCTTCACCGACAAGATCGCCCGCCACCCCGAACAACTGGGCGTCCGCGGCGCGATCGACCGCCGGCCTGGATTGAAGTAGGCGGGAGCGACGCGTATCCCCCGGCTTGCGCCAAGGGCTTTTATCCAAGCCCTGAGCGCAAGCGACGGGATTTCCGCATTCTGGGTTCACGCCCCCGCCGGCACCTTCGCTCCATTCTCAATGGTCCGCAGATACTCGGCGATATATTCGCCGTAGCGGGCCCGCACCTCCGCGGCCACGTGCTTGAAGCCGGGCACCCGGCCGCGGCATGTCGCCGCACCGCAGGTGCACTGGCTGCCTCCATGGTCGAGCTCATACTCGAACGTGTTGTAGTCGAAGGTGATCTCCTCGCCGGCTGCGATGGGCCGGAGGGCCCGGACCTCGATCTCCCGACTGGCCGGCCTGATCTGCACACCGCAGTTGGGCTCGCAGGAATGGTTCACGAGCACCATCACCCCATCCGGGAGAATGTGGGTGTCCACATCCACCTGCATCGAGTGACGTGATCGCTTGGGGGCCGGTTGGCCCCAGGCCTTGAGCACCGTCTCGCCGGCGACGATTTCGCGGACTGCCACGACCGACCGGCCCACGCGTCCGTTGCGAACCTCCACCGGCTCGCTCGGTGTAGCCGCACGGTCGTCGGCATCCTGCACGATCAGCCCTGCCATCTGATCAAACTGCGTCTCGCGCACCCGGCTGCCGTAGCGTTCCGCCAGCCAGGCCACGGTCTGCTCGACCGTGTCGGGCTGAAGCAACACGAGATCGCCAGCCTTCACAGCGTCGAGCACGAGCGCCGCCGCCTCACACCATGTGCCACCGGCCTGAATGATCGTGGGGCACTCTGCACGCATCCCCGCCTCAATGCCCCGCGAGATCAGCGCCGTGATCTCCCCGGGCTGGCGGCCACGGATGTAGGCATCTTCGTAAATCACCACACGCTCAAACGTGGCGGCCAGCAGCTTGCCCTGCTGGAAGAGGTCTTCGTCGCGTCGGTCGCCGGCCGCCGAATACACTGCCGTCCGACGGACGTGCGGCAGGTTGCGGATCGTGGCGCAAATCTGTTCGAGCGAAGGAACGTTGTGGCCGTAGTCCACGACGATCGAAGCCCCCTCGAGATCGAGCAGGTTGAAGCGACCCGGCGAGCCACCGGAGCCCGACGAAAAGCTCTCGAGGCCCAATCGCACCAGCTCGAGCGGCACGCCGAGCCGCCATGCCGCAGCGGCTGCCGCCAAGGCGTTTTCCACCTGGAAGGCCACGAGCCCGCGGTGCACCAGCGGCACGCGGTCGAGGTTTGCCAGCCGCGTCTCCCGCGGACCGTCGCAGAGCACGATCCAGCCTTCGCGAACCGTCGCCGCCAGCCCACCCTGGGCGAGATGCTCGACCAGCACGGGGTTCGCCGGATCGAGTGCGAAGTAGACGACCTGTCCCTTGCACCATTTCTTCATCTCGACCACCAGCGGATCGGCGGCGTTGAGCACGGCCGAGCCGGTGGCTGGCCGCACGCCGGCGACAATCGCACCCTTTACCCAGGCCAATCGTGCCGGAGTATCGATCTCGCCGAGCCCCAGGTGATCGCCGGAGGCGATGTTGGTGACGACCGCCACGTCGCAGGTATCGAAGCCACAACCCTCCCGCAGGATGCCGCCGCGGGCGGTCTCCAGCACGGCGGTCGTGACCGAGGGATTGGCCAGCACGCGACGGGCGCTCGCCGGCCCGCTGCAGTCGCCACCGTCGATCTGCCGACCGCCCACCCAGATACCCTCGGTGCAGGTGGTGCCCACGGTGGCGCCACCCGTGGTCGCCAGATGTGAGAGCAGCCGCACGACCGTGCTCTTGCCGTTGGTGCCGGTGACGGCGGCCACGGGAATCCGTCCGTCGTCACCCGGCGGGAACAGCGTGTCCACGATCGCCGCACCCACGTCCCGCGGGCTGCCGACCGTTGGCTCCAGGTGCATTCGCAGGCCCGGGCCCGCGTTCACCTCGATCACAACGCCACGCTGCGATTCGAGCGACTGGGTGATGTCGGCCGTGACGATATCGATGCCCGCCACGTCGAGGCCAATGATCCGCGCCGCTTCGACGGCGCGGGCGGACACCTCCGGATGGATGATGTCTGTCACGTCCTCGCTCGTTCCACCCGTGCTCAGGTTGGCGTTTTGACGGAGGAGCACCATGCAATCGGAGCCTGGAACGCTCTCCGGGGTGAGTCCCTGCTCTGTCAGCACAGCCAACGCCACCTCGTCGATTCGCACCGGGCTGAGTGCCCCGGCATGGTCGCAGCAGCGCCGCGGATCCTCGTTGACCCGATCGACCAACTGCTTCACGGTGGACTGCCCGTCGCCGACGACCGTCGGCGGATGACGCCGCGCGGCCGCCACGACCTTGCCGCCCACCACGAGCACGCGGTAGTCGGCTCCCGTCACGAACCGTTCGACCACGACGGTCGATTCTTCCTCGCGGGCCACCTGCCAGGCCTTCTCCACCTCCTCGCGGGTGGAGAGATCGACCGACACGCCGCGGCCCTGATTGCCGTAGCGGGGCTTGACCACCACCGGTCCACCGATCTCCTCGGCCACACTCCACGCATCGGCGGCATCGCTCACGGGCCGCCCTTCGGGCACCGGGATGCCGGCTTCGGCGAGCAGGGTGCGGGTGAGTTCCTTGTCCTGAGCGATCGATTCGGCCACGGCACCGGTGCGGTCAGTTTCCGCCGCGATGATTCTCCGCTGCTTGGCGCCCTGTCCCAAACGAACGAGCGAGCCATCCGTGAGCCGTCGGGATGGAATCCCACGGGCCGCGGCGGCCTCCACGATCGATCGCGTGCTCGGCCCCAGCTGCACGTTGAGCAGCACTTTCTTCAGCCGCTTCAGCTCGTCGGCGATGTCGAACGGGGTGTTGTGGATAGCGGCCGTCACCAGGCGGTGTGCCGTGTGCAGGCAGTCGATCCCAAACGCCTCCTCCTTGTATTCGATCACGACATTGTAGACGCCGCGGGTATTGGCCTCCCGCGCCCGACCGTAGCCGACGGGCGTGCCGGCGAGCGTCTGCAGCTCGAGCGTGACGTGTTCGAGCACGTGCCCCATCCACGTGCCGGTCCGCAGCCGTTCAAAGAAACCGCCACGTTCGCCGATCGAGCAACGGTGCTCGATCATCGATGGCAGCCAGGCCATGATCCGGTCGTTGAACCCGGGCAGCGTGTGGGATGGGAAATCTTCAAGTCGGCCCAGGTCAACGCGGGCTTCGAGGACGGGAAACGAGGCCCACTGGTTCGGGCCGCGCAGGGTCCTGAGCGAGGTGATCTCCATCGTGAGCGAGGTGATCTCCGTCGGGAGCGAAGTGATCTCCATATGAATGGCTTGCGTGCTCTCTAGCCCTCTCGCAGACGCGTGCGCGGGCTCGGTTGGTGTGCGTCTCTTCCAGCCGCCGGACGTTCCGGGGGGCATTTCAGGACAGAGACAGCACGGATCACGGTGCAACCGCCAGGGCGCGTCGCCCGGACGGTTTGATGGTGTGCGGATGGTCGTTCATGTGCCGACGTGCGCGCGAAGCTTGTGTCGCACGGCGTCAGGGCGGCCAGCAGTCCGGGGCCGCGGGAGAAGTGCCCCTGGCGAACACGAAGTTCGCAGGCAGGCTGATGAACGACTGGGGAGAGAATTCCCCGACCAACAACCGACAGGCCGAAGTGGCCATGGATTGGCTGATGTCCCAAGCTCCGAGGCCGGATGCCACCGCCGCACGCCACACGGACGCGCGTTCGCTTGCGGTTCCCGTTCCTCGCAGCACCATGATTCCATCCAGACGGCGGCTCGGCTGCGCACCGCGCCACCATCGATCGCGATCGAGTGACCTGGCTTTTCTGCTTGCCTCGAGCCACCGTCTCACGTCGATTGGAAAAGTCTACGCTCTCGTGCAACGAGTGCGAATCTTTTTCTAAAAAAACTGAAGGCATGCACGTCGTGTGCCGAACGACCACCGATCGTGGGCAGCCGTGATGCCCAGCCAGAAAACCCGCTCTCTGAAGGTAACGAGCTGGCTCCGAAACCGCGATCAGAGACGCATTCATTGAAGGGATGACAACTCGCGGAATGAAACGGCGGGCAAAAACAGGGTGGGATGGTATTTTTTGCAGAGCAGGCCGACTCCGACCTGCCCGACCGGCAATCACAGCACTCTGCAACTGTTTTTCATTCCCTTAGGTTAATTTAGGGATATTCGGCAAGCCGCACAAGATTCTGTTGCACCGGCGACCATGCCCTTCCAGGCCGGCATATCGGCCAGAAAATCCGCCCAAAAACCGCTACTCTACGGCCCTACAGACCGTTCCCCCGCGCGATCCCCCCCAGCTTCCTTTATGTCTGAATTGAAGTCGAGAATTGCCTCCCCATCTGCCGGGGCATCGAACGGCAGCCTCAGTCCGGGGGCTGGCGACCGGTTTGAGCTGGAGCCGGGCGAGAAGGTCGTGGCCTCCTGCCGCTTCGATCTCGACGCCAACCTACGGTTTACGGACGGGTCGATCGTGCTCACGGATCGGCGGCTGATGGCCGATCCGCCCGCATCGGCCGACGGCGGCCCCGCTTTCGACGGCGGCCCCCGATCGTGGCGGCTCGGCCCCGAGACCACCATCGATGTCCACCTGCGGTCGGCTGTCGGCCGAATCGAACTGGCTCAACAGGGCCAGGTGGTCGCGCGGTGGCTGTTCACTCCGGCCCGTGCCAAGGGTGTGCACGCCCTCGAAGACGCCTTCGACGCGCGGGTCCACGGGCAGACCTCGCAGAGCCGCGACGCCGAGACTGAAACTGACACTGACACCGATGAACAGCCGGAGTCAGTTGCTCCAGCCGGCGGCAAGTCGCTCTCCGAAGACGAGCCCGCGGCCGGCGGCATGGGAACCTCTTGGCGGGCGCTCTTCCGCGTGCTCGCGTTCGCCCGTCCGCATGCCAGCATGGCGATCCTCGGCATCTTCCTGACGCTGGCGAGCACCGTCGCCACGCTCGTGCCGCCCTACCTCACGATGCCGCTGGTTGACAGCGTGCTCATCCCGAAACAGGCCGGCGAGCCGATCCCGTTCGCCCACGTCTGGTGGTACCTCGGCGGCCTGGCCCTGGCAGCCACCGCCGCCTGGCTCTTGTCCTGGGCCCGCTCGTGGACGCTCGCCTGGGTGAGCGAGCGGATCGCCGCCGACCTGCGGGTGAAGACCTACGCCCACATGCAGACACTCTCGCTCGACTTTTTCTCCGGCAAGCGGACGGGCGACCTGATGTCGCGGGTCGGCAGCGACACCGACCGGATCAACATCTTTCTGTCGGTGAACGTGATCGAGTTCGCCTCCAACGTGATGCTCGTCGTGCTCACAGCAGTCGTCCTCATCTGGATCAATCCGTGGCTGGCACTCGTCACGCTCGCCCCCTTTCCGCTCGTGGTCTGGCTCGTCTATGCGGTGCGCACGGGGCTGCGCCGCGGGTTCGCCCGGGCCAGCGTGGCATGGGCCGACATGACCAGCGTGCTGGCCGACACGATCCCAGGCATCCGCGTGGTGAAGGCCTTCGCGCAGGAGGCCCGCGAGGTGGCTCGGTTTAGCGATGCCAACGACCGTGTGCTCGATGCCAACGACCGCGTGAACGTCGTCTGGGCGTTCTTTGGACCGCTGGTGAGCCTGTTCAGCGAGATTGGCCTGCTTGTCGTGTGGGCGGCCGGAGCCTGGATGGTGTTCTCCGGGTCGGTGACCGTCGGCATGCTCACCGCCTTCCTCACCTACATCTCCCGCTTCTACGGCCGCATCGAGTCGATGATCCACATGGTGCCAGCCACGCAGCGTGCGGCCACCAGCGCCCAGCGGATCTTCGACATCCTCGACTGCCAGCCGACGGTCGCCGAGGCGGCCCGGCCGATCAATCCCGGCCGCGTGCGCGGGCGGATCGAGATCTCGAACCTCCACTTCCGGTACGGCGCAAGGGAGATTCTCCACGGTATCGACCTGACGATTGAACCTGGCGAGATGATCGGACTGGTCGGCACGAGCGGCTCGGGTAAGTCAACGCTCGCCAACCTCGTCTGCCGCTTTTACGACCCGTCGAGTGGCTCGATCAAAATTGATGGCAATGACCTCCGCGACCTCTCGATCACCGGTTACCGCCGCAATCTCGGCTGCGTGCTGCAGGAGCCGTTTCTGTTCTTCGGCACCATCGCGGAGAACATCGCCTACGGCTGCCCGACCGACGCCACCTCCGACCCCGACGAATTGCGGCAGCGGATCGTGGCGGCAGCCCGGGCCGCGGGCGCACACGAGTTCATCCTCGCCCAGCCGCTGGCCTATGACTCGCGGGTGGGCGAACGCGGCGGCTCACTCTCCGGCGGCGAACGGCAGCGGCTCTCGATCGCGCGGGCGCTCCTGGTCGATCCACGCATTCTCGTCCTCGACGAGGCCACCTCTGCGGTGGACGCGGAGACGGAGGCGATCATCCAGGCTGCGATCGATCGGCTGGTGGCGGGACGGACCACGATCGCCATCGCCCACCGTCTCTCCACGCTCCGCCGCGCCAACCGGCTCGTGGTGCTCGACCATGGTCGGATCGCGGAGATGGGCACGCACGATGACCTGCTGGCTGCGGAAGGCGCGTATGCCCGGCTCTACCATGCCCAACAGAAGGCCGCCGAGGAGGCTGCCGCCGGCGTCTGACACCGGAGCTACTTTATGACCTCGCCTGGACACCCACTCCCCCCGGCCCTTCACTCCCCTTCCCCTCGCACCCCGGCCACCTTGGCGGGCTGGCGGCTGGAGCGTGCCTCCCATGGCCGGCTCGACTTCATCGACGCCGCGGGCCAGCGGCACGGCGATGTCGATGTGCTCCGCGCCTTTCCCGTCTCCGCGCCGGCTGGTCCCGTGGTGATCGTGGCCACCGACGGTGCCGAACTGGCCTGGATCGATCCCCTGTCGGATCTCGATGCGCCGCTCCGCGGCCTGCTCGAAACAGCGCTGTCGCAGCGGGAATTCCTGCCGGTGATCGAGCGAATTGAGTCGGTATCGGATGGCGAACCGATGGAGTGGAGCGTAGTGACCGACCGCGGCCCGCGTTGGTTCACCGTGACGCACATCGACGACATCGTCTACGCACCCGATGGGAGTGTCTCCATCACCGACAGCGTGGGCGTCCGGTACGCGATCCCCCAGCTGTCGCGGCTCGACTCCCGTAGCCGGCGATTGCTCGACCGGCTGGACTGAGTTCACGAAAAACACGACATCGTGTCGTTTTTTCTTGGCAAACGCAGTTTGCTGGCGAGGGCCGGGCATCCTGCCCGTGCAACCGCCATCCAAGCCCGCAGCGCAAGCAAGGGAATGCGTGTGGCCGTGAGGGGCTGCCCGTGCCCCGAGAGCCGGCGTATGTTGACAAGCGCAGCCAGGATGGCGAAGCGCCGTCAACATCCGAGAGAGCGAAGGCCTGGAGGGCCTGAGCGAACGTCCGGCGACGGGGCACGGGCAGCCCCGAACCGTCGGTTTCACTCCGGACGTTCGCACCCATGCCCGTGATTGCCCTGCCCACTCCCCCGCTCCTTCCCACTCAACGACGCCGGGCGGCCCGCCCCTTCCCTGCCCCCGTAAGATGGATCGATTGCAGCGTCCATAGCGACTGTACCCCCAAAAATCTGGGCAAAAACATGAATTTTTTCTCAACAAACGCCTTGAAGGCTGCGTATCAGGGATTAGTCTCGGAACATCTTTTTCGAGGAGAGGAAATCCCCATGACTCTGTTCCGTGCTCACTCGTCCCGGTCGATCACCTGCCGGCGGATGCAGTCTGTGCTCTGCGCTGCGCTCGTGCTCGCCCCGCAGTCGCCGCTGATGATGTCCACCGCCCGCGGCCAGTGCTGCGGAGAGGCGGCCGCCCCCGCTCCCATCCCGACGCAGACCTACCGACTCGACTTCCAGACGGTCTACGACGAACAGCAGATGACGGCGTATCGCGTCAGCTATGAAACCGTCTACGACACGCAGAATTACACCGTCCAGCGGCCCGTCTGGGAAACCCAGACGCAGGAGCGTCGCTACACGGTGCAACGCCCGGTGTGGGAAACGCAAAACCGCGAAGAGCGGTTCACCGTCATGAAGCCGGTCTATGAAACGCAGATCGTCGACCGCAGCTACGACGTCACCCGTGACATCGTCGAGACCGCCTCGCGTGAGGAGCGGTTCACCGTCATGAAGCCGGTCTATGAGACCGCGATGCAGCAGCAGGTGAGCGTCGTGAAGCGTCCCGTTTACGAGACGAGCGAGCGCGAAGAGGCCTACACGGTCGCCGAGCCTGTCACGCAGATGCGTACCACGTATTCCGTCGGCAGCCAGGCGATCGACACGGTCACCCCGGTCGTCACCCCGGGCGCCACGGCCTTGGGCTACGTGCCTGGCGGCTACGCGGTCAATCCCTACAACGGTCTGATGTACTGGCAGCGTGGCGGCTACACCTGGATGCAGTCGCCGGGGATGGTCACGAACCAGGTCAACCGCGTCTATCAGCCGACCGTCACGCCGATGCAGGTGCCTGAGACGACGATGGTCAACCGCGTCGTCACCCGCAAGGTGCCGGTGCAGACCGTGCGGTATGTCGACGAGCAGGTCGTGCAGCAGGTGCCGGTGCAGACCGTGCGAATGATCCCCGAGGAGCAGGTTCGTCAGGTGCCCGTGCAGACCGTTCGCAAGGTCGTCGAGCGGGTCGAGAACAAGGTGCCGGTGCAGACGATGCGGATGGTGCCCGAGGAGCAGGTTCGGCAGGTGCCCGTGCAGGTTTGCAAGTTCGTCACGGAAGAACGCGTGGAGCCGGTGAGCATCCAGGTCATGAAGTATGTGACCGAGCAGCGGACCGCCCAGGTGCCGCGGGTCGTCGAAAAGAAGGTTCCCTACACCTACACCGTGCGTTCACCGCGGACGGTCGTGATGCGGGTGCCGCTCGATCCCTGCGGCAATCCGATCCCGGCGGCCATCCAGCAGACAAGCGGCGTCACGCCGATGCCGGCCGCTGCTTCCCGTCCCGCCGCGGCACCCTCGGCAGTCGCGCCGCCCGCGCTCTCGCCCGCCGCTCCGTCGGCGACGAAGACCTTCAGCGACAAGCCGGCCGCAGCCGCTTCGCCGGCGACTGAGGGCTGGGGCAGTTCGAATCTCCAGCACGTCGATCCGAAGCAGGCCCCAGCGTCTGGCGCCGTCCGCGCCGAGAAGCCGGCCACGACTGCTGGCGACCTGAAGCCGATCGAGACGATCCCCACGCCGGCCGCGAAGGATGCCTCCTCCGCGCCAGCCGCTGTGAATCCCGCTCCGACCGTGGCCCCTCTGAATGCGCAGCCCCAATTGCATGCGCAGCCGCAGTCGGGCCCCGCCGTGGAGCCGGCCCCTCCGGCGGCGAGTCTCAAGGATGTGCCGGCATCGGAAACCGCCGGCCGACTGCTGCGGATCGTTCCGCCGGTCGACGGCCACACGACCTGAAGCAACGTGCTGAAGCCACGACCTAAAGTCATCTGCTGAAGTCCTGATTCGGGGTGCAGATGAGATCGTCGCCAAGGCAGCCTGCATGGGCGGACGGCAGCCTGCTGCTGGGCGTGGACTTCACGTCGGCGCCAACGCGGAAGAAGCCGATCACCGTGGCCGTGGGCCGGTGGCGTCGCGGCGAGCAGATGCCGATCTATCAGCTCGACGAGATTCGCGGCCTCGTCAGCCTGAATGAATACGTGGCCTTTCTGCAGGAGAGCGGGCCCTGGCTCGGCGGCTTCGACCTGCCGTTCGGCCAGCCGCGGGCGCTCATCGAGCACGAGGGCTGGCCCACCGAATGGCCGACGTTCGTGTCGTTTTTTTGCGGGCAACCGCGGGCAACGCTCCGCGACACCTTCAAGCGCTGGTGTGATGCCCGGCCCAGCGGCGACAAGTTTGCCTGGCGGCGGGCCGACAAACCCGCGGGATCAAGCCCGGCGATGCGTTGGACCAACCCGCCGGTCGCCTGGATGATGCACGCGGGCATCGGGCGGATGCTCGACGCAGGGCTCGTGTTTCCCGCACACCGTCACGGCACCGCTGACTCACACGACCGCGTCACCACCACGGCCCGCATGGCCCTGGAGGCGTATCCGGGGTTCACGGCGAGGAAGGTCTGCCGCACGTCTTATAAGAGCGACACCATCGCAAACCAGACGCCCGAACGTGCCTCCAACCGGCAGGCCATTCTCGAGGCTCTCGTGGCCGGCGGGGCCGGGCTCGACATCAGGCTCGAGATCACACCCACGTGGAGCCGAAGGCTGCTCGCCGACGGCAGCGGCGATCTGCTCGATGCCGTGATCTGCAGTCTGCAGGCGGGCCATGCCGCGGCCTTGCCGGAGTATGGCCTGCCGGCCGACCTCGATCCGCTCGAAGGCTGGATCGCCTCCGTGCCACCGGCAAATCCTCTGGCGGTTTCGACTTCCGGCGATTCAGGTGCTACCCTGCCGAACATCCAGTCGAACTGCCCGTAGCGGAGATTCCTGTGCGTTGTCTGCTTCTTGTCTTTGGCCTCCTCGCATGCCTCGGCCCGGCTGGGGCCCTCGTCGCCGCCCCGGTCGCCGCTCCGTCCGCAACGGCCGATCTCGTCTTCCCCGGTGAGACGATCGACACCTGGCACGGCCACGTGCGGCACCGCTTCCTGTTCGAGGGGAAGCCTGCCTGGGTCGTCGAGCCCGAGACGCCGCTGCCCGGCAATCCTTGGAGCTGGTGCATGATGTTTCCCGACGCCTTCACGGAACGGTGCGCCGCGCCGCAGCTTGTCACCGCCGGCTTCCATCATGCCTTCCTCGACGTGGGCAACACATTCGGCGGCCCCGACGCGGTCGCCAGACTCGCCGCCTTTCATGCCGAACTGGTCCGCCGTGGCCTGGCCGCGAAGCCGGCGCTCATCGGAATCAGCCGGGGCGGCCTCTACGCCCACCGCTTCGCCGCCGACCATCCCGACGATGTGGCGGTGATCTATGGCGATGCCGCCGTCTGCGATTTCAAGAGCTGGCCAGGCGGCAAGGGAAAGGGCAAGGGCAGCCCCAAGGATTGGGCGGCCTGCCTCGAGGCCTATCACTTCCCCGACGAAGCGGCGGCCCTCGCCTACCGCGGCAATCCGATCGACACGCTGCCGACCCTCGCGAAGGCGGGCATCGCGCTCGTGCATGTGGTCGGCGACGTCGATGACGTGGTGCCGCCCGCGGAGAATGGTCTGCTGATCGAGGAACGCTATCGACAGCTCGGCGGCACGATCGAGTTCATCCACAAGCCCGACTGCGGCCACCATCCCCACGGCCTCGAAGACCCGACACCCATCGTCGACTTCATCGTCGAGCACGCCTCCCCTGCCCACTGACTGATTGCCGGACGGCTCTTTCAGGGCGGCTCTTTCCCGGCCGCTATTTCAGGGCATCGGCGACCGACTCAGCCACCTGCTGCCCGAGCATGTCGTAGCCCTTGGCGTTGAAGTGGACATCCTTCGGCAACTGTGCCTCGGCCAGCCGCGGCGTGATGAAGCCGAAGAGATCGTCGATCGCCACCCCCTGCCTCTGCATCAGTTCTGCCGCGGCGGCATTGCGTTCCACGATCGAAGCGGCGGTCTGCTTCTGCTCGGGGTTGTCCGGGATCGGCGTGGTGCTCGCCCAGACCAGCTTCGCGCCGGTCTGCTTCATCCGCTGCACGAGCTGTTCGAGCCTCGCCGTATAGTCGGCCACAGGCGTGCCACGGTCGTGAATCCCGAAGTTGAAGTGGATCACGTCCCACTTCTCGCCGCCGGGATGATCGGTGAGCCACGCATCAATGTTCTTGATGCCGCTGGCCGTGGGGCCGCAGTTGGCGGGTGCCCGATGCACGTTGGCCTTGCCGGCGAGTGACTTGCGAACGGCAGCCGTATAGCCGCGGGAGACTGAGTCGCCGATCAGGAGCACCCGCGGCAGCGTGGGATCGTCCTTCACAAAATCCCAGGCGTTGCTCCTTCCCGCCACCTTATCCGCCTGGTGATGCGGCAGGTAGAAGCTGCCGAGGTGCTGCTGGAGCACCTTCTCCCAGGCCTGCTCCTCGGCCGGAAGATTCGCCACGAGGGCCTCGTATTTCGCGGTGACCGCGGCCTCGGCCGCCTTCTTCTTTGCCGCCGCCTCCTCAGCATTCGTCGGCTCGGCCTGCACGGCCGCCGGAGGGGCGGCGATGCCGCCACGGCCGCCGAGAGACAGTGCGGCAACCGCCGAAAGACACACGATGGCAACGCCAGACTTCAGGATGGGCATGCGGGCAATCTCCAGGATGCAAACAGAGTCGAGTCGCTGTCAGTCAAGAGAGCGATGCATCGTACCGTTTCTGAATGCCACCAGCATCGGCTGTCACTGGTGGCCGAACTTCCGTCGGGCCGATTGGACGCAGCCCCATCGTCAGATAGATTCTGGCAACACACGCAGGATACACGTATGCCCACCAACGACACGGACAACTCGTCTCAGCCGTCAGGCGGCAGGCATGACGGCGTGGACGCTGTGCCACGCCGCAGTCAGCGGTCCGCGTCGCCCCGATCAGCTCTGCTGTTTGAAGACGTTCAGCCCGAGGACGATCACCCGGGCGTGAGTCGGCTCTACACCGTGGCGATGATGGCCGACGTGCTTCGCGTGCCGCGGGCGGCGGTGCGTCACTGGCTGCGAGGTGGTCTGCTTGAGCCAGCGCGGCGATCGGGATCGATCGAGTGGTTTGAGTTTCCGCAGCTCGTGGTGGGCCGACAGCTCGGGCGGCTTTTGGAGGCTGGGCTGTCCCTCCGCGACATCGACACGAAGCTTGCCGGGCTTGCCCCGGGCGGAGCCGCCGAGGCGGCCCGCATGGCGGAGCGGATCGTGGCCGATGGACGGCGGCTGAGCATTCTCCACAACGATCGCCTGGTGGGGGCCGGTGGCCAGCTCCAGCTCGGTTTTTACACGCACGGTCTCACGCCCGCCGATTGCACTCCAGCGTCGCCGCCGAGTGTCGCGACCGTGTCCATCACCGCATTACTCGACGCGGACGAGGCCCACTCTGACGATTCGCGTGATCCGGCCTCCATCGCCGATCTGCTCGACCTCGCCGCTGATCTCGAGGCCGCGGGTGCGGTCTCCGAGGCCGCCGAGGCGCTGCGGGCAGTGTTGCAGGCCCAGGGGCCGACGGCCCAGGTCGTCTTCATGCTGGCCGAGCTGCTCTATCGCGTGGGCGACCTCACCGCTGCCCGGGAGCGGTATTACGCCGCCGTGGAACTTGACGCCGATCATCTCGAAGCGCGGTCGAGCCTGGGTTGCGTGCTGGCGGAACTGGGTGAGCACGAACTGGCACTCGCCGCCCTCGACGGCGTCCTCCGCCAGCAGCCCGACTATGCCGACGCCCATTGGCACATGGCCAGCGTGCTGCACGACGTCGGCCAAAAGCTCGACTCCCAGAGGCACCTGCGAACCTTCCTGGCGCTCGCGCCGGAAAGCCCGTGGGCGACCATGGCGAGGGAGCGGCTGGGCGCCGCGGAACCGATCTTCACCTGACGACAGTCTCTATGATCGAAGATTCCGCGAGGGGTTGCCCCTGCCGTGGAGCCGGCCTTGCTGGCAAGCGGAGCCATGGATGGCGAAGCGTAGCCAGCATGGAGTGAGCGAAGGACAGGATGTCCGTAGCGAACGTCCGGCGAGGCGGCAGGGGCAACCCCGGACCCGGCGCACGGAGATAGTGCGTCTGACGGATCACGCGTTGCTAGTAGGCACCCCACGGGCCGCGGACGGGATGCACGCCGAACTGCACTGTGTCGCTCGGCTGATTGGGCGTCGGCATGAATCCCGCCCCGCCCGGCACGGCACCCGGGCCCGGATACGGACGACGGAACTGATGGTAGATCGGTGCCACACGTGAACTCGGCACGCCCCAGCCGTATTCCGTGGTGAACTCGGCCGTCGGGGGCACGACCAGCGCCATCGGCCGGCCGACCCACGGGTCATACCACCCGCTGTGCCAGCTCTTACCCTGGCTCCGCAGGAAATATCTTTTCTCGTAGACACCCTCGCCACCGGCGAGCGCCGCCCGTGTGGCGGCGGCAAGGCATGCCACGACGACCGCTGCGACGAGCACCCGCCCCAGTAGAACCTTCATGAACGCATCGCCTTCCTGTATGTCTCGTGGACCCACCGACTCAGACCGATGACTGCACAATCACCACCAATACGCATGCACGTCGGTTCGCATGCCCATCGCGCCAGCCGGGCGGACGTAGTGCCGGCGGTGCTTGTAGAGAAACTCGTGGGGCATGAACGGCGGATACGTGTACCAAGTGTGGCCGACGCGCGGCGGCACCGGGCGGGGTGCGACGTAGAGTTGCGCTCCGACACCCGGATAAGCACCTGCCGGCACTGGGGGAACATAGAAGTTGTAGAAGACATCGGGTGTGGGAGCCTCCACGCCGCCGTTGATTGGCGCGGCCGAGATCTGGCTCGTAGCCGTCAGCAACACGGCGACGGCCATGCCCTTGACGACGGTTTGCAGACTGGATGATGTCAGCATCGGATCACCTCGTGAGATCACGTTGTGGCTCTATTTCGGCCCACTACCGCTCACAGGCTCGGCAGCGGTCGCAAGTGGGGCTGATGAGGAAGTTCGGCAAACCCTGGGCCGGGCTATCACTTGGGGGCTACGGGCACCTCCACCCCAGCCCAGCAGGCAAAGTCCGGAGGCGGCTACCCATCCAGCAAAAACGCCTTCCTAACCGGCAAACCCAACCCCTCTTGCCAATCAAGGCCCGTCCGATCACAGTTTTGGCACGAGCACATGCCATGGCCAAATCCGTAAAGACTTCCAAGAAAAACAAGGCAAAGCCCCCGAAGGAGGCTGCGGCAGCGCCGCCGTCGGGCGACGCCGCTGCCGTGGCGGAGAGCCCGGCCATGACCACGGCCACTGCCGCCAAGCCGCTCGCCAAGCGGCGTGCCACGGCCCAGACGCTCGCGGCCGGCCAGCGGGATATCTCGGTGAGCGAGTTCTTTGCCAAGAACCGCCATCTGCTTGGCTTCGACTCGCCCCGCAAGGCCCTGCTGACGAGCGTGAAGGAGGCGGTCGACAACTCGCTCGACGCTTGCGAAGAGGCGGGCATCCTCCCGGAAATCTGGGTGCACATCGAACAGGTGGGCGACTCAGGCAACCGGTATCGCATGGGCGTGCAGGACAATGGCCCCGGCATCGTCAGCAAGCAGATCCCGCTCATCTTCGGCAAGCTGCTCTACGGTTCCAAGTTTCACCGGCTGCGGATGAGCCGCGGTCAGCAGGGCATCGGCATCTCGGCGGCCGGTATGTATGGCGTGCTCACGACCGGCAAGCCGGTGAAGATCATCTCGAAGATCGACGCCAAGCACCCGGCCCACTACTCCGAATTGCGGATCGACACCAAGACCAACCAGCCCGAGATCTTGAACGGCAAGGGGGACGGCGTTGACATCCCCGCCGGCAAGAGCGGCGCGGAACTGATGGCGAAGCACTCGATCGAGTGGGTCGCCGAGAACGACAAGGGCGACGCGATCGAGCACGGCACCCGCGTGACGATCGAGATGGAGGCGAAGTTCCAGCGCGGCCGCGGCAGCGTCGAGGAGTATCTCGAGCAGACGGCGATCTCCAATCCCCATGCCCGCCTCCACTTTCAGGGGCCAGATGGTCCGGAGCGGATTTTTGAGCGGTCCACCGAAGACCTGCCACCGGAGCCGAAGGAGATCAAGCCGCATCCCTATGGCGTGGAACTCGGTCGCCTCGTGACGATGCTGCAGGAGCATCCAAAATTCACGCTCGCCCAGTTCCTCACGCAGTCGTTCTCCCGAGTGTCGCACAGCACGGCGAAGAAGATCTGCGACATCGCCAAGCTCTCCACACGCGTCACCACGGGCAAGCTGGGACGGGGCGAGGCCGACGCGATCTTCAAAGCGATCCAAGACATCAAGATTCCGCCGCCGGCGACCGACTGCGTGGTGCCGATCGGCGAGCAACGTCTCTTGGCCGGCATCCGCCAGGTGGTGCCTGGCGAATTCTTCACGGCCGCCACCCGGCCGCCGGGGGTCTATCGAGGTAATCCGTTCGTGATCGAAGCGTCGCTGGCCTATGGCGGCGGTCCGTCGGCACAGAAGGTGTCGCTCGACACGCTCTCGGAGATGGCGGCCGAGAGCGACGCCCGCAGCCTGCGGCAGTTTCTCACGAGCACGTTCTCAGGACTTGGTGGCGAGGCGGCCGACAAAATTCTCGACGAGGCCAAACTCGCTCCCCGGCAGTCCCCCTCGAAGCTCAACAAGACCGCGCTGCAGGCCCTGCACGGCGCCATGCAGCACGTCAACTCCGATGACGGTCAGAGCATGTCGGTGTTGCGGTATGCCAATCGTGTGCCGCTGCAGTTCCAGCCGGCGGCCTGCGCCGTCACGCAGACGGTCCTATCGACCAACTGGCGTTCCTACGGCCTCTCGCAATCGCGTGGCAGCCTGCCGAGCGGCCCGGTGACCGTGATGGTGCACGTGGCGAGCGTCTGGGTGCCGTTCACGAGCGAGTCGAAGGAGGCGATCGCGTCGTATCCGGAGATCCAGAAGGAGATCCGGCTCGCACTGCAGGCGGTGGGCCGCAAGCTCGGCATGTATCTCAGGCGCAGGCTGCGTGTGGCGCAGGAGGGACAGCGGCGGAGCATTTTCCTGCGGTATCTCAAGGAGGTGGCCGGGGCCGTCTCCGTGATCAACGGCGTGAACCGCGAGAAGCTCTACGAGCAATTATTGGCGGTGGCCAAGAAGAAGACGGCCGAGGCCGACGTGAAGCTCGACGATCGTGGCAAGCCGATCATGGACGAGGAAGAACTCGAACTCGGCGACAACTGCATCATCGTGCCGCAGGCCGTGCCTGGTCTACCCGCGGCGGCGGGGCCGGTGGTCGGAGCCGATGCCGGCGAGAAGCCTTCGCGCGGCCGGAAGAAGAAGCCTGCCGCGGAGACACCGGCGGTTGAGAAAGCGACTGCCGAGAAGAAGCCTGCGAAGAAAGCCGCGAAGCGACGGAAATAGGCCCCAGGCCCAACAGCGGACGCAGCTCTTTTCACCGTCGCACGGCCACCCGCACTCCCTTGCTGGCGCTACGGGATTAAATGGGGATGGGCTTCCGTGTGGAACACTGCGGAAACGAAGCTCTTGGGGTCTCCGCACCCTCCTCCGAAACCCGCGGTACGGACGGCCGTTGAATCGACAACGACCGGAGATACGTCGATGAAAAATTTCCTGTGCGGATCTGCCTCGCTCTTCGCCTTGATGACGGCATCGCTCGTGGCTTTTCCATGGACTTCCCTCGGGGCAGAGACCGCTACCGACTACGATCCGCTGGTCGTCTCGCACCGGGAGCCCGGTGCCCCGCCCTCCCGCGTTATCGATCTCGACGTGTTCGATGGCGACCGCACCCGCACGATCCCAATCCGCGTTCATCTTCCGACAACGCCGGCCGACCCCTCCGACGGCGCCTCGCCCCTCCCCGTCGTACTCTTCAGCCACGGCCTCGGAGGCTCCCGCGAGGGACCGCGATTCCTCGCCGAACACTGGTCCAATCGGGGCTATGTCGCTGTGTTCCTGCAGCACCCGGGCAGCGACATGGCCGTGTGGCGGGACGAACAGGCCGGCCGCCGCATGGAGGCCATGCGGGAAGCGGCGTCGCTCGAAAACTTTCGCCTGCGGGTGCGGGACGTGCCGAGGGTGCTCGACCAGCTCGAGGCATGGAACCGCGAAGCCGGCCATCCGCTCGCCGGGAGGATCGACCTCGACCAGGTCGGCATGTCGGGCCACTCCTTCGGCGCCCAGACGACACAGGCGGTCTCCGGACAGTCGCTCCCGCTGGTCGGCCAACGCTTCACCGACGGCCGAATCAAGGCGGCGGTGATCATGAGCCCGGGATCGCCGCGGGGCCGTCTTGATCCGGGCGCCGCGTTCGCCGACGTGACGATCCCCTGGCTGCTCATGACGGGCACGAGGGACACGGCGGTCATTGGCGGCCAGACGGTGGAGTCACGGCTCGCCGTGTTTCCCGCCCTGGCCCCAGGCGGCAAGTACGAACTCGTGCTGCACGACGCGGAACACTCGGCGTTCACCGACCGGCCTCTTCCAGGAGATCGAGAGGCACGAAACCCCGCCCATCATCGGGCCATCCTGGCCATCAGCACGGCCTTCTGGGATGCCACGCTGCGGGACGACCTGGCGGCACAGGCCTGGCTCGACGGCGACGGCCCGCGGACCGTTCTGGGTCAGGACGACCGATGGCAGAAGAAGTGATGCGGCCGGGCATCCGGCCCGGCGGTCAGGAGAGAATGCCTTTCACAACATTCCCGTGCACGGGATGCTTCACGCAAAGCCACGGCATCCTGCCGTGCTTTGCTTGGCGACCGCAGGTCGCTGGTCGCGTGCCGGGCATCCGGCCCGGCGGTCAGGAGAGAATGCCTTTCACAACATTCCCGTGCACGTCTGTGAGCCTGAAGTCGCGGCCCTGGTAGGGGAAGGTCAGCCGCAAGTGATCGACGCCCATGAGATGCAGGATCGTGGCGTTGAGATCGTGCACGTGCACCGTCTGGTCGGGCGTCGTGATGTTGTAGCAATAGTCGTCGGTCGCTCCCCACGTCAGCCCCGGCTTCACGCCCGCGCCCGCCATGAGCATCGTAAAGCATCGCGGATGATGGTCGCGGCCGTAGTTGGTCTCGGTGAGCGCACCCTGCGAGTAGATCGTCCGGCCGAATTCGCCCCCCCACACGATCAGCGTCTCGTCGAGCAGCCCGCGTTGCTGAAGGTCGTCGAGCAGGGCGGCCGTCGCCTGGTCGGTGTCCCGCACCTGTCCCTTGATCGCGCCGGGCAGGCCCCCGTGGTGGTCCCAGCCCATGTGGAAGCACTGCACGAACCGCACACCTCGCTCCGAAAGCCGGCGGGCCAGCAGACAGTTGAAGGCGTAGCTGCCGGCGCGGTGGACATCGGGGCCGTAGGCGTCGAGCACATGCTTCGGCTCATCGGCGAACCTGGTGATCTCCGGCACGCTCTGCTGCATGCGGAAGGCCATTTCATACTGGGCAGTCCGGGCGGCGATCTCCGGATCGCCGATCGCCTGGCCACGGGCGGCGTTCAGGCTCGCAATCCGGTCGAGCGTCGCCCGCCGCATCTGGCGGTCGATGCCGGACGGGTCGGCCAGATAGAGCACCGGGTCGCCTGAGTTCCGAAACCGTACGCCCTGGTGCTTCGTCGCCAGAAAGCCGGCCCCCCACAGCCGATCGTAGAGCGGCTGGTCGTCCTTGCGGCCGGAACCGAAGCTCGTCAGCACGATGTAGGCGGGCAGGTCGGCATTGTCGCTGCCGAGGCCGTAGCTCACCCACGAGCCGATGCTGGGCCGGCCGGCCAGCTGGTGGCCCGTCTGGAAAAACGTGATCGCAGGGTCGTGGTTGATCTGCTCGGTGACCATCGAGCGGATCATGCACCAGCGGTCGGCGTGCCGGGCGATGTTGGGGATCAATTCACTGAACCACATGCCGCTTTCGCCGTGCTGGGCAAACTTGAACATCGACGGTGCGACGGGAAAATTCTTCTGGCCGCTGGTCATCGTGGTGAGCCGCTGCCCCTGCCGGATCGACTCAGGGAGATCCTCGCCACGCCGCTTCTCGAGCCCGGGCTTCGGATCGAAGAGGTCCATCTGCGAGGGCGCGCCCGACTGAAAGAGATAGATCACCCGCTTCGCCTTCGGCGGGAAGTTCGGGAATGCAGCAGTCGCTGCAGGGCCGGCCGCCGCCGCGGCATGGGCCGACTCCGGATGCATCAGGCTGGCGAGAGCCGCGTAGCCCAAGCCCCCGGCCGAACCGCCGAGAAACACGCGACGGTTGAGGGCATCCTGCGAACGTAGGACTTGGCGATCGGTCTCAGAAAGATTGCGAAACAGGCTCATGGAAATTCACTCCCGCATCACGAATTCGTCGAGGTTGATGATCACGTTCGCCACGAGCGAATAGGCCGCAAACTCCGCCGCCGGCACGCCCTCTGGCCGTTGCACGAGCCCGACCGTCGCGAACCGCTCTGCCGCGGCCGGCTCGGCGGTGAACCGGGCCAGATCGGCCTCGAAGCCGCCCGCGAGCGTCGCCAGTTCGTCGGTCGTCGGCCGGCGGCCGAGCGCCAGCCGGAAGCCGTGCGCAATTTTCTCGGCTGGCGTCACGCCTCCCTCGGCAAGCATCCGCTTCGCCAGGCCGTGGGCCGCCTCGACGAAGGTCGTCTCGTTCAAGAGTGCCAGTGCCTGCAGCGGCGTGTTCGTCCGCGAACGCTTCACCGTGCAGGTCTCGCGGTTGGGAGCATCGAAGAGCAGCATCGTGGGAGGCCCGGCCGTCCGCTTCCAGATCGTGTACATCGTCCGCCGGTAGCGGCCGGCACCGGTGTCGGCCTTGTACCCACGCAGGTCACCGTACTTGCTGGTCTCGTCCCAGACGCCATCCGGCATCCACGGCCGCACGCTCGGTCCTCCGATCGTCGGCACGAGCAGTCCCGACGCGGCCAGCGCCGCATCGCGGACGGCCTCTCCGGGAAGCCGGATTCGCGGCGATCGGGCCAGCAGCCGGTTGGCCGGATCCTTGGCGAGCTTCTCCGACGTCACGGTCGACTGCTGCCGGTAGGTGCTGCTCATGAGCAGCATCTTGATGAAGGCCTTCATGTCCCACTGCTTCGCGGGCTGCCCGTTCACGGCCGGCATCGCGCCCGCCTCCATGAACTCGGCCGCCAGCCAGTCGAGCAGTTCCGGGTGGCTCGGATACTCCGCCTGGCTGCCGAGGTTTTCGCTCGTCTTGACCAGGCCCGTGCCGAAGAACCGCTCCCACATCCGGTTCACCCACACGCGTGCCGTGAGCGGGTTGTCCCGCGCGACGACCCACTTCGCCAACGACAGCCGATCGGCCTTCGTACCCTCGGGCAACCGCGGCAGAAACGCTGGCAGCGCGGCCTCGACCTTGTCACCCCGCTTGTCGTATTCGCCGCGAATGAGCACGAAGGCATCCCGCGGCGTGCCCTCCTTCATCACCATGGCGCTCGGCAGCGAATCGCGGAATGAATCGACACTTTTCTTGGCGGCGTCACGGGCCACCTCGGCCCGGCGGATCGGGCCATCGACGTTCGCACGGTAGAACTTCGCAATCTCGGCCTTCTGCTCAGGTGTCCGCTGCTCACGGTCGACGGCGAGACCAGTCTTCACGGCATCGGGCAGCTTGACACCCGCCACGCCGAGCAGGCTCGGCTCATCAGGCGAAAATGCGAGGCGGAACCTGCCGATCGCATGGCCGTCGTAGGCCTCGTGTCGCAGGCGGATCACCAGCCGCGAATTCTCCGGCACCGTCACCGCCTTGTCGGGAAAGACGGCGAGGTGCCGTGGCTCCCGTTTGTCGGCCAGATTGCCGTCGATCGCCCAGCCCTTCCCCTTTTCACCCTTCAGAACGCTCGTTGCCGGCCAGCCGGCCTGCTCGTAGTCGGCCTCAGCCCGCTTGAGTTCCACGGGGATCACCTTGGCGTCGCCCGGCGGCTCGATCTCGGCCTCCAGCTTCGTCACCACGATGTTGCCGTTGCCCGCGCGGCCGAAGCCGCCGCCACCGGCCAGACTCGCGTCGGGCAGCACCTCCAGCCGCAATCCGCCAAACTTCCCGGCCGGCACGAGTGATTCGAATTCGTAGGTGTCACGTGGCGGCAGTTTGCCTTCTACGAACCATGAGCCGTCTTCGCTCCGTCGAAAGGTCGCGCCGCCGACGCTGCGCAGTTCGAGCGGCTCGAACGATTCCCAGGCCTCCTGGGGCTTTGCCAGGGCCAGCCGGATCTCCTCTTCCCACGCCGTGACGAGACTGTCGATGTTCGCCGTCTCGGCTTTCACGGCCAGCTCTGCATCGGCCACCACCTTCTCGAGCCTGGCCAGTTCCTGCTCCTGCTCGGCTGTCGGCAAGAGATGGAGCGGATCGGAGTTGCCGCCGCTGCGATTCTGTGCCCCCATGATCGTGCCGCTCTCCGGCACGTTGTTGAAGAGCGAGAAGAGGGCATAAAACTCCCGCTGCGTGAGCGGATCGTATTTGTGGTCGTGGCAGCGGGCGCAGCCCACCGTGAGCCCCAGCCAGGTCTGGCCGGTTGTCTCGACCCGGTCGATCACGGTCTCCACCCGCCACTCCTCGGCGATGATGCCCCCCTCGCCGTTGATCCGATGGTTGCGGTTGAAGCCCGTGGCGACGATCTGGTCGCGGGCGGGATGTTCCAGCATGTCGCCGGCAAGCTGCTCCACCGTGAACTGGTCGAACGGCAGGTTCCTGTTGAACGCGTTGATCACCCAGTCGCGCCATGGCGAGTTGGAGCGGCTCGAATCGGTCTGGTAGCCGTGGCTGTCGGCATACCGTGCCGCGTCGAGCCACTCGATCGCCATCCGTTCGCCGAAGTGCGGGCTGGCCAGCATGCGATCGACATATTTTTCATACGCGTCGGGCGACTGGTCCGCCACAAACGCATCGACGTCGGCGGGCACCGGCGGCAGGCCGGTGAGATCGAGCGCGACCCGTCGCGCGAGTGCCACGCGGTCGGCCTCGGCATTTGGCGCGAGCCCCTCGTGCTCGAGCCTGGCGAGAATGAACCGGTCGATCGGCGTCTTCGGCCACCGAGCATCCTTCACGCCAGGCACGGCAGGCCGCTGCACGCGTTCAAACGCCCAGTGCCCCCGATACTCCGCCCCTTCGGTGATCCACCGACGAAGAATCTCGGCCTCTGCCGGCGTGACCGGCTTGTTGACGTGCGGCGGCGGCATGATCACGTCGGGATCGGTGCTCGCGACCCGGGCGAGGATCTCACTGGCCTCGGGCTTGCCCGGCACGATCGCCGTGCCGCCGCTCTCGAGCGCGGCGACGGCAGCAGCACGGTCATCGAGCCGCAGGCCCGCTTGTCGGTCTTCGGCATCGGGGCCGTGGCAGGCGAAGCAGCGGTCGGAGAGGATCGGCCGGATATCACGGTTGAAGTCGAGCCGCTGGCCCGCGACCGACTCGGCCGCGAAGGCCTGAAGGGCTGCTGCCTGGCAGAGGAGAGCAGCCAGCCCGACACGACGGACCGACGTGGACACCGAAGCGGTGCATCCCATGACCGAATCCTCGAAGGACTCAACTGGAAAACACCCGCGTCGCCGTTCGGCGGCCTTCTCCCTGGGAGAGAAAACCAGCCGTCAAACGCGGACCTGCACGGAGTGGCAGATCGATCGGCGGGACATCTTCAGTGTAGCTCCCGCTCGAGGACCTGCCAAACGACTGCGTCCGCTGCGGGATTCAACGCCGAACCGTGGAATCAGGTGGCCTTCAGCCGCTCGATCTCGGCTTCGAGCTTCTTGACCCGCTCTTCGAGTTCCTTGAACTTCTCGCGGGCCTGCTCCATCCGCTTGCGGCCCTCCTGCATCCGCTTCTCGATCATCTCGCGCATCTCCGGCGGCATGTCGGGCCGCGGCGGACGGGGCGGACGGCCTTCGCTCCACATGCCGCGTCCACCGCGGTCGCGGTGTTCACCATGTTCATGATGCTCACCACCTTCACCACGCCCGTCGGGGCCGCGGTGACCGCGCGGGCCATGCTCGCCATGCTCTCCACGGCCGCGATGCGGCGGCGGTCCCGGAGGGCCCATCCGCTCGGCATTCATCCGGTCCACGACACGGTCAAGCTTTTCAATGATCCGATCGAGGCGGCTCGCCGCATCGTCGTTTGCTGCAGCCCGCTCATAGGCCGGCCCTTCCTCGGCAGCCCGCGCGAAATGAACCCGGCCAGCCACGGCCCCAAGCACCAGCACACACCCGGCCACGGCAAGCCATTTCAATGGACGATTCATCGCATGTTCTCCCTGAGTATTGCGGTTTTGACCCCGTTTACCGGCCGGTTTCGCGGTGGCACCGAGGTCAACAGTATGCTGCTACGGACATGAACGCCCCAGCCGCCGGAAAGTTTCGCGACCCCTCCCTCGTCGATTTCGGAGCCGATGC
>CAMCQY010000020.1 GCA_945877135.1 Candidatus Kuenenia stuttgartensis
GAGATCGAGCCGCTCGGTCGCGGCCCGGCTGCCGTCAGGCAGCCCACCACCGACGAAGCCAATCCTGCCGTTCCCTGGTTTGACTGGACTGCCGGCGACGGCAATCCAAGGCCACTCCTCCGCAAGCGCAACCTGCTGGCATCCAACGAGGACTTCGCCAACGGGTGCTATCAGCTCAATCCCGGCGTGCGGTATCGCGAGCCGTTTGCCTGCGTCGTCGAGAAGGACAGGCTCTACGCCATTCGGGCACGGTTCTGGACCAACGATGGCTCCGTGGCCGACCTGGTGTATGTTGACACCTTCCAATCGGGCCAGCCGGGCACATCTGATGGTGGCAGCGAGTCGCGATGACGACCGGGGGCCTCGTGTGCCGTTTCTCATCGTGAACAGCGAGACGCCAACAACACGCTCCTCCGGAATGCTTCACCGTGAAGTCAACTGCTGACGTCGCCTCACTGTTCCAGACCGTTCTCTGCCGTCCCGTGATGCACGACCGCTGGGTGGCTGTGGCATGGCTCGCGATCTCGATCCCGATGAGCCAGGCATGGACCGCCACGCCATGGCCCGAGTTCCGCGGTGCCACCGGGGACGGCGTCTCGCAGGAGCAGAACCTCCCTGTGGAGTGGAGTGAGTCGCAGGGCGTCGCCTGGAAGGTGGCGATTCCCGGCAAGGCATGGTCGTCGCCGGTGATCTGGGATGACCTCGTCTGGCTCTCGAATGCCACGGAGGATGGCACGCGCCTGTCCGCGGTGGCCGTGGCTCGTGACAACGGCCGGATCGTGCGCGACATCACGGTCTTCGAGATCGCCGCCCCGCAGTTCTGCCACGCATTCAACAGCTACGCGTCGTGCACTCCGGTGATCGAACGCGATCGGCTCTACCTGCATTACGGCAGCGCCGGCACCGCCTGCCTCGACACCGGGTCGGGAACAATTCTCTGGACCCGGCAGGATCTTCCCTGCGACCACTTCCGCGGTCCCGGCTCGTCGCCGATCATTCACGGCGACCTGCTGATCGTGGCCCTCGACGGGTTCGATCTGCAGTATGTGGTCGCCCTCGACAAGGCGACCGGCAAGACCGTGTGGCGCAGGGATCGCAACATCGACTACGGCACGACCGATGGCGACGCCAAGAAGGCCTATCCCACCGCCACCGTGATCAGGAGCCAGGGCCGAGACCAGGTGATCATCCCCAGCGCCGGCGCCACGATCGCCTACGATCCCGCGTCGGGCGCAGAACTCTGGCGGGTGAAACACGGCGGCATGAATGCCTCGGCGCGTCCACTGTTTGCCCACGGGCTGGTCTACATCAATACCGCGGCGGGCGGCATGAAGTTCCTGGCCGTGCGGCCCGATGGCACGGGCGACGTGAGCGGCACGCACATCGCCTGGAAGTCCTCGCAGGGAACCGGGACACGTTCCTCGCAGTTGCTACTCGGCGAGAAGCTGTTCCTGATCGGCGATGCAGGCACCGCCAGCGTGCTCGACGCCGTCAGCGGCAAGGCCCTCTGGCAGAAGCGACTCGGCGGCACATTCTCGGCGTCACCGATCCTCGCCGACGGCCGCATCTATGCCAGCAATGAGGGAGGCGACACGTTCGTGCTCTCGGCAGCCGATCCCTACCCTGTGGTCGCCACCAACACCCTCGACGACGGCTGCATGGCCTCACCGGCCGTCTTCGATGCCGCCATCTATCTCCGAACCAAGACACACCTCTACCGCCTCGGCACCCGGCCGTGAGGGGGCACGGGCAGGCCCGAACCGTGGCGGAGCATGCAGATCCCGTCGCTTGCGCTCCGGGCTTGTATGGGATTTGGAAACATCCGTGAGGGACTGGCCGTGCCCCGAGAGCCGGCGTTGCTGCCCGGGCGCGGGTGATGCACACTTGCTTTTATGAATCAGCACTCGGATCTCATCCCAATCTCCACCGGTCTGGCCCGCGGCCCTGACGACGCCCGCGACCCCGTCCTCTCGCCCGCGGGATCCCTGGCCCGGCCCTCCCTTCCCCAATCGACAGCGCTCTCCTCTGATCGGATCCAGGCCGTCGATCTCGAAGAGCAGATGGATCCGTTGGCCGTGGCCGAGTCGATGGCCGACGGCCGGCAGTCGGTCGCCACGGTGATTGGACAACTGATCGTGATCGGCATTGCGGTGGCCGCCATCTGGTGGCTCCTTCCCACGGGCATCGCGGCCCGGCCGCCGCTGGAGTTGCCGGAACCGCTGCAGGCGGAGGCCGGCCCCATCCCGCCCGCCCAACGCGACGCGGAGAACGCCGCTTTTGCCCTTCTCAAACAGGCCGTACCGACCCGGGCGCTCGACGCCTTCCGCCACTGCGTGGACTCCACCGACGCGACCAGCGTCAATCTCTGGCGATACTATCTGCAGACGCTCGTCGATCTCGACGAACGTGCCGAACTGCGGCATCGGGCCATGCAGTTTGCGCTGCAGCATCCCGACCGGCTCGAGGCTCCGCATTTCCAGTGCGAGGCCCTGCGCCGTGACGACGTCAATGCCCACCGCGAACAGGGCGGGGCATGGAACACCGTCTTGAATTCGGTAGGTGGCTCGCGGGTCTCGCCCGCCTATCTGGCTGAAATCGACCGCTGCCAGAACATGATCAGCGACGCCCTCAATCTGCTGCAGCAGCACGATGGCGACTGGTCGTCAGCCGGCCGTACCGCCTGGGCCGACCTGCTCCACCTCGATCGCGGTCGCCTCCACCATCACGCCTGGAGGTGCGGCGGCCTCGCCTTCGGCGATCCACACCGTGAGCTGGCTCTGGAAGCGCTGCGGCAGATGTCGGTCGCTACCAGCGCCGACAGCCTCGCCCTGCGGCTGGAGATCTACCGCACCTGCCGCGACAAATGGCCGACAACCCTCGGCTTCGATGCCAAGAAGCAGGTCGTGAACGGCTTTGACTGGTCGAAGGATGATCTGCAGCGGGCGATCGACGCCGATCGCATGTCGCTCGAACGCCTCCCCCCGACGGGCCGCCGATGAACGACGCCTCCCTCCGCCCCGCCGACTCCGTGCCGCCGGACTCTTCCGCGCCGGCCCCATCCGCTGCCCACCGGTCTCTCGCGACCTGGTCAGAGATCCTTCCCGATCTGCTCGGCATGCCCATGGGCACCGCTGTGCGGCCATCCGCGTTCGCACGGCAGGTGCTCGTGATCGTGCTCTACGTCGCCGCCGCCCGTTTGATGATGCACGACCCGTGGTTTACCAGCGATACGTTTACCTGGCGACAGTCGAGCGTGATCACGCTGCTGGGGCTTCTTATGGTGTCGGCGATCGCATTCGAATGGCATCTGCTGGGCGTGTCGAAGGGGCTCAACCTCGTGGGGCAGATCGTGCTCGCCTACCCCTTCACGCTGTTCGTGGCGCGGCTGCTGGGGCAGCCATGGCATCGGGCCGACACAGGCGGTGTGCTCGGCACGCTCTTCGCAGCGGTGCGGGCGGCCGGTGGATTTCTGGGGGTGAGCAGCCTCATCCCCACGTGGATATCTGACGCGATTTCCAGCCCGGGTACCGCCATGGTGCTGCTCGCCCTCTGCGTCGTCACCTCGGTCGGTGGCAACGCGGCCACCCGCATGGGGCTCACCGCCGGACTCTTCTTCATTCCCCTGGCCGTGGCGTTCAGCCAGACGCCCGTACCCAGCCTCCCCTTTCTCAGTGGTCTCGCCACGATGCTCCTCGGCATGGCCCTGCAGTACCGCGACGTGGAAAAATACCACCGCGACAAGGAGATTCTCCACCGGCTGCGTCATGTCACCGACGAGCTGGAGCGCCGTTCGTGCCTGCGGCTGGTCACCCGCACCTGGGCCGACGGTCGGCTCGGCGAGCAGACCGCGGAGGGGCTCGTGCGGCAGACCTACGAACATGTGCCCGGTGTCGACGCCGTCGGTGTCCGAGAGATCACCCGCGCGATCACCCACGATCTCGTCACCACCCATGGCCTGCTGCAGGTACGTCATGATTCGGAGGGTATCTTTCTCGTGCCACCGCCGGCCCTCGAGTTTGAGGCCGACGTGCTGGAGCAGATTGCCCGGCTGCCGCGGATGGTGATCGTTTTCCTGCTGGCATCGTGCTGGGTCTTGATGCCGTTCGACATCCTGCCCGACGCGATCCCCTTGGTGGGTGCGGTGGACGATGTGATCGTGATGACGCTGGCCGGCTGGCCGCTGGCCCGCCTCCTGGAACAGCGGATCGACCGGCGTCGCTACCGCTAGCGGGATGTCGATGCGTTGGCATTGGTCGCATCGAGGGCGTGAAGTCGGCCGACGCTGCGGAAAAACATCCTGCCACTCGCGACAGCCGGCGTGGCACGGCTCGGTTCGCCCAGTGGCGTTCGGCCCAGCACCTCGAAGGCATCACCATCGGCGATCACCACAACTTCTCCCTCAGCCGAGACATTGATCACTGTGCCGCCCACGACGATCGGCGACGCGGAAAAGATGCCGCCCGCACGGCCGCGCCAGAGCACCGTCCCATCTGCGGCCTTGACGCAGGTCACGACGCCGCGATCGCCCCAGAGATAGAGCCTCTCTCCGGAGCAGACAGGCGTGGGCACATAGGGCGCGACACTGCGGTCGAGCTGGTAGGTCAGGTCGGGCTCGGGAGCCTTCTGATTGGCATCGGGTGCGGTCGGTTCCGCGGCCGCGATCGCGGCCGGCCGCACCGCCACGAGCGTGTTGTCGCCCCCCCCCTCGCCACACGTGCCGAGCACGAGCGGGCCGGCCATCACCGGCGACGACACCGTCCGCTTGGGAAAACACATTCGTTCCCAGAGCACTCGCCCCGTGGATGGATCGACGCCCGTCAGGCCATGCGCCATGCTCGCCAGGACGACCAAGGCATCGCCGCTCCGCCCCGGATCGGACGACTCGACCACCAGTGGCGTGGAGTAGGCCGTCCGGGCCGTCTGCCGTGGCAGCCGCCATCGCTCGCGACCGGTCTTCGTGTCGAGGGCCACAACGGCACTCGGGCCATCGTGCTCGACCGGAATGATCAGGTGATCCCGCCACACCGCGGCCGATGAACCGAAGCCGTGCTCGCTGGCATAGGGGCCGAGGTCGGCATGCCAGAGCGGCTCGCCTTCGTGGGAATACGCCTCGCACCGCAGTTGCTCCTTCGTCGCCCACAGCCAGTAGACGCCGGCCCCATCGACGGTCACCGATCCAGAGGCTGAGCTGTTCTGGGCGTGGTGCGGCTCGATCGGCCCGGGAATCTCCCGCTGCCAGAGCAACCGGCCGTCGGCAGTCGCATGACAGGAGACAAACCGCTTGGCCGCCACTTCATCGGCGCTGGCCGTGTAGATCCGCTGCCGCCACACGACGGGCGAGGCGTGCCCTTGCCCTGGCAGACCCGCCGTCCACGCCCAGTCCTTCTCGGTCCACTGGTGCGGAAACGGCTGCGAGCCTCCGGCCCCGGCCCCGGCATGCCCACGCCACCGCGGCCAATCGGACGGGCCGGTGGCGGCTTCGTCGGCAACCGTGGTGCCCAAACACCACAGGACCATCCACGACAGAACCACGGGGATCATTCCCCACGAACGGATGCGGGTGCAACAGGCTGGCTTCATGGGCATCAGTATGCCATCACCGGGGCCTGCACGGGTACCTCGACGATCATTCCTGCGATCCAGGCAGCCTGATCCAACCTCCGGGGCGCACTCTGGCTGGTGTTGCCTTTCCCATCCAAGCCCGACGCGCAAGCGAGGGAATCCGGGGCCGAGTTCTGGGTGATGGATCGCGTTTTCCCTCGCTTGCGCTGCGGGCTTGGAAGGAGGAGTGCTTGGGGTACTACAACCGGCAAACCCGTCGCAGCACATCGTCGTGTATGGGCGATGCTACCCGCCGGCGGCCGGTTTCCGGGTGTATGATTCAGGGGCTGGGTTTGCCGACACGGCTGCCTTTGCCGCCCCGTGCCCAGGCCTGGCACGGGATATGCCACCGCCAGGACCGTCGGGGATGAACGACAACCGCGAATTCATCGAGGAGTTTCTCGTCGAATCGGGCGAGAACCTCGATCAACTCGACCGCGACCTGATCGCGCTGGAGGAACGCCCCGACGACCCCCAGCGGCTGGCGAGCATTTTTCGCACGGTGCACACGATCAAGGGCAACAGTGGCTTCTTCGGCTTCTCCAAACTCGGTGCCCTGACGCACAGCGGCGAGCATCTTCTTGGCCGGCTCCGGGACGGCAAGATCCGACTCAATGATCGAGTCACCGGCACGCTCTATTCGATGGTCGACGCAGTGCGGTCGATCATTCAGGCGATCGAAGAGACCGGCGTCGAGGGTGAGCAGGACTTCCGCGAACTCTCCCAGACGCTCACCGCCGTGGCGTCGCAGGATGAGGAAGAACCCGTGCCCCAGTCTGCGGCCGCGGCGGTGCCCGTTCTGCCGCCACCGACTACCGTGCCCTCGGTTCCACCACCGGCCGACCCCGCTCCCGAGGCACCAACGCCCGCGGCAAGCGCTCCCCCCGCTGCCGCGGCCCCTGCGACTCCTGCGACTCTCCCAACTCCGGCCGCAATTCCCGCAAAACCGGCTGCACAAACTGCCGACTCATCCATCAGAGTGGACGTGGGGCTGCTGGCCTCGATTCTCGATCTGGTGGGTGAACTCGTCCTTGCTCGCAACGAACTCCGCAGCATCGAATCCGCCGATCCCGTGCTCGAAGGCGTGATCCATCGAATCAACACGGTCACCAACTCCCTGCAGGAGGCGGCGGTCAAGACTCGGATGCAGCCGATCGAGCACGTGTTCAACAAGTTTCCGCGGACCGTGCGGGACGTCGCCGTCGCCTGTGGTCGCGAGGTGCAACTCGTGATCGACGGTGCCGACACCGAACTCGACCGCACCCTGATCGAGAGCATCCGAGATCCGCTCACCCATCTGGTACGCAACGCCGTAGACCACGGCATTGAGCCCCCGGCCGTGCGCGAGGCCAAGGGCAAGCCACGGGCCGGCAGGCTGCTGCTGCGGGCCTTCCACGAGAGCGGTCAGGTGACGATCGAGGTTCAGGATGACGGGGCCGGGATTCCGGTCGAGGCGGTCCGCGCGAAGGCCGTCGCCCGCGGCTTGATCGACGCCGCCGCCGCAGCCCTGCTCCCCGACGACCGCGTGCTTCAGTTCATCTTCGAGCCCGGTTTCTCCACGGCTGCCCAGGTGACGAGCGTGTCGGGCCGCGGTGTCGGCATGGACGTCGTCAAAACGAACATCGAGGCGATCGGTGGCACCGTGGACCTCAGCAGCCGCCCGGGCCTCGGCACGACGGTTCGGGTCCGCGTGCCGCTCACATTGGCCATCATCCCAGCGCTCGTGGTGCGATCCGCCTCGGAGCGGTTTGCCCTGCCGCAGGCTGCGGTCGGTGAACTGATATCGCTGCGGGCCGATGGTGGCCCGCGGATCGAGGGGCTGGCCGGGGCCGATGTGATCCGATTGCGAGGCCGACTCGTGCCGGTGATCTTCCTCGATGAATTCCTCGGGCTGCGGCCCACCACCGCCACCAGGGAGAACGGCACGGTCGTGCTCGTGCGAATCGACGACCACGAGTTCGGGCTCGTTGTTGACGGAACACAGACCGGAGGCCCGACGAGCGACCCATCCATGTCGCGTGACCGACATGCCGTGACGATTCCCGAGGCGGCCAGCCTGTCAACAATCGTCGTCAAGCCGATTGGCAGCCTGTTGGCCCAGTTGGGGATCTACTCAGGCGCCACGGTGCTTGGTGACGGCGGCGTGGTGCTGATCCTCGACCTCCGGGGCATCCTGCGCGCCGTTGAACTGCCGCCGCAGCTGCGTCGAAGCGAATCAGCCGACGTGGCATCGATCGCTGCCACCGATACCTATCTGGTCTGCCGCACGGGTGCCGGCCGAAGGATCGCGGTGCCCATCGACACCGTCGTGCGTCTCGAGCAGTTCGATGGCCACGACGTGCAGGACGTGGGCGGCAAACGCCTCGTGCGGCGGGGCAACCTGTTCACGCCCGTGGTTGATGCCGATGGCCTGCTCGGGGATTCGACGGAGCCGGACAGCGACGGGGCCGTCAATCTGGTCGTGCTCGACGACCGCTGCGGCGGGATCGGTATCGCCGTCCGCCAGATCCTCGATGTCGCGGTGGCGGATTCCGTGCTGCAGCCGTCGCTGGCCGCCCTCGGTGTGGCCGGCACACTCGCGGTTGGCGGAATCGCCACAGAAGTCCTCGACCTCACCGCCCTCCTTCCCAGTGCTGGCTTCCACGCGTAATCCCACCCGTCATGGCCATGCCTTCAACCGATACCCGCCACTGCTGTTTTCTCGTCGGCTCCGACTGCTTCGCGGTCGCCTCGACAGCCGTGGCCGAGGTGCTCCGCGACGGGAAAATTGCCCGCGTGCCCCATGCACCAGAGTCCGTGATCGGTCTCATCCACCTGCGGGGAAGAATCGTGCCGGTGATCGACATGCGGCGGCGTCTCGGCCTGACCGCTGACGTGGCGTCAGCCCACCGGACACACCTCGTGATCCGCCTCCATGACGACTTGTACAGCCTGCTTGTGGACGAAATGCTCGACGTGATCGAGGTGGCCGAGCATGCGATCGAACACCCGTCGAAACCAGCCGCCGACACGACGCACGACGCGGTCGATGGCGTCTACGCCGACGCAGGCCGACTCGTGCATTTCCTCGATCCCCAGCGCATAGTACAGCCGCTCGCCCGGCAGCGTGAGCCATTTCTTCATCGACAGGGAGTATCGCATGGCGGCATATGACATCGACGCGACAGCCTCCAACCAACGACCGCAGGCGGAGGCCGCGGCCGAGACTTGGAGATCCCTGCTTGGCAACAAACTGCTCCTCTCGCTGCTCGGCGTCTCTCTGATTCCGTTGGCCCTGATGGGCATCGCCACCTATCGCTCGGCGGCCGCTGCGCTGACATCCGAGGCGTTCAGCAAGCTCGAAACCGTCCGCACGATCACGGCGAAGTCGGTAGAACGCTACTTCCAGACATTGCACGACGAGCTTCGCGTGCTCTCCGAGGATCGCATGGCGATCGACGCCTGCAAGCAATTCCAAGCCGCCTTCACCACCGTCCTCGCTGACAACAAGGCCGACGACAAGGCCGTGGCTCGGGCCCGCCGTGAACTGGAGTCGCATTATGCCGGCGAGTTTGCCGCGGAGTTTCGCAAGCGAACGGGCGACGAGCCGGGCACCAAGGCGCAGGTTGAATCGCTTGACGACACCGCCGCATACCTGCAGTTTCTCTACATTCGCAACAACGATCATGCCATCGGCTCAAAACTGCTCCTCGACGCGGCCGACGATCAGTCCACCTACTCGAAGGTTCATGCCAGTTTTCATCCGCTGTTTCGCAGCATTCTCGAGAAGTACGGATTGGCGGACGTCTTTCTGATCGATCCCGTGACTGGCAACATCCTCTACACAGTCCATAAGGAACCCGACTTCGCTGCCTCGCTGCGGAGCGGGCAACTGGGCGGCACCAGCCTCGCGACCGCTTTCCTGGAGGCCGTCGGCAACGGTCGCCGCGACGCCGTGGGATACGGGACTTACGCTCGCTACTTCCCCTCCTTCATGGCACCTGCCAGCTTTATCGCGGCGCCGCTCTACGACGGCCGACAACTGGTCGGCGTTGTCGCCTTTCAGGTTCCGATCGACCGGGCCGACGAGATCATCGGGGAGACCACCGGCATGGGCAAGACGGGCGAAACCTACGCGATCGGCTCAGACAGGACGTTCCGCAGCAACTCCCGATTCGCCGCCGACCTCGGCGTGACCACCACGATCATCGATCCGAAGATCAAAGTGAACACGCTGCCGGTGAAGAGCGCGCTCGACGAGGGCCAGTCGGGAACGGCCCTGGGGATCGACTACCGTAACACTCCCGTGCTCTCCTCCTGGTGTCCCGTCACGATCCACCGCGACGATGCCTCCGAGCGGGGCACGGTCCGCTGGGCACTCATCTCCGAAATCGATCAGGCGGAGGTGCTTGCCCCCATCCACCGGCTCCGCAACTTCGCTCTCACCATTTTCGGCCTGACGACGGCCGGTGTGCTGCTCGTGTCGTCTGGCATCGCCCGGCGGCTCACGCGGGAAACGAATCGACAGGCCGCCCTCGTGGACGGCATCGTCCACAACACGCATGCGTTGGCCAGTTCCTCTGAGGAACTGACGAGCGTGAGCCAGCAGATGAGTGCTGCCGCCGAGCAGACGACCGCGCAGGCCAACCTCGTCTCGGCGGCAGCCGAGCAGGTGAGCAGCAACGCCGGTACGGTGTCGGGCTCGATCGACAATCTCGTGTCGAGCATCCATGAGATCGCCAAAAGTGCTCAGCAGGCAGCCTCGGTCGCCAAGCAGGCCGTTGACATGGCGGGGACCGCCTCGACGACGATGGATGCGCTGGGCCGCTCAAGTGCCGAGATTGGCAAGGTCGTGAAGGTGATCACATCGATTGCCGAACAGACGAACCTGCTCGCCCTCAACGCCACGATCGAGGCCGCCCGGGCTGGTGAAGCCGGACGAGGGTTCGCGGTCGTCGCCAACGAGGTAAAGGAGTTGGCACGCGAAACCGCGAGGGCCACGGAGGACATCGGCGGCAAGATCGAGGCGATGCAGAGCGACACGCGGCGGGCCGTGGCTGACATCGGCGGCATCCGCGAAGTGATCGAGACGATCGACGCCCTGCAGACGCGGATCGCCGCGGCTGTCGAAGAACAGTCGGTGACCACCAGCGAGATCAGCCGCAATATCGGTGAGGCGACCACTGGTTCGTCCGAGATCGCCGAAAACATCGTTCAGGTGGCTCAGGCTGCCCAGAGCACAGCGGAAGGGGCCTCGAACACCCAGGTCTCCTCGCAGGAACTCTCCCGGATGGCGCAGGCGTTGCAGCGGTTGGTGGACGAATACCGGCGGTCCTGACGGACTGACGGTGAATCAGGGAGGGTGCGGACGTGCGTGCGCTTGTCGTTGACGACTCGAAACCGAGCCGCAGCATTCTCGCGCGGGTGCTTCGCGACCTCCGGTTCGACTGCACGGAAGCGACCAATGGTCTGGAGGCACTCGCCGCGCTCTCCTCGATGAGCCGTCCCGATCTGGTGACCATCAACTGGCACATGCCGGTGATGGACGGCATCGAACTCATCCGCAGGCTGCGAGCGCTGCCCGATCATCGCGGGCTCAAGCTGTTGATGGTCTCCACCGAAAACGACAAGGACCTTGTCGCGGCTGCACTCGCCGCAGGCGCCGATGACTATCTCGCCAAGCCGTTCACGCCCGAGGCGCTCGCCCGCAAACTCGTCGCCCTCGGCGTCTGCACAGCCGCCGAGGCGGCCGCCGCCGGCACTCGCGGCCCCATTCGCGTGCTCGTTGTCGATGATTCGGCCACGATCCGCAGTGTGCTGTCGGCCACGCTGGGAGCTGATCCTGACCTGCGGGTCGTCGGCACTGCGATCAACGGCCAGGTCGCGATTGCCAGCATCGCCGCCAGTCCTCCCGATATCGTGCTCCTCGACGTAGAAATGCCCGTGCTCGACGGCATCTCCACGCTGCGCGAGATTCGCCGCATGCACCCGAAGCTGCCGGTGCTGATGTTCTCGAGCCTCACCGAACGCGGCTCGAAGGCCACGCTCGACGCGCTGCTCGCCGGCGCGAACGACTACGTGGCCAAGCCGACGGCACAGACGGCAGACGAGGTCGCCGCCAGAATCCGCGACGACGTTATCGTGAAGATCAAGACACTCGTGCCCCGGGGTGGTCCGGCGGCGCGTGCTGCCCCGCCAGCCACCGCCCGCCCGGCGGCACCGACGCGGAAGGAGGCAATCAAGGGCATCGTCATCGCCGTCTCGACCGGCGGTCCGACGGCGCTCGCCGAGGTGCTGCCTGCCTTTGCCGCCTCTGCCCGTGTGCCGGTGCTGATCGTGCAGCACATGCCGGCATTCTTCACAGCGCAACTGGCTGAGCGGCTTGCCAAGCTCTGCAACGCCCCCGTGCTCGAGGCGCAGGCGGGTCAGGAAATTCGTCCGGGTGACATTCTCCTTGCGCCTGGCGGCCGCCATCTCGAACTCGCTGGCGATGGCGTCTCGCTGCGAGCACGACTCACCGACGACCCTCCTGAGAACTCCTGCCGTCCAGCCGCAGACGTCCTGTTTCGGTCGGCGGCGCGTGTCTGGGGAGGCGGCACTCTCGGCATCGTACTCACCGGGATGGGCCGTGATGGCCTGCAGGGCTCGCGGCAGATCGTCGAGGCGGGGGGAACGGTGATCGCCCAGGATGAATTCACGAGCGTGGTCTGGGGAATGCCGGGAGAGGTCGTCCGCGCCGGCTTGGCGGATGCCATCCTGCCGCTCTCCCAGATCGGCGTCGAAGTGGCGATGCGGCTGAAACGTCGGGGCGTCTGACGACCTGGAAAGGCTCGCATGAAGGTCGGCGCGGCCCAGTTCACCTTCCTCTGCGACCTGCTTCGCAAGCGCACCGGCGTCGTCATCGACGGCTCCAAGGAATACCTCGTCGTGGCGCGGCTGACGCCGATCGTCCGCCAGCGGAAAATCCCCAGCCTCGACACCCTCATCGATCGGATCCGCAAGGGTATCGACCCAACGCTCGAGCGGGACGTGCTCAGCGCCATGATGACGCACGAGACCTCGTTTTTTCGTGATAAGAGTCCCTTCGAAACACTCCGCACGATCGTGATACCAGAACTGGTCGCCCGGCGGGCTGCCAGCCGACAGCTGACGTTCTGGTCTGCTGCCTGCTCCACGGGACAGGAGCCCTACAGCCTCGCCATGCTCCTCAACGAGCACTTTCGCGGGCTGCTCGAAACGTGGCAGGTGCGGATCATCGCCACCGACTTCTCTGAGGCCGTGCTCGCGAGGGCCCGCGATGGCCTGTTCACCGAACTCGAGGCGGGCCGAGGCCTGCCGCCGGCATTGCTGCAGAAGTATTTCCGACCGCTCCAGGGCAAGTGGAGCATCTCGCAGGACTGCCGCCGTCTCGTGGAATTCCGCTCGCTCAACCTCAACGCGACCTGGCCGATGATGCCCCCCTGCGATGTCGTGCTCGTTCGCAACGTGATGATCTATTTCGACATCGCCACCCGAGCAGCGCTCGTGGAGCGGATGCGGCGGATCCTGCGGCCCGACGGCGCGCTTTTCCTGGGGGGCGCAGAGACGCTTATCGGCATGGACACCCGTTACGAACGCCTGGCCGGCACCGGCTGCAGCTACTACCGACCCAAGCAGCGGTGAGGCTCGTCACCGGCGGCTTGGGCCACTCGACCGCTGCTACGGACGCCACTCGACGCCGAGGATCGAGACGTCGTCGAGCGGGCCGATCGGGCGGCACCATTCCTCGACACGCTGCAGAAGCTCGCCCACGCTCTCCTCCAGCGGCCGCGCACGCGTGGACGCCAGCACGCCAGCCATCGCCTCATCGCCAAGCTGCTGCCGATCCTTGTCCATCGCCTCCGTCACGCCGTCGGAATAGAGGTAGATGCGATCGCCCGGCGCCAGTTGAAGGGTCTGCTGGTCATATTCCACATCTGGAACGAAGGCGATCGGGAAGCCCTCGACGGGGTGAAACTCGGGCTGGCCACCAGCCGGCACCCGCACCAGCGACGGATGGCCGCCGGAGACGTAGTCGAGCCGGCCCGTCGGCAGGTGCAAGACGCCGTAGAGAATCGTGAAGTAGAGCCCCGAAAACTCGTCGGCCTGAAAGAGCCGGTTGAGCTGCGTGGCCACCTCGGCCGGCCGGGCGATGACAATCCGGCCGTCGGCTCCCTGCCGGACAAGCAACGACTGGTCGGAGACCTTTGGCGTGAGAAACCGGCCCACGGTCACCGCCATCAGCGAGGAGGGCACTCCATGACCGCTGACATCGACGACAAACAGTCCGGCGTGCTCGTCGTCGAGCGGAAAAATATTGAGAAAGTCGCCGGCAAGGCTGTGGCACGGCACATACCGCCACGCCACATGGGTGGACGGAAGCGTCACGTGGGCCGCCGGAAGGAGCGACTGCTGCACCTTGGCAGCCGCCTCCAGGTCGCGGACCATCTGGGCGTTGATCTGAGAGATGCGGTCGTTGAGTTCGGTGAGCTCGGCGTTGGTCCGCTGCAGATTGTCGCGGGCGACCGAGAGATCCTCATTGGCGACGACCAATTCCTGATTCTTGGCGACGGCGTTCTCGAACGTTGAGACAAGCAGATTGAGCACCTGCTGGCGACCGGCCTTCACGCGAAACTGCTGGCCCGCGAGCGTCACCTCCAGCGTGGCCGCCTCAGCCTCATTCTCGTTGCCGTCGAGCGGCGTGGCCAGCAGCGACTGGATGCGGCCGAGCAGAAAGTCGGGCTCGTAGGGCTTGGTGACGTAGTTGTCAGCACCGGCGTCGAGGCCGCGGATGATGTCAATCGGATCGGCCAGCGTCGACAGGAGAATGAACGGCAAGGTCTTCAGCGAAGGATCGGTCTTCACCGCCTTGCAAAACTCGTAGCCGGTCATCACCGGCATCTCGATATCGGAGACGATGATGTCCGGCCGTCGTTCGCGGACCAGGGCGAGCGCGTCGGCGCCGGTTTCACCCCAGCGCACGGTGTGACCGGCCTCGGTGAGCCGGCGTATCAGCATCTTCGCCTGGATGCGGCTGTCTTCGGCGATCACGACATCGACGGGTGTGCCTGAAGCCGAACGGACAACTGCATTTGCCGGCTGTGCCGAAGCGTCTGGATTCATCGCCGTGCCTTCCCAGGTGCGGCCAACGCTCAGGCTTCAAACGCCGCCAAGCCGGCGGGCGCGTCGGGGTAGATCTTGAACAGCTTGTCGAGGTTCGTGAGCTTGAAGACCTGGAAGATTTCCGGACGGATGCCGCACATCTTCAGCCGACCCTTGCCCGCCCCAATCTTGCGGTGGAGTTGCCCGAGCAGGCCGAGCATGGCGCTCGACATGAACTCGACGTTCGAGAAGTCGAGGAGCATGTCCGGACCGGAGGCATTGCCCATCAGCCGGTTGATCTCGGTCTTGATCTCATCGAGCACCGTGTCGTCGAGGATTTTCTTGTCCTTGAAGAGCACGATGTGGATGTCGTCCTTTTTGGCGGTCTGGATGCGACGGTACTGGTCCATAGCTGATGTAGTTCCCTGGGAAGCGGACGGTCCGCGGCGTGCCGCGACCGAACTAACAGCCTATCCGGTTTAGGAGGGTCGTGCCAGCGGACGGCGGCGGCACCCGAAAAACCCTGTTCTACCGGCATGTTTCGCCGCTGACCCAGCGGCATACCCGGCGGAAAAACCTCCCCAGACTGTGAGACCCTACCGACCGGGGTGATAGCTATGACCCTTGCACTCCAGAGGACGATGATGCTGCTGACGCCGTCGGCGGGCTGTGCGTTGGCGTACCAGGAACGGTTTGGGGGCGGCGACTATGGGGGCGGCAACTATGGGGGCGGCGTATCGGAAGGTCTTGGGCGGCGCGGGCGTTGCCCTCATCGCCCTCTGCGGTCTGGGGGCCACCTCCCACGCCGAGGGCACTGTCAGCCCGTTGCTCGACGAAGCATCGCCGGCCCAGCCGGTCGCGGTGACGGAATCGCTGCCTGACAGCGCCTTCGCCGAAATGCCCGCCAGCGACGATGCATGCATGCAGGAACTGCGCCGCTGCTGCTGCTGCCCGAACTGGACCCACTACGTAATTTTCGACCTGCTCTTCCTGCAGCGAAACAATCAGGCCGGGAACCAGCCACTCGTCTACAACTCCGACACGAATACGCCGGTGATGACAGCTCAGGACCTCCAGCCCTCGGTCGGGATGGGCTTCCGGACGTTTTATGGAGAACTCGTCACCGACCAATACGGTTGGGAAGTTGGCTATACCGGAATTTACGGAATGTTCGGGCAATCGACCGTCGCTGGGCCGTCGAACCTCGAACTGCCACCTCCGCTCGGACTGGCGGTCAATAATTTCAACGACGCCGACCAGGTGCGGGCGACCTACGCATCGACGCTCAACATCGCCGAGTTCAACGTCTTCTGCTACGACTGCTGCCAGGAGTGCGGCCCGAACTGGTGCGGACTCACCCGCTGTAGGCCCAACTGCCACTGCGTGAACTGGCTGGCGGGCTTCATATGGGCCGGGCTCGACGAGCAGTCGAGCATCACGGCCCTCTGCTGCGACCCGCCGGAGGCGGCCAGCTACAACGTTCGCACGAGCACCAACTACTTCGGCCCGCAGATCGGCATGCGGGGACGTCGCGAATGGTGCCGCTGGGCGGTCGAGGGCTGGTGGAAGACGGCCCTCTGCGGCACGAGCGCGTATCAGGCGACTGATCCGATCGTGGGCACGATCTCCGGCCAGGAACGCGGTGCTCTCTCGGCAAACGATACGGGCGTGGGCTTCATCGGCCAGCTCAACGGCACGCTGATCTACCGGCTCACCGATCGCTGGGGGCTGCGCGCGGGGTACAACTTCTACTGGCTCACGAACGCCGCGCTCGCGCCGAACCAGTATGACTTCGCGACGGTCCAAGGCGCCGGCACCGGCATCAACGACAACGGTGGGATCTTCCTCCACGGTGCCAATCTCGGCACCGAGTACCGCTGGTAACGGCCCACGGCTTGTCGACCTACTTGCGGAGGATGGCGACGCGGAGCGGAGGGTAGCTGGCGTTCGTCTGCGCGAGCGTGGAGGAGCCGGCGCCGGACGGAGTGCGGACCTTCCGCACGCCGTTGGTGCGGCCGAACTGCCCCTCGACGTTGAAGATCTGCGTCTCGTTGATCGCCGCCGTGAAGACTTCGGCACGGCTGCCGGCGTAGGCGGCAAACGCAGCCTCTCTGGTCTTCGAGAGCCCTGAATAAGTCTCGACGAGCGAGCCGCCGCTGGAGCCGGCCGAGACGAGGATCTTGTCGGCGTTGCCCGGCACGCTCGAGGGCAGCCGTGCCACCGAGGCGCCGCGGCTGTAGCCCCGCGCGAAGGGGTTGAACGAGTTGATCAGGGCCGGCCTGGCGGGCTGGCCGTTGTAGACGTTCACCGTGGCCCGCATGCCGGGGCCGCTGCCGGTGACAAGCTCCATGATGCCGTCCGGTGCCGTAGACGTCAGTGTGCGGCCGCTGAACGTGCCGATGTCGGCCGTATCCACGAAGACGCCGCTGCGGTAGCCGGCGCCGAAGGGCTGCAGCTGGCGGATCGCCGTGCTCGCGACGGGCGTCGCGCTCGTCGGCGTGACGTCAAACACCCGCACCGTGCCGCCGCGGCTCTGCGCGGCCACGATCTGGATCTTGCCGGCGGCGGTGATCGAGCCAGCCGAGATATTGAGACCGCCCGTGTAGCCACGGCCGAAGGGGAAGAAGTTGTATTGCGGCAGCGGGGAGCCGGTGTTGGAGAAGACGCGGACCTCCGCCGGCCGACCCGGGCCGGGGGCCGTGAGGATTTCCGCGATGCCGTCGCCGGTGACGTCGGCCCCGTAGACGCGGGCGCCGCCGCGGAAGCTAGGCTCGTAGGCGAAGAACGGGATGATCCGGTCGGCGCCCGTGTCCGGATCGACGACGCGGACGAACGGGCCGGTGACGCAGCCGATGTCGGTGCCCACGATCACGCCGCTCGGCGGGACGATGATCGTCTCGCTATCCGTGTTGTTCGAGGGATCGGGGTCATACTCCTTGGCGGAGACCGTGGCGGTATTCGTCAGCGTGCCGCCTGTTGCGCTGGTGACCTTCGCAAAGATCACGATGGTCGGTGTGTCTGCCGTGGTCACCGTGCCGACGGTCCAGATACCTGTGCCAGCGTCATACCCGCCGACCGAGGGCGTGGCCGACACGAACGTGAGGCCCGCCGGGAGGTTGTCTTGCACGCGGACGTTGGTCGCCGTGTCGGTGCCGAGATTGTCGACGGTGAGCGTGTACCGAATCGTCTCGCCGATCGACGGTTGCGACGTGTTCACGGTCTTGAAGATCTCGAGATCGGCCTGCTTCGGCGTGACCGTGGACGTGCCGGTGTTGTTATCGGGATCGGGATCGGGGGTCGTGCTCGTGGCGGTGGCGGTGTTCTTCTGCGGCGAGACGGGCCCCGAGGAGGGCGCGAGCACCTTGGCAACGAGTGTGAGCGTCGGCGTCGCGCCAGAAGCAACGGTCCCAAGCGTCCAGACGCCGCCCGCGAAACTGCCCGTGCTCGGCATAGCGTTCACGAACTGGAGGCCCGCCGGGAGCGTGTCGGTGAGGCTGACCGACTGTGCGGAGCTCGGGCCCAGGTTGTCGACCGTGATCGTGAAGGTGACGTTGTCGCCGACGTTGGGCGTGGCGTCGTTCACGGTCTTGGTGACATAGAGATCCGCCTGCTGCGGGTCGGTCGGCGTCTTGGCCGTATTGTTGCGGTTGTTGGGATCCCAGACGTCGCTGTGGGTGATTGTCGCGGTGTTGAAAGCCACGCTCGTGTTCGTCGCCTCGACCGTGAGCGTAAGGACGAGCGTCTGGCCCGGAGCGATCGAGGGCACGCTCCAGACGCCACCCGTCAACGATCCCTGGAACCGCGTGCCCGCGGCCGGCGTGGCCGAAACGAAGGTGACGTTGGCCGGCAGGGCGTCAGTCACTTCGACGTTCGTGGCCACCGCCGTGCCCAGATTAAACAGGCTCACGGTGTAGGTGATCGTGTCGCCCACGTTAGGCTGAACGTTGCTCGTCGTCTTCTTGACGCCCAGATCGGCGTATTTCGGCGTCTCCGTGACCGACCCCGTGTTGTTGCCCGGCTTGGGGTCGAATTCGTCGGCCTTCGTGACTCTCGCGATGTTGGTCTGGGCTGTGGGGATCGTGTTCACCGCTGGGGCGAGGACGCGGGCCGAAATGGTGAGCGTCTTGGAGTCGCCGGATGCGACCGCGCCTACGGTCCAGACGCCGGTGCCGCTGTTGTAGGTGCCTTGGCTCGGCGTGGCGGAGAGGAACTGTAGTCCAGCCGTCGGGAACTGCTCGGTGACCTCGACATTGTTGGCGTCATCAGGACCGTTATTCGAGAGCGTGACGACGAATGTGATCGTGTCGCCCACGTTCGGCGTGGCGTTGCTCACGGTCTTCACGACGGCCAGATCGGCTTCCCGGGTCGAGATGGTCGACTCACCCCGGTCGTTCGTGTGGTCGGGGTCGAACTGGTGGCTCGTGGCGACGGCAGCGACGTTCGTGAACGAGCCCGGCCCCGGGACGGCCGCGACGATCGCCAGTGTCTTCGCGCCGCCGGCTGGGATCGTGCCCACCTGCCAGACGCCGGTGGCGGGCGAATAGCTGGTGCCTGCCGAGGGGCTCGCAGAGACGAAGGTCAGGCCCGCCGGCAGAGGGTCGGCGATCGTGACGCCGGTGGCCTCGTCGATGCCGAGGTTTCGCAGCGTGACGGTGAACGTGACCTGCCCGCCGACGTTCGGCTTGGAATTGCTGACGACCTTTGCGACAGCGAGATCCGCATACTGCGGCGTCTCGGTCACGCTGTCGGTGTTGTTCGAGGGATCCGGGTCGTACTGTTTGCTCGAGTTGACGCTCGCCGTGTTGGTGGCCGGCTGGGGCACGCCCGAACTGGGCGGCAGCACGATCGCGTTGATCTGGAGCGTGCGGGCAAAGAGCGTGTCTACTGTGCCGACGGTCCAGATGCCGGTGCCGGGGTCATAGGTTCCCTGGTTGGTCTGCGCAGAGGAGTACTGCAAACCCGCCGGCAGTTGGTCGAGCACGGTCACGTTGGTGGCGGTGTCAGCCCCGAGGTTCGAGAGCGTGACCGTGAAGGTGATCGTGTCGCCGACGTTCGGCGTGGCATCGCTCACCACCTTGTCGACGGCCAGGTCGGCGTACTGCGGCGTCTCGGTGGCACGGTCGGTGTTGTTGGAGGGATCGGGGTCGTATTCGCGACCGGATACGGTCGCGGTGTTCGTGACCGGCTGCGGGATGCCCGGGGAGGCGGGGGCGTCCACCGTCACGTCAAATTCGAGGATCGGAAAGTCGGAGTTGGTCAGAGCACCGATGGTCCAGGTCAGCGTGCGGGTGAGAGCGTCGTACGTCACGCTGCCTTGAGTCGGGTTCGTGCCGATGCCTTGCGTAAGGCCGACGTAGGTGACTCCAGATGGAATGACGTCGGTCACGACGACGTTCGTGGCATTGTCAGGGCCGAAGTTTGCCGCCCCGATCGCAAATTGGATCGTGTCGCCGACGTTCGGCGCCCGGTCACTGGCCACCTTGAAGACGGCCAGGTCGGCCTGCAGGGGCGTCACCGTCTTGTCGTCGGTGTTGTTCCCGGGGTTCGGGTCGGGCGTGGTCGAGGTGGCGGTCGCCGTATTGGTCAAGGGCGACGCCAGACCAGAGGCCGGCGCGAGCACCGTGGCGACGACCGTCAGCGTGTCGGTCGCGCTGGCCGGCACCGTGCCGACGGTCCAGACGCCCGTGCCCGGCACGTAGCTGCCGATGGACGCGACATGGCTCAGGTACTGCAGCCCGGCCGGGAGCAGGTCGTTCACCACGACATTGGCCGCCGGGCTCGGTCCGAGATTGTTGAGCGTGATGGTGAACGTGACGTTGTCCCCCACGTTGGGCGTGGAATCGTCCACCGTCTTCGAGACGACGAGGTCGGCCTCCTGCGGGTCGGTCGGGGTCTTCGCCGTGTTGTTGCGGTCGTTCGGATCCCAGACGTCGCTCTTCGTGATCGTGACGGTGTTGAAACCCGTGCCCGTGCCCGTCGCCGTCACGACGATCGTGAGCGTCAGCGGGTTGTTCACGCCGTTCGTCGTGGGCACGTTCGGGATACTCCACACCTTGTTCGTGCTGTCAAACGTGCCGGCCGACGGTGTGGCGCTTACGAACGTCACGTTGGCGGGTAGCGTGTCGGTGACCTCGACGTTGGTGGCGGCCGAGGTGCCGAGGTTGTAGAGGCTGACGGTATAGGTGACCGTGTCGCCGACGCCCGGCTGGACGTTGTCCGTCGTCTTCTTGACGCCCAGATCGGCGTACTTCGGCGTCTCGGTCGCCGTGCCGGTGTTGTTGCCCGGATCGGGGTCGGGCTGGGCGGACTTCGTCACCGTGGCCACGTTCGTCTGCGCGAGCGGGATCGTGTTGACTGCGGGGGCGAGGACAAGGGCTTGAATAGTCAGCGTCTTGGCGTTGCCCGCCCCGGTCGCCACCGTGCCGACGTCCCAGATGCCAGTGCCCTGGTCGTAGGTCCCCTGGCTGGGCGTCGCCGTGAGGAGTTGCAGCCCCGCCGTCGGGAACTGATCGGTCACCTCCACCTCGGTGGCCGTGTTTGGCCCGAGGTTCGAGAGCGCGACGACGAACGTGATCGTGTCGCCGACGTTCGGCGTCGGGTTGCTCACCGTCTTATTCACCGCGAGGTCGGCGGTGTTGACCGTGAAGCTGGCCGAGCCCGTGGTGACGTAGTTGTTGAGCTGGCCAACATTTGTCGCGCCCGATCCCGTGCGTTCGTAGGCCTTTGGGTTGTTGGGCGTGATCTGGCCCGGTGAGCCGGAGAGGCTCGACCATTGAATCTGGTTGGTGTTGGTGATGTTTTCGTTGGCCGCAAGCGGGCCGCCGAGCGTACCGGTGACGGTGAGCGTGATCGTGCGGCCCCTGGGCAGCTTCGGCAGATCGAAGCCGGTGCCGGTCGTGGTCAACGTATTGCCCGTGAGGCTGAAGTTGGCGGCCGTGACCGTGCCGGCGCTATCCACCACGTTCGCGAGGGCAGGGCCTGTGATCTTGGCCGGGATCACGTCGTTGAGCGTGACGTCAAAGGCATCGGTGTCGCTGGTCGCCGCCTGCTCGATCACGATCGTGTAGGTGACCGGGTCGCCGACGTTGCCACCGGAGCCCCCGACGGTTGCCGACTTCGTCGTCAGGAGCTTAGGCTCGATTACCGTCACCGAGCCGCTCGGCACGGTCGGCGAATGGTTAGCGCCGGAGTTCCAGGCGGCCTGCGCCTTGTTGACGAGGTGCACGCCGCTCTTGTTCGAATTGACGTTCAACACGACCGTCTCGATCGTGAACGTGATCGTCTCGTCGGTGGCGCTGTTGGTGTCGGTGTTGACGATGTCGCCGAGGTTCCAGGTGGCTTTAGTCGCCTGATTCGCGAGCACGGGCGCTACGATCAGTCCCGGCACCGTGAGCGTGGAAGGATCATCGTTGACCGCCGACACCACCCGGACGAAGGCCATGCCCGGCCCCATCGTGTCGATGAGTTGTGCCGCGGGCGTCCGGCCCTGCGGAATCTTCATCGTCACGGTGTAGGTGGCCGTCTCGCCGATGACCGCCTGTGTCGCCGTGTTCGACGCGTTCACGATCGATGTCGTGACAAGTGACTTGGCGACTGTTGGGCTTGCGACGGTCACGATCGCCGAATCAGTCGACCTGTAATCGTTGAGCTCGCCCAGGGTTGTCGAACCGGAGCCGGTCCGCTCGTAGGCTATCGGGCTATTGGGCGTGATCTGGCCGGGATCGCCCGGCAGACTCGTCCACTTGATTTGGGCGGTGTTTGTGATCGGCTGGCCACTGGTCACGTTGGCATTGATCCGGGCCTGGAACGTGAGCGTGCTGGTTTGTCCCGGGGTGAGTTGTGCGTAATCGGCTCCGAAAAAAGTGTCGCCGCCATACGTTGCCAGGGAGGTCGGAACGACGCCGGCTGTGTTGCGCAGCGAATTGGCAACGTAGGTGATGCCGCCGGGCAAGGTGTCGGCGAGTGCCACGTTATAGGCCGTCGTCTCGCTGGCCGCGACGACGATCGTGAACGTCACGAGGTCGCTCGCCTGAGCCGTCGTCGGTGTCACCGACTTGTCGATCGTGACCCTCGGCTCGATCACTAGCACTGATTGAGACGACACCCGTGGCAGTTGGTGTCCCGTCCAGGACAAACCCGCACTATTCGCGGGACGAAAATACACCGTCGGCACAGTGCTGTCGTTGAGCACAACCGCCTGAATGCGGAAGGTGAAGCCATGAAGCTGGTCGTCGTTGTTCGAGTTGACAATGTCGCCCAGATTCCAAGTCGCCACGTTGCCTTCGGAGTCTGTGGAGAGCGTGGGAGTGGCGAGATTGGCCAGATTCGAGATGGTTACCCCCGGCTCGACCGTTGGCGCGCCCAGCACCTTCACAAACTGAAGCGGTAGATAAAAACTATCTCTCAACACGGCCGCAGGCGTCGTGCCCTGTGGCACCTTGACCGACAGTTCATATTCAACAAGCTCGCCGATCACCGCCTGGGTGTTGGAGTTCCAGGCATCCACGATGGAGGTGCCGATGAGTGTCTTGGTCACTGTCGGCGACTGAATGGTGACGGTGGCATTGTCCGAGATGCCGGCCGGCGGAAGGAAGTTAGGCCCCCCTTCGGTCGATGCGTAGCTGGTGAGCGTGGCCGTGTTCGTGATCACTTCCAGCGGCACGACATCAGGCTTGAGTTGCAGGTCGTAGGTGACGACGGCGATGTTCGTGCCGCTCGTTGGGGTGCTAGCTTGCAGGCTGCCGGAGGTCGCTCCGTCATCGAGCCGGATGCCGCCTGCCGGGTCGAAAAGCCCTGACCCGATCGACGCATACGCCAGCGATGTGCCGGCACCATTGGTCACCTGCAGGTTCAGCCCAAGCCCGCCAGTCGGAATCTGGAATCCGGCCGGAAGGGTGTCGCGAATCGCCACGTCGAAAGCGCCATTGGTCCCGCTGCCCGTGTTCTCGACGATGATCGTGAACTTTACGAGGTCGTTGCCAACGACGTTCGAGAGCGTGGCGTCAATCGGGGTCGATGCGAGCCCTGTTGAGTTGATCGTGCCGGTGAAGGCGGCGCCGGGCGCGCCGGGCTGCGAGAACGTCACGCCCGCGGGGGCGACGGGTGTGGGCGTGAACACGCCTGTAGCGTTGTTCGTCGAGACCACGCCCTTCGTGATGGTGAGTTCCGGTGCGGACATCGTCACCTGTGTGACGGCCGTGTTTGACGTGATCAGCTGATTCGTCTCGTTCCGCTCGCTCTGCCGGGCCTGATTGGTGAGGAGGAGGCCGTCACCAAAGGGCCTGTTTGTCGCCTCGACCGTGAACAGGATGTCGGTTTTTCCCGACCGATCGGACGGGTCGGCAAACGTGCCAAAGCTCCAAGTGATGCTGTTGGCCGCCGTGTTGCCGGTGGCTGTGCCTGGATTGGGGCCACCAATCGGAGCCTGCGAGAACGTGTCATCCGCGCCGAAGCTCCATTGGCCGACGGCTGGTGCCGTTGCAGATGGGCCACCACCTGCGAAAGCCAGATCCTGCGCCGCAAAGACGGGCAGCGGCAGGAAGTCGGTGATCTGGTAGTCCTTGATGCTCGAGAAGGGCAATGTGTACGTGAGCCGAAACGTCACGTCATCGCCGGCTGCCACCCGCTGGCCCGCCGTGGGTGCGACACCGTTGATCGCGTAGACGCTCTTGTGGACTTGGCCGCTGACGAGCGTGAACGACTTCGAACTACCGTCAGAGACGCTGCTCGAGGTGGGAGACAGGTTCGAGAACGCCAGCACCGTGGCCGTCGTGGTCGCGTCGTCGGTCATCACGTCGCCCTGCACGACGGCGGCACCCGGCCGGGGCGTCTGGCGATACTGGTCGAGCACCCGTGCGCGGAACTTGATCGTGCCGCGGGTGCCCGGCCCCGAGGGCAGCGGATTGGGTGTCGGGCCGCCCGTGCCCCCCGGCGGGATTGCGGCGCCGAGCAGGTCGCCGTCGAGGGTGCCGCGGAGGGCGGCGAGCTGGCTCGACACGTCGAACACGACGTCGGTCGTGCCGTTCCCGGGGTCGTTCACCGTCACGGTGACGTTCGCCGGCGCGAACGGAGCAGCCGTATACGACTCCGACTGCTGGGTGTAGGTGAGCGTCGGCGTGAAGGTGGCGTCAAACGCCTGGCCGTCGGAAATCACGTCGGTGATGTCAAAGTTGTCGAGTGCGAAATAGTCGCTGACCTGGAAGTTGAGCGTGTACTCGATCAGGTCGCCGGCCCGCGGCGAGCCGGGATTGGTCAGGTCCGCGAAGGTCTTCTGCAGGGCGACGGTGCGGGCCGTGAGCGTGTGCCGCGAGTTCGGATCCGTGGCGCTACTCGTGACCGTTTGCACGGCCGGGAAATTCGGATTCGCACTCGTCCAGGTGCCAGTGGCGCTCGAGGTGTTCGTGGCGATCGCCGTGCCACCGGTGCCCAGCGGGATCACGTCCAGGCCTGCGGCATCGTCCTGGGATATGAAGTAGGAAAACGTCATCACGACGTCGGACTCGCTGCCCGTGCCAAGGACCTGGTCGAACTGACGGGTGAGCGTGCCGCCGGGCACGGTCGTGCTGGGCGTGGCGACGGGCGTCACGGTCGTCGTACCGTTGCCCGTCGCAGTCACGAGCGAGACGAACTGGACGTTGTCGGGCAGCACATCGGACAGGATCAGATCATCGACTGTCTGGCCCGGGGCCACCGCCATGCTGACGGTGTAGGTGTGCGTGAAGTTCGGTCCCGTGGCGGTTTCGGACTCTGGGGCGTTCGACGTCTTTTTGATCCGGAAAAGCTGCGGCTGAATCGGGTCGGTGGTCGTGGTGCCCAGCGTGGCGACGTTGACCGTGGGGTTGCCGGCCGTGTCGGTCTGATATTGAAAACCGCCGGTTGCGGTCACGGGATACGAGCTGTTGGGCTGGGCCAGCGGGCTGACCACGCCGGTGAACGTGATCTCGGCCGCCGGCTGGTCGGGGCCGTAGCTGCCGAACGGGAGTTGCACGACCACGAGCTGGTCGCCCGGCTTGCCCGTGACGACCACCGCCGTGCCATCGGGATTCTTGGCGAAGGGGTGCGTCGCCTGCCCCTGGGCGTTGAAGGTCAGCACGGTCGTGACGAGCGACAGGCCGTTGTAGGTGGCGCTACCGGGCTTGAACGAAATCCCGTCGTCGGGCGTAGGCGGCGCGTCGCCCGTGGCGGGCATCACGATGTCGACGAACGGCGAGTACCCGATGTCGGCGGGGTTCGTGGCCGTGTTGTCGAACGTGACGGTGAGTGGGATCTCCTGACCGATGAGGCCCGACAGCACAGGGCCGGCGACCGTTGCGGTCGGCGTCGCCGCCAAGGCGAATCGCTTCTCCAACAGTTCGGCGGCAAGTTGGCGGCGGCGGGGCTGGGCGCCACGGGACAGACGTCGCGGCTCGCGAACAGCACCGCCGAGAGAACGGGAGAAGAGACCACGGCTCGAAGCACCCATCAGCACATACCCTAACGCGAAGAAATTGAACGCTCTGCTGGAACGGCAGCCGCGACCGACGAGCCAGATGCTCACCACATCTGACGCTTCGCGCGACTGCCCAGCCATCCGCCATACAGATTGCCCAGCTCCTTCAGATTCGCCCCTCTGCGGGCCAAAGTCAAGGAATTTCCATGATTGCGGGATGTAGCGGAGAAACAGTCGCCAGATGGCAGAAAACAATGGCAGCCAGGCCGCACACTCCACGCAGACCCCCACGGCGAGGCCTGCCACGGCCATGATTTCTGCCCGACCGCAACGATCCTCATGCCCCCTGCCGGAGTTGCCGAAGAAAACGGTGATAACGAGTGTTCCTGTTGTTCCCGTGGTACGGACTGTTACGCACCATCATGCCCCACTGCTCACCTCTTTCGTCAGCCCGCCTGCGGTGGGCCTCGACCCTCGGCGTGGCCTTGGCTGCGCTGGTGGCGGCGTGGTGCGATCGGCTACCGGCAGCGGAGCAGTCATACGCTCAGGATGAACGCTCCTACGCCGTCTTCGATGCGCTCTTTCTGCAGCGGAACAACGCCACAGTCGACCGGCCGGTCGTCGTGGACAGCACCGCCCCGAACGTAGCCGTCATCTCGACGGGCGATCTGCAGAGCACGATCGGGACCGGAGCACGCTTGCTCTACGGAAACTATGGCGAAGACGACATCGGCTGGGAGGTTGGCTATCTCGGCGTCTATGGCATGAGCGCCACCAGAGAGGCCACCAGTGCGGGCGGCTCCCTCGAGGCTTCCGATCAGGTGTTCGCCGCACAGACTGGACTCAACAATGGGTTTTCGGCGCGTGTCACCGACAGTTCCTCGATCAATTCGATCGAGCTCAACATGGTCTTCCACGACTACGACGGCGGCTACAACCGGCGTTCGGGACGCCCGTGGCAGCGGTGCGAGGGCTACGACGGCGGTCACGTCGACTGGATCGGCGGCTTCCGCTGGGCCAACCTCCAGGATGAGGCCGTCCTGGCAATTCCGCCCGGATCATCACCGCAACCGAGCACCTACAGCGTGAATGCAACCTCGAATCTATTCGCCGCACAGGTCGGCACCCGGGGCCGCATGGCCTTTGAGCGGTGGGCGGTCGAGGGCTGGATGAAGATCGGCGTCGCCGGCACGACGCTGTCGCAGTCGCAGACACTGTACGACGCCCTGTCGACCACGCCGTTTCGGCAACCGCAGTCGTCCGACGCCGTCGGCATGGGCATGATCGCCGACATGAACCTCTCCGCCATCTATCGATTCAATGATGTCTGGGGCCTGCGGGTGGGCTACAACCTGATTTGGCTGACGGGCGTGGCCCTGGCGCCAGACCAGTGGGACTTCACTCCCAGCCAGGCCGGTGGCACCGGCCTCAATGGCACCGGGAGCATGTTTTTGAGTGGTGCCAATCTGGGCCTCGAGGCACGTTGGTAGGCACGTCACTGTCTCCAACGGGGGCAGGCCTCGCCCCGAAACGACTTAGGTCGTCGACAAAAGTTCGACATCGAAAACGAGCGTCGAATCTGGCGGAATGTTGGGCGGTTGGCCCGCGGCACCATATGCCAGATTCGCCGGGATGACGAACTGCGTCCGGCCGCCGACACGCATCGTCCTAAGCCCTTCGGTCCAGCCGGCGATCACCTGGTTGAGATTGAACTCAATGCCTTGATTGCCGTCGAAGCGGGTGCCGTTGAGCAACCATCCTTCGTAGTTCACCTTCACTCTCGCGGTGCTCGACGAGGGTCTGTTGCCGGTGCCGACCACCAGTTCCTTGTACTTCAGTCCGCTGCTCGTCGTCGTGAAGCCGCTGTCGGTCAGCGCAGCCGGAAAACCAGCCGACCCTGCGGTGAACCCACCAAAGGAACTCGTTGCCAACCGAGGACTGCTGAACGCAGCCGGGGAGGCGATCTGCATCGCACCTGCCAGTCCGGCCACGCTGTCCTGCAGCACTCCGGCCGTGGAGTAATTCCGTAGCCGCGAGCTACCTGCTCCACCCTGCACCGTCTTGATGACGTCGACGCGGCCATCGCCGTTGGTATCGACGCCAGTTGCGACGACCGGGGCACTTCTGGTAGCCAGATCGGAGAAGGCGGCGAACCTGGCAAGGCGGGGATTGGACGCGGCGCCCGCGCGGCCGTCGTACACTTCTACCAGCGACTGCCCGCCGCCAGCCTGGGCGACCGTGATGTCGGGAATCAAGTCCGCGTTCACCCGGCCAACGTCAACGGACAGTCCACCCACGAACGAAGCCGAAAAAGGCCGAATCGTATCGACGACCACTGGCACCGCCGGGGCGACATTGTAGACCCGCACAAGAGGCGCAACACCCGCACTCGTGGCGACGACCAGCTCACACTTTCCGTCCAAACTGCTGCCGTTGGTGATCGTCGAGCCTGCAAACGTCCCGAAATCGCCAGCCGCAATCGAGGCGCCACCCTTGGCCGCTGGAAACGGCGTGAACGAGCGGAGGAGTGTCAGTGGACCGCCCACCGCGGTTGGAGTCGACTGATAGATCTTCACCGCGGCGGACCCAAACGCTTTGGCCACGGCGACGTCGGCCAACCCATCACCAGTGAAGTCGCCGACGACAACGTTGAGTCCGCGGTCATAGCCGGGCCCGAAGGGCTGCAGGCTGTAGCGAGTGTCCTTGACGAGCGTCACGGTGCCGTCCGAAGCGACGTTCTGCTGCAACACCGCGAATTGGCCGACGCGGCCATAGTTGGGAACAGCCACCACCTCCGCCGTGCCGTTCCCGTCGAGATCGGCGAGGGCCGTCCGCACTCCCGTTTTGAAATCGGTCTCGAAGGCAAACGCCTGCGCGATCATCGCTCCCGTAGCGGGATTCACCAATCGCACAAGCGACGTGCCCGACCAGCTTCCATCGTCGGCGACGGCGATCGACCTGGGGACAAACCGGTCGGTGTCGGTAGCCGAGTTGTTCGCGGTGTTCGTTTCACCGCTGGCCGCACCGACGGTGGCCGAGCTCACCAGGTCTCCTGTGGCCGAAGCACCCACGTCGGCGACGATCGTAAACACTGCCTTGCCGTTGGCCGGGAGCGTGATCCTGGTATTGAGATTGCCGGCGCCCACGGCTGCGCCCGTGGCACCGCCTGTGTAGGCAACCTTCCACGTGCTCTGCGTGATGGCACTCGCCATCGACGTCGTCACTTCCGCGTCTGTGGCGGTGGCGTCGCCCTTATTCTCGACGGTGAGCGTGTAGACGACCTGCGAGGCGGGCGAATAGAACGTGCGGTCGACGTTGGCCGCAATGTTGTCATTGAATGACAAGACGAGATCGGCCGCCATCAGGCTCCGCTGCTCGAGCTGCTCGGGGTCGCCCAATGCCAGTCCCAGCTGTTCCCAGTTCCCAAGACCATGCCGACGAGCACGAAGCGTGCCGCGACGCCTCCTCACCGAACGGTTCAGTCCGGTGGCCGAGGATCGGGATGGGAAAAGTGACAGCATTCGCATGGGATAACTCCGAGAGAGACGATCGACATCTCTACGCTCAGAACTACCCCATGGTTCACAAAGGGTCAAATTTTCGGTCTTTTCCGATCATTCAACCGGTCGCCGCAGGCTCTTTGGCAGCCATTTCGGCGGCCTGCATCTCGTCCATGAGCGGCCAGAGGGAGTCGATGTCGGGCTTGAAGAGGTCGCCGATCAGCACGTCGGTGATCAGCCCCTTGCGGTCGGGATGCTCCCGCACGAACTTGCCGAAGTTGAGGCCTTCGTAGAACTGGCAGACGAGCTTTCGCATCCGGTCCATAGCGGCGATATAGCCGGGGCCCCATGTGCCAAGCCGCGCGGCCGAGGTGTCGCCAGCGGTAAGTCCGGCGGTGATGGCATCTGCCGCCTGAGCCCCGGAAATCAGCGCCAGCAGAATGCCCGAGGAGTAGAGCGGGTCGAGGAAACCGAACGCATCACCCACCAACACCCAGCCATCTCCGGCAACCTGCCGGGAGCGGTAGGAATATTCCTTGGCGGCACTGAACGGCGCCACGCGCTGCGCCGCAGCGATCCGGGGCTGCACGCCGAGGCAACGCTCCACTTCCTCGAAATAGATCGCTTCCAGCTCCTTGGAATTCCTGCCCTTGAAGAGGTAGTCGAAAGGAGCAACCACGCCCACACTGACAAGGTCGTCCTGCAGCGGGATGAACCAGAACCAGCCGATCTTGCCCTTCGTCTGCATCACAAGGGTCGCCCCCTCGTCGCGGCCAGCGTCCCGCTTTGCTCCCTTCCAGTAGGTCCAGATGGCGGCCTTCTTCAGCACCGGGTCCCACTCCCGCAGGCCAAGCCGATCCTGAATCAGGCAGCTCTGGCCGGCAGCATCGACGACCACCGCGCTGCGGATCTCCCGCTCCACGCCCGCCTCGTCGATCGCCCGCACGCCCACCGCCCGACCGTCCTCGAAGAGCACGTCGAGCACGCGAACGCCCTCCTCCACATCGACACCATGCTCGCGGGCATTGTCGAGCATCATCTGGTCGAATTCGGCCCGCGTCACCTGCCAGGTCTGCGAGCTTGCATGCGGCTTGTAATCGCCAAAGTAGAAGGGCTCGGAGAGCTTTCCCTGCTCGGTGACGAACTGCACGCTGTGCTTTTCGACAAACCGGCTCCCCTGCAACTTGGCGAGCATGCCGAGCCGTTCGAGCACCCAGAACGTCTCGGGGATCAACGATTCGCCGATGTGATAGCGGGGGAACCGCTCCCGCTCGAGCAGTTGCACCCGAAAGCCAGCCTTGGCTACAAGCGTCGCCACGGTGGCCCCAGACGGACCGCCACCGATCACCACCACATCGGGCCGCACCGCGTCGATCATGATCTGGCCTCCTTCTGACACACTGCTCTTTTATAGCATCGTCAGAAGGGCCAGACAGGGTCGAAAAGATCCCAGAACGGTCACTTTTGCCGCTGGAATTCCAGTGGCTTGGCTTCTTTGGGGGCCCCAACCAGCGTGAAGTCGAAGGCGTCGGCCCCCTTTGACTTCACGTTGCCGACCATGGAGCCCGCCGTCTCGGTATTGAGCGCAATCGCGTCGCGGGCAGTTTCCACGGTGCCCGAGAGTTCAACCGGCGGTCTGCCGGCTGGCGTGGCCTTCCAGGTGAACTTGGAATCCTCCGTGATGCTCAGCATCACGGTGTCCTTGCCACTGATGGCCTTCCAGGTTCCCACGAGATCGGTCTCGGGGCCGGCCGGCGCCGCGGTGGCTGCTGGTGCAGCAGCGGCGGACGGGCTGGCCGGCTGGGCCGCCTCCGCCTTCGGTTCCTCCGGCGGCGTGATTGCCTCGAGCAACCGCTTGGCGACCAGGTCGCCCGGCTGCTTCGCGACAACCACCTTGAGAGCCTCCGCCGCCATGTCGGCATGGCCACCCACCAGATAGTGGTAGGCCAGCACGAAGTGGCCCGCTGCGCTGTCGGGATTCGCGCGACAGAAGTCTTCGAGTTTACGGAGGTGCGCCGTGTAGGCATCGACCGATCCATAGACGTTGCTAATCGTCGTCCAGTCCATGCCCGGAGCGGACACCAGCACGGAGTTGAGCGTGGCCGCAGCCTCGGGGTAGCGGCCGAGCGCGAAGAGGGTGAGCGCCCGCACCTCGTGGATCACCGAATCCTTGGGCGAAGCCTTCACAGCCCGATCAAAGCCAGCGAGCGCGCCGGAGTAGTCACCGGCCTTGAACTTGGCGAGCGCGTCGTCAACTGCGGCATTCGCCTCGTTGTTGACCGGCGCGGCCGTCGCGTTGCCGCCAGCACCGGCACCACCGGCCGCCGTGCCGCCCACGCCACCCTGAGCGTCGGTCGCGTTCGAAAGGTCGCCGTCGTTGGTGATGTAGTTATTCACCACCACCGGTTGGGAGTAGTCATAGGGAGACGAGGCCACGACCGCGGACGGAATCGAGGCGTAGTAGGGGTTTACATAGCCGGCCCCGCCGTAGCCCATGCTGCCGTAGCCGAGTCCCCAGCCGCCGATGGTGGAGGCGAGGCCCCACGTCGCGGCGCCGAAGGCAAGGGGCGCCCACCAGCCGCCGCCGTAGTTGTTGCCCCAGTTGCCGTTCCAGCAGCCGCTATACCAGCCACCGTAGTGCGGATTGACGAAGCCGTCGTTCCAATTGTTGGCCCAGCCACCACCGTAACCACCGCCCCAGCCGCCACCATAACCGCCGCCATACCCGCCACCGGGATAGCCCCAGCCGCCGCCGTAACCACCGCCGTTGACGTTGATGTTGTTGAAGTTGTTGTTGCCACCGATGGAGTTGCCGATGGAGTTGCCAATGTTATTGCCACTGCCATTGCCGATTCCATTTCCAATGCCGTTCCCAATGCCATTGCCAACGTTGTTGCCGATGCCATTGCCGATGCCTGGACGATTGCCACCGATGCCAGGGCGACCGGGACGATCCCCAGGACGGTTCGGCCAGTTGCCACCGATGCCCGGCCGATCACCACCGATACCGGGCCGATCACCACCGATACCGGGCCGGTTCCCGTTCAGGCCACCACCCCCGATCTGACCGGGAAGCGTCGTGGGACGGTTGCCACCGCCGATGCCGGGACGATTTCCACCCGCGAGCCCACCGCCAGCGCCGAGCCCACCGCCAGCGCCAGGGCCAACCTGACCGGGGAGCGTCGTGGGCCGATTTCCGCCACCCAAGCCAGGGCGATTTCCACCACCGAGCCCACCGCCACCGCCAGTGCCAGGGCCGATCTGGCCGGGCAAGGTTGTGGGACGGTTCGGCCCGCCACCCGCCAAGCCACCACCGCCGAGACCTGGCGCCGGGAAGGGCTTGGTTGTCGGTGTGCCGCCGAGGCTCGGCCGATCGAGCGGCCGCGTTGACAGCCCAGGACGGTTGCCTGCTCCGCCACCCAGGCCAGGAAGCGTCGTGGCACCGCCAGGGCCGATGCCACCGGGGCGTTGCCCCGCGCCCATGCCACCGAGGCCCATGCCACCGGGACGCTGTCCCGGCTGCGGGAAGGCGGCCGCAGGCCGATTGGCAAAACCACCGCCAGGCCGACTGGCTGCGCCGCCGTTCAGCCCAGCAGGAAGACCAGCCGGCCGATTGAGACCGCCCATTCCGCCACCAGGCTGCGGCGCTGGCCGGTTCATGCCACCGCCCGCCAGGCCTGGCGTGCCGCCCGGCCGCATCGTGCCCAGTCCGGGCCGCGGTGATCCCATGCCGGGCCGCTGCTGCATGGCGGGGGCCGGTCGAATCCCGGCGCTCGGCAGTGAAGGCCGCGACATATTGGGAGCGCCGCCCATGCTGGGCCGCTGGAAATTCGGCCGCTGCGCCTGCATGCCACCCATGTTGGGCCGCTGCATCTGGGGCCGCTGTTGCATCTGCGGCCGTGCCTGCATTTGTGGCCGTGCCTGCTGCGGCCGGGACTGCATCTGCGGACGCTGCATCGGTGCCGCTGGGCGTGCCATCGGGGCCGCCGGACGCGACATCGCCGGTCGGCCGCCGCCGCCCGCGCCTCCTCGGCCACGCTGCGCGCCGTGCCCCACAACGGGAGCGGCAACCAGCACCATCACGCAGGCACAAGCAAGCAATCGTCGCATTCCAGTCACCCTTTCGAAGAAACCGAGTCGGTTTTTTGAGACGCTGTCCGCCACCCTCTGCGAATCACACTCCCGTGAGGGCACACATGGTGCCGCCCTCCAGCAGCACCACTCTGCGCCGCTATCACTTCCCCGCTGGCACCACCACTGGTGTGGCCGCGGGCTTCGCTGCCGCCGCCGCACCCGGCTGAGGCGGCTTCCGCGCGATCACGAGTTCGAAGTCGGGCTCCTCGCCACCGGCCACGATGCGATCGGTGCTCCTCACCACAAAGTGGTCTTGGTCCTTGACCAGCAGCGTCACCGTGGCGGATGCCGTGCTGGCATCGGGCATCGTGGCTTCCGTCTTCGCAACCCAGCCGTTGTCGATCGGGGTCCACTCGCCGTGGCTGAATCCACCGTCCGAGTCGAACGTCCAAGAGCGGAGCACGCCCTCCACGGGATCCCAGCCGATTCGCTGCACACTCTTCGATTCGGGTTGTCCACCGACGCTGAGCACGTAGTCGCCGAGAATATAATTGCCGTCCTCGCTCCAACGGTAGCTGATCGCAGTGCGTCCCTCTGGGCTCTCATCCACCCAGTCGCCAACGAGAAATGAGAGCGGTTGGAGCATCTCCTCTGCCGTAGGAGCCGGATCATCGGCAAACTCGCGATACGATGCGATGGGCCACTTGTCGCCCACCTTGTCGCGGACGGCGATATACCGCATCTGCGCCTCCGCCGCGCCCGCCTCGGCGGTGATCTGCCGGACACCTTCTTCGACCGCGAGGCTGTCTCCGATCGAACGGACAGAGGTCACCTCCATCGCCATCACAGCCTTGGGAAACTTCTCGAAGAAGGCCTTGAAGAGCGCAGTGATCTCGGCCCGGCCGGTGTAGACGTTGCCATTCTCGTCAACGAGTTCACCCTTCTCCATGAAGAGGGCCGCCACGCCGGCCGGATCGGCGGCGTTGAAGGCTTTGACGGTCGCCTCCATCTCGCGGCGGATCATCGCTGCGAACTCGGGCGAGGCAGCCACATCGGCCGGCCCAGCAGCCACGCCAGCGGCAACGTCCGCTGCCTTCGCCGGTACGACCACTGATTGCACCTCGGCGCCGACCATGACGCCCGCCGGCATGAGCGCGGCCAGGAGCAACCACGCCGCCCCCTGCCGTCCACTGCGGAGGCCCGTTTTGACCACGTTCATACTGCCCTCGTCTTCGGTTTCAGTTGCTTGGATGAAGATTGCCTGAGTACGTAGCGAAGCATTTTCTTTCCAAGCTTGCAAGCAGTGGATCGAGATTCCCGCGAGCAAGCGGACCCCGCAGCGATTCCGACGGGCGGCCGGCCCCCACCGGTCCGTTTGTCTCCCACTTGTTGTCTCCCACTTGTTGTCTCCCGATTGTTGTCTCCCGCTTGCCCGGAAGACGTGCCAGCGGATAGGTTTTGGCGACTCGCATTCCGTCCAGCGCCGTCTCGTCAGCCCCAGGAAGCTTTCCCATGGAACTACCTACCAATCAGGCCGCCAAACAGGCCCTGTCAATCTTTGAAGAATTCAAGAATTTTGCCTTCAAAGGCAACGTCGTCGATCTCGCCGTCGGCGTGATCATCGGCGGCGCCTTCGGCAAGATCATCACGAGCATGGTGGACAACATCATCATGCCGGTGGTGGGCGTCGTCCTTCCGGGCAACACGGGCTACGAGAACTGGGCCCTCACATTCGGCGAGAAAACGATCCCCTACGGCAAGTTCCTCGGCGACGTGGTCAGCTTCCTGATCCTCGCAGCCGCCCTCTTCTTCTTCATCGTGAAGTTCCTCGGCTGGCTGATGAAGCAGAAGCTTGGTGGCCCGCCCGCCCCCACAGCCGACCAGCTGTTGCTCACCGAGATCCGCGATCTGCTCAAGCAGCAGGCCCACTAAGCAGCTGCGATGCAGATTCCCTCGCTTGCGCGTCGGGCTTGAATGGGGACCCGCGCGCGTCGGGCTTGAATGGGAACCCGCGCCCATCCAAGCTCGCTGGGAACCCGCGCCCGTCGACGCTCGCTGGGAACCCGCGTCCATCCAAGCCCCCGGCGGAAGCCGGGGGACTCCGGGCCTGCATACCATCCCGCGTCCTATGCGCATCTGGGCGCATCCGGAAATGCCTAACGACCCGGTGTCCCCGGGCTTCCGCCCGGGGCTTCTTCAACCCGACGCGGCCGCGGCCGCGGGCCCGAAAATCGTTCGCTTGGCCACGCTCCACCAGCCCGGCCTGTCGAGACGGAGATACGGCGAATCGGCCGGGAGCGTGGCGACCAAATGGGCGTGCGCCTTCTTGAGGTTGTGGTAGGGCAGCGACGGAAAGAGGTGATGCAGGGCGTGGAAGCGGATGGAGAACGGGAAGAAAAGCAGCGTGAGTGGGTCGTTCCGCGTGAAGTTGCACGAGTCCATGATGTGCGATGCCAGATCGACCCGGCTGCCATCGCCCTCGAAATGATGGTCGGCCAGCTGCCGCAGCTGGTTGAGCACGACGGTCGCCACCGCCAACGCGTACAGCATCGGGATCCGCGTCCAGTGGTTGAGTCCCAAGACCACCAGCAGCGGAATCATCGCCGCCCTCAGAAAACAGGGAATCTCGACAGCCAGAATCGCCCGCCGATCGGCCGGCGTGAGCTTCCGCTCATACAGGCGGTTGAAGGTCAGCGATGAGGCCCGCGTAAGCGTCCATTCCCGCAGGCTTGGATGCAGGAAGCTGAGCGGCGTGAGCAGAAACCGGAGGAAGACCAGCAGCGGAAATGCGAGCACATACGCCGTGTAGCCCAGCAGGCTGGCCAGACTCCCCGATTCCAGGCAGTTGGCGACATACTCCGGGTCCTCCGGCGTGCCGTAGAACCGCTGGCTGTGGTGGTCGCGGTGGTGCCGAGTGAAAAACGGGCTGGGAGTGAGCGTCATCACGCCGGCCAGCAGGTTCCACGCTCCCTTGAAGAGCGGCATCTCGTGCTGCCCGAGATGGCAGACTTCGTGAATCAGCGATCCCAGCCGGTAGAGCCAGAAGGCCGCCACAGGAAAGGCCAGCAGTTGGGGCCAGGTGCCAAACGGCAGCGTCAGGTAGGCGGCTGCCGCGGTATATGCAGCGACCATGCTGAGCAAAAAGTCGGCCCAGTAGCGGACGGGCGACACGCGAAAAAAATCGGTGTCGGCGTCGCGGATCGACTGCCGCACCTGCCGAATCCAGGCGGCGGAATCGTCAGCAGACTCGTGATCTTGGGGACAGTCCTCGACCGCAGCACCGTTCTGCATCTGCTCCGCCTCCACGTTTCGCGATTGGAACGGCGCAGTTCACCACATATCCCCCCTCGAAGCCAGCCCGGTCACCCTGACAGGGTCCTCGTCCCATAAAAAGCCGAGGAGGCTGGGCGCCCAGCGCCCAGCCTCCTCTTGTTTACAACGAGCTTGTAGAGCAATCGCAGCAATTACTTGCAGCGACGGCAGCCACGGAGCTTGCAGCCCTTCTTGCAGCTGGCACCAGCAGAGGCGCCGCAGTCGCCGCAGGCCGAAGCCGAAGCCTCGCCACCGCAGCTGCCGCAGGCACCGGCGTCACCGGCCGAAGCCGACGAACCGGCATCGCCGTAGCCACCGGCCGAGCCGGCCGAGCCACAGCCACCGCAGGCGTTCTCAACGGGCACCTCGACGGCGACCGTCACGCACTTCTGCACGGGCACTTCCTTCGTCACCTGGTGCGGAACGCGGACCGTGTAGGTCGACGTCATCGTCTCAGGCACGCAGTCGTACACCGTGACCGAGTAGCTCTCGGTCTTCTGCTGCGGGACCATGACCGTGTAGGAAACTTCCTTGGTCATCGTCTCGGGCACGCAACGGGTCACCTGATACTCCCGAGTCTTCGTCTCGGTGCGGTACTTCGTGACATTGACCGTGCGGCTCTTCTGCTCCGGCACCATCTTCGTGACCGTGTAGGTGCGGGTCCGCTCTTCCGGCACCATGGTGGTGACGGTGTAGTTGCGGGTCCGCTCCTCGGAACGGTACTTCGTGACGTTGACCGAACGGGTCTTCGTCTCGGGCACCATCTTCGTCACGGTGTAGTTCCGAGTCCGCTCTTCCGAGCGGTACTTCGTCACGTCGACCATGCGGGTCTGGGTCTCGGGAACGCACTTGGTGACCGTGTAGGACCGAGTCCGCTCTTCGGGACGGTACTTGGTGACGCTGACCGAACGGGTCTTCGTCTCCGGCACCATCTTCGTCACGGTGTAGTTCCGAGTCCGCTCTTCCGAGCGATACTTCGTCACGTTGACCGAACGGGTCTTGGTCTCGGGCACGTACTTGGTCACGGTGTAGGAACGAGTCCGCTCTTCAGGGCGGCACTTCGACACCGTGTAGGTGCGGGTGCGCTCTTCGCTGCGGGTCTTGTTCACAGTCACCATCCGGCTCCGCTGCTCCTGACGGCACTTGCTGACCGTGTAGGAGTAGGGGACTTCTTCGGTCGTGCACTGGTAGGTCGTGACCGGGACTTCCTTCGTTTCGCACGTCGGAACCCAGACACGCTTGCAGCAGACCTTCTCAGCGCACGGGCAGCCGTTGGCGTCAACGCCACCGCCGACCGTGTACTGCTGAGTCTGCCACGAGCCACCGCTGACCTGCACCGTCTTCATCGACTGGACCGGGACGCGCTTCTGCACGGTCCGGCTGCCGGTCATCTCCTCGGTGTAGGGCACGTTCACCGTGTAGGTCTGCTCGACCTGCTCGGTGTACGGAACCTGGACCGTGTAGGTCGAGACCTTCTCTTCGGTGTAGGGGACCATGACCGTGTAGGTCGAGGTCTTCTCTTCCTGAACCGGCACGTTCACCGTGTAGGACTGCTCGACCGACTCGGTGTAAGGGACCTGGACCGTGTAAGTCGAGGTCTTCTCTTCCGAAACCGGCACGTTCACCGTGTAGGTCTGCTCGACCTGCTCGGTGTACGGAACCTGAACGGTGTAGGTGGAGGTCTTCTCCTCCGACACGTTCTTCATCACGGTGTAGTTCTGAGCGACCTGCTCGGTGTAAGGAACCTGGACGGTGTAGGTGGAGGTCTTCTCCTCCGACACCGGCACGTTCACCGTGTAGGACTGCTCAACCGTCTCGGTGTAGGGAACCTGGACCGAGTAGGTGGAGGTCTTCTCCTCCTGCTTCGGAACCATGACGGTGTAGGTGGAGGTCTTCTCCTCCGACACCGGCACGTTCACCGTGTAGGTCTGCTCGACCGACTCGGTGTAAGGAACCTGAACCGTGTACTCAGACGTCTTGGTCTCAGTCACGTTCTTGTTGACCGTGTAGTTCACGGTCTTGGTCCGAGTCTCGGGAACCTGCACGGTGACCGTGCGGGTCCGCTCCTCGGTCCGCGGAACGCGCTTGTTGACCGTGTAGGTCCGCTCGCGGGATTCCGTGGTGTACTCAGTCGACGTGACCGTCTTCATTTCGGTCACGTACTGACGCTGATACACCGTCTTGGTCGAGGCACCGCAGCCACCAGCGGCCACGGCCTCACCACCTTCAACACCGGCAACTGCGCCGCCGCAGCCACCCTCCCAACCGCCACCGCAGCTGCCGCAGTCGGCCGCGAACGTGCTCGTGCACATCGCGACGACGGCGAACGCCGGGAGGAGGATCGACAGAACTTTACGAATCACGCAAACCTCCAGAAAGAACTAGGGGAAGGA
>CAMCQY010000021.1 GCA_945877135.1 Candidatus Kuenenia stuttgartensis
TCGAAGGTCTCGATGCCGTGGGCGGCGAGCACCGCCTGGTCGTCGGCCCGATCATGCCGGGCAAGCACCCCGGCGAAGATCCGCGGGTGGAGCGTCTTGACGCGGCCGTCGAGGATCTCGGGAAAGGAGGTGATCGCCGAGACGTCCTCGACCTCGAGGCCGTGGCTCGCAAGCGCGGCGCTCGTGCCGCCGGTGCTCACCACGCAAACCCCCGCCGCTTTCAGTCCGGCAGCGAGCCGGGCAAGGCCGGTCTTGTCGAACACGCTCACGAGAACGCGGCGGATGGGGACGATATCGACGGCAGGCGTGTTGGACGCCGGGGCGGCATGTGATGGATTCATAAAAGGGATTAGACCAATCCTGCCTCAGTCGGAAAGAGGGGCACGTCCAGAGGCAACCGCAACGCCAATCCCCGCTGTCGATACCGGACGAAGTGACGCTTGCAGTGAGCGGGGCGAAGTGTCCGGTTCGGCCGCGGAACGACGCCTATTGATCCAACGGGCTTGCCGTGCGATCCAAACACAATTCTCAACGATTTCTAACAGCAAGAACTGTTTGTTGGGCTGTATAACCCCCCAATTAGGGCTCAACAGACGAGCGGTCTTTTCGGATCCAGACCTACCGGCGGAATTCCTCCGGCATCCACCACATCCTTCAGCAGCCACAGGATCCTCCAGCATCCAACAGGAGTTGACCATCAGATGACTATTCGGAGCCGTGATGGTTTCACACTCGTCGAGTTGCTTGTCGTCATCGCCATCATGGGGATTCTGCTTGGCCTGTTGCTGCCCAACCTGGCGGCGGTTCAGCAGACGGCGAAGGCGGGAACTCAGGCTGCGATCATGCAGTCATTTGGCAGGGGGTTCATGGACTTCTCCACGCTCGACAGCCAAGGGCGACTGAGCAGCGGCGCGTACGACCACATGCGTGATGGCGACATGACGAAGGTGGGGTGGGTGGCTGACCTCGTGAACGGCAAATTTGCCAACACGGGCAAGTCGCTTGACCCGCTCAATCAATACAAGGTCAATGGGGTTTTTGGTGTTGCCTGCGGGGCTGGAGAGAGCGAGTCGATGCAGCACTATCTGTTCGCTTTCAACGAAGTCCGCTGGGACACCACCCGGAGACCGAGCGATGGCACGGTTGTAGGTTCGGCCTCGGCAGTGCGGGGCACCGCCTACTTTGGCACATCACAGACCGTGTGGGCCGACGGCTACAATACGAACTTCGCCACGACGTGGCACTTCAGTCGCGGTGACAACATCATCAACCCCGAGAGATTTCCGGAGGGCGGTGCCGCCTACGGCGGCTGTGATGCCGACGACAGTGACGGGCAGTCGAGCCCGCGGGACGGCGACGGACCGCTCTCTACCGCGCATCTCGGCGACCCTTCACTGCTGACATCGGCAGACAAGATTGCGCTGTTGGGTCCCGCTCAGACTGGAAGCATGACATACGATTGGGAAAATGGTCCGATGGATACAGCCGTCGCCTCGACCATCAACAGTTTTATTGATCCAACCGGCCGTAAGCGGATCGTCAAGGGTGGCGACTTCACACTTGAATCATTCACAGATGGCCCAAATGCGCTGGACTTGGGCGGTCTCCTAGCCAAACCCAAACAATCCTTCGGCCATCCCGCTTGGACGTGGTCGGCCAATAACAACATGCCCTATGTCCACGAAATCAGTGACATCGCCCCGAGGGCCAAGGCGAAGAAGGTCATCAATGCAGCGAATCCCACCGGAGTCCTCGCTGGGGGCTTCGCGAACGTGCTGTTTGCCGATGGTTCGACGCGGCGTGTCAGCGACAACAACGGATATGGCGGCGGGCAGAAGGGCGATGGTTGGATAGGCCCATACCAAGAGAGCGGGCGGCACTTTCAGAAGGGGCGGTACACTTCGGGTAATTCTCACGTCGCCGACGAAAACGCCTACGACGAGGTCCGCGACGACATCTATCTCGGCGCTCTCCGCTCACGCCTGTCGGCCGGAGGCGGCTCCTCCGAATAGCTCCGGCGGCTTGCGTCTGCGGATGAACTGTCCGACGACAGGGCCAGGGGAGCGATCGACGACCCCCGCCGCCGCGGAAAAGGGGGGTGTGTCAGCGGCCCAAACCAGTGCGTCTGCCGAGACTCGCAGGTACCGCACCTCGCAGAAATTGGTCTGCGATCCGCGGGCGACGGGGCTATACTTTTGATATGTCGCATCCACCGTCCCCAACTGCCGATCCGCGTCGCGTCGATGAAGCGGTGGCGGCGGTTCCGTCTGAGTGGGTTGGCAGGCTTGGCGACAAGGAACCCGACGCCTGTGCGTCGATGACGCCGGCCGAACGGATCGAAATGGTGTGGCCGATCACGCTCACTGCCTGGGCCTTTAGCGGAAAGCCGTGCGATGAATCGCGACTTCGCCGAGATGTTGAAAGCGTTAGCCGCAGAAAACGTTGACTACCTCGTGGTCGGGGCGTATGCGGTCGCCGGCCACGGAATTCCTCGGGCAACCGGCGACATCGACCTCTGGGTACGGCCTACCGCCGAAAATGCCGCCCGTCTGTGGCAGGCCTTGCAACGGTTTGGTGCCCCGAGGAGCCGTCTTTCTCCGGCGTCATTCACGCAGCCCGATGTCGTCTACCAGATCGGTCTGCCGCCGAACCGCATCGATTTCTTGACCACCATCGATGGCGTGGTGTTCGACGATGCTTGGATTGAAAAGGTGCCGTGTATTGTTGATGGCATCGCTTTTAGCATGCTCTCATTTCGGCACCTCGTGGCGAACAAGAGAGCGACAGGCCGTCCCCAGGACCTTGCAGACGTTGCCCGTCTTGAGTCGCTTGCCTGAGGGGCTTGGGTGACTGACTTTGCAAGTGACGCAGATTCGTCACGCCGCGGCGTATTCGTCGAGCAGCGACTCGATCCGGGCAAAGACATCGGCCATCTGCTCAGCGTCGGGCAGCAGCGTGACCCGGAAATGGTCGCGGTAGGGCACATTGAAGCTCGATCCCGGAGCCACCAGCACGTGCTTGCGCTCCAGCAGATCGAGCGCGAAGGCCTGGTCGCTGAACGTCTTGCTGCCGCTGGGGAGGCGGTCGGCATGCACGCGGACGAAGGCATACATCGCCCCGCGCGGTGGCACGACGGAGAGATAGCGGCTGCGCTGCACCGCTTCCAGCACCGCGGCGCGGGTGGCATGGAGCCTGCCGCCGGGCCGCGTGAGATCGAAGATCGACTGATGGCCGCCAAGCGCCGTCTGCACGGCGTATTGGCCCGGCACGTTCGAGCAGAGGCGGAGCGACGCGAGCAGTTCCACCGCTTGGATATAGTCCCGTGCGTGCTCCCGCTCGCCCGAGAAGATGAGCCAACCGACGCGGAGTCCGCAGGCACGGTAGATCTTGCTCAAGCCGCCGAAGGTGAGGCAGAGGGTGTTTTTCGCGAGCGTGGCGGCCGGCACGAATGCGGCGTCGCCGTAGAGCATCTCGTCGTAGATCTCGTCGGCGCAGAAGACGAGGTGACGCCGCTCGGCGATCTCGGCCAGCGCCGCCAAGGTCTCACGCGGATAGACCGCGCCGGCGGGGTTGTTGGGATTGATCACCACCAAGGCCCGCGTGCGGTCGGTGACGAGTGATTCCACCTCGGCCGGGTCGGGGATGAAGCCATTCTCAGGCCGGCACGGATAATGCACCGCCTTCGCACCGTGGATCACGACCGACGCCGTCCAGAGCGGATAGTCGGGACTGGGCACGAGCACCTCGTCGCCTGGATTGAGCAACGCCCGCATGGCGAGCATGATCAGCTCGGAGCAGCCGTTGCCAATGAAGACGTCGTCGGCGGTAACGTCCATGACGCCGCGGTTTTGTTGCTGCATCACCACCGCCTCGCGGGCCGGGAAGATGCCCTTCTGGTGCGAGTAGGGATCGGCTTGGTGGAGGTTTTCCACGATCGCCACCCGCATCGAGCCCGGCATGCGGAAGCCAAAGGCGCCGGGGTTGCCGATGTTGAGCTTGATGATCTCATGACCCTCGCGCTCGAGCTGTTCAGCACGACGGGCGAGGGCTCCGCGGATCTCGTACTTGACCTCGTGGAGGTGCTCGGAGGCACGGAGTGGAGGAAGGCTCATGGCTGGGTGTCGTCAGACTGGGCGGGTTTGGAAAACCGATCATCATACTACGGGGAGCATCAAAATAGTTCACATGAGAGACTTCCGCCCGTTGCCTTTTCCATCCAAGCCCGACGCGCGAGCGAGGGAATCCGGGTCTGATTTCCGGGTGATGGATCGCGTTTTCCCTTGCTTGCGCTGCGGGCTTGGATGGAGCACTTCAACCGTTCCCGAAGAACAGTCAACTTCAACAGCGAACGTCCGGCTCTCGGGGCATGGGCAGGCCCGGTCACGGTGCGGCCGGCAGCTCCACCTCCATGACCGTGCCCTTCTGCGGCAGCCGGCCCTTCGCCACCACCCTGCCCCGCAGCTGCTTCACGATCGCATGCACGAGAAACAGGCCGAGCCCCGTGCCGGGTGTGGACCGCTCCAGTTCGCTGCCCAGCCGCACGAACCGCTGGAAGACGTTCTGCCGTTCGGCGATCGGAATGCCCGGCCCGTTGTCGGCCACCCGCACGAGCACCTTGCCGCGCGGCAACGCTGATGCCGTCACCTCCACCGCGGGCGCGGGCAGCGAATACTTCACCGCGTTGTCCACGAGGTTACGAAACACGATCTCCACGTCGGCCTCGCGGCCACAGACCCGCAGGGGCCCACCCGATGCCGGCGCGCCTGCCACGCCCACGCCCACCCCCACGACCTCGAGCCGCACGCTCTCGGGCGGCACGCCATAGCGGTGCACTGCGGCTTCGCAGGCACGCTCGAGCACCGGCTCGACGTCGGTCGCGTCGGTGCCTGGGCGGGCCCGTCGCTGGAGTGTCTTGGCAGCATCGAGCAGATGGTCGATGAGCGTGTCGAGACGTTCCACGTCCTTGAGCATGAAGCGGTGGAAGTCGGCCTGCTGCTCAGGGGGCACGGGCCGCCGCGTGAGCGTCTGCAGGTAGAGCTTGAGCGACGCCAGCGGGCTCTTCAGTTCGTGCGTGACGCTGTCGATGAAGTTGCTCTGCCGCTGGGAGAGGGCGATGGCCTTGAGCGTGAGGGCGAGGTAGATGATCACGCCCACGAGCACGAGCACCAGCAGCGCCACGCCGACGCCGAGAATAGCCCAGTAGAAGGCGGCATTTTCGTTGCGGTTCTTCGAGCCCAGCGCCGCGGCGATGCTGACGAGCACCCAACCGACGCCGAGCGCCAGAATTGAGCCGATCAGCACAACGCCCAGCAGGATCGGCCAACGGAGCGAGCGACGCGGTTCCATCAGACGCACAAGCCTCGGCTGAATGCGGCCCGAACCACCGAGCAATCGAATGGACACGCCGTCCCGGTATGCTACCACCATCATGGAGCCACACGACACGCGATCCCCGACCAGCCGGCCGCCGGTGCACCTCCACGCCGGCCGGACCGCAGCCGTGTTTCTCTGGACGAGGGATCGCTGGACGCACCAGATCACGACCGCGGGGGCCGAAACATTGGCCGGATGGACGTCCCTCGATGGGCCATTTCCCCCTGCCAACGATCCCCGTTGGCCGGCATCGCCGGTGCTCGTCGAACTCTCGCGAGTGAGCGTGCCGCGGGGCGATGCGGCCGGTGGTCAGGCCGTCGTCGGGGTCGGACTGGCCGGCCGTTCCCACTTCTCGGCGAGCATCGCCCCCGATCCCCACGTGGCCGACGCGATTCGATTCGAGATCGCCTGCCGGCTCCACGAGTCTCCCGGCTGGCTGGGGTCAACCTACCGGACGGCCAACGGCCTGGTGCAGCTGACCGCGTCCGACGACTCGACCTCGCTGCCGCGGACGGTCGTCTGGGCCTACTCGATCGGACCGCAGGGCATCGCCGCGGTCAGCGGCGCAGCAGTCGCGATCGTCCCCGCGTGAGAGCCGGCCCTCCACCGGCAAAATCCTCCAGCGGACGCGTTTTTCGACGGCCTGCCGATGGTGCCTTGCGATTCGTCTGCCGATCGATCAGATTCATAGGCCGGATCCGAGGGTTTCCCGTCCTGTCTTCTGCCTTCCCGCCGGAAAGCACACATGTTCGAAGCCATCGAGCGACTGAAGTCGGAGTGGACCGATAAGTATGTCGTGATCAACTCGTCGGCCCCCGAACTGGCTCGGTTCGCCCGAGCGACGGGCACCGTCAAAACCGTCAATATGAACGGCCGCTGTCTGGTCGAGTTCGACCAGTTCAACAACACCGGCTGGTACGACATCGACCCGGCGGCGCTCAAGATTGTCACCGAGCCGCTGCCGAAGCCCGCCGAAAAAGAGGCTGCCAAGCCTGCGGCAACTGCCAAGCCTGCGGCGACCGCCAAACCGGCCGCAGCCGCCAAACCAGCGGCAAAAGCTGGCGGCGCAGGGAAGCCCTCGACAGCCGACATCCTCGCCGCGGCACGGGCCAAGGCGGGCGGCGGAGCGGCACCGGCAGCAGCCAAGCCCGCCTCGGCCGACAAGAAAGCCGACAAGAAACCTGCCGTCCCCTCCCCGGCTGCATCCGCCCCGGCCGGCGGCAAGCTCTCGACCGCCGAGATCCTTGCCCGGGCCCGCGCTGCCAAGGCGGGCGCCGCTCCGGCAGCCGAGGCAGAGGAGAAGTCCGAGCCGACGATCGCCGAAGTTGCCGCACCGGAAGCCGCAGCACCGAAGGCCGCCGCCAAGAAAACAGCTTCGGCCGGTGGTTCGCTCCCCACGACCACAGCCGATAAGATCGCCTGGTGTCGGCAGCACGACGCCAAGGCCTGATCGCAGCCTGACTGATCGCAGGCCTGCCGCGGTTTTCAGACAGTTTTTCCACAGTGTCCAGACACCGCGTCCAGGAGGGACTCTTCATGCGACGGATCGTGATGCCGATCTTTGTGGTCCTCGCCACGCTTGCCTGCACCGCCGGCTGCGGACGACTCTCCAGCCACCCGCTCGTGGTCGATGCGAAAGCAGAAGTCGAGCGAAACGCGCGGGTGCTTGCACTGCTGGCAGGACCCGGCGGGAAGGTCACCTGCAGCCCGCAAGTCACCGGCAGGGCCAACGAGACCGACGGCATCGCCGCGATGGAGTTCGAGGCGAGCGGCCCCAAAGGGCGGGGCACCGTGGTCGTCGAGGGGAAAAAACTCGGTAAAGAATGGAACGTCACGCACCTTGAGCTGCGACCGGCCGGAGGGGGTGAACACCTCATGCTGACGACGGATCTCGAGGCAAGCACCGGCACGGACACGCCGAAGTTCGACCCTGCGGTCGCGTCATCACCCTCGGCCAAACCGGCCCCGCCGCCACCTGCCGAGATCGAGATCGCGCTGCCGCCCGGCGGGCCGGCTCAGTGAGTGGCCGGCTCAATGAAGGGCCGCGTGCGCGTTAAAAGGCAGCGGTCGTGACGGTCAACTCGGCCCGCTTCGCAGCCATTTTCTGCGTTTCAAATTCCTAGCTGCAAAATGTTTGACTCGCGCAAGGGCGGCCTCATAATGGCGAGTCCTTCGTGAGCACCTGCCCGCTGCAGCATTTCCGGCCGCCACTCTCTGCCGGTTTGCATGCCGCGGGTTCCGTGCTCGCCCCGCCCCTCATCATGGTTCACCAGACAAGGAGTTGTTTCGTTCCCATGGCCCGGATTCGCAACGTTTTTGAAATCATCGAGCTGTACGGTCACGACGAGAATTTTGAACCTCACGCGACCACTGAATTCATCCCCACGGCGGCCCCCGCCGGCTCGAAGCAGAAGATCGACATTCTCGCTGAGCGGATTCAGCGGGGCATGCCGCTGTGGCACCCCGAAGATTCAACCGATTCGAGCACTGCCGATCTGGTCGCGCAACACGCGTGAGCGGTCGCTCCAGCGGTCAGACGACGGGATCCTTCAATCTTTTGATCGCCCTCCGCGGCCAGTCTTGCCGCGGAGGGCGATTTCAATATCCCGCTTCGCCGATTCGGCCTTCAGCTTCTGCCGCTTGTCGTGGGCCTGCCGCCCGCGGCCGATCCCCATCAGCACCTTCACGCGGCCGTCTTTGAAGTACATCTTCAGGGGCACCAACGTGAGCCCCTTTTCCAGGGCTCGATCTGCAAACTTGCCGATCTCGCGACGATGCATCAGCAGCTTCCGCGGCCGCTTCGGCACGTGGTTGAGCTGGTTGGCCTTTTCGTATTCGGGAATGTCGCAGCCGAGCAGCCAGACCTCGCGGCCATCGACGCGGCCGTAGGCCTCGTCGAGCGACATCCGACCGCCGCGAAGGCTTTTCACCTCGCTGCCGACCAGAGCGATGCCGCACTCGAGCGTGTCGATGATCTCGTAGTCGTGACGGGCACGACGATTTTCCGACACCACCTTTTCGGCCGGTTTGTCGTCGGCCTTGCCCTTGGCCTTTGCTTGGCCCTTGCCTGCTGGCTTGGCGGCTTTTCCGGTCGGCTGGGTTGGCTTGGGTGCTGCCACGGATGGGGCTCGGGGGTGGCTGCCCGTCGGTGGGCAGGGGATTTCCAACAGATTACACTCTATCGATCGGAGCGGGTTGGTTCCCGGACGCGGTCTCCCCCCGAGCGGCGTGCCCGCTGTCGATCCCCTTCCTGATCAGGAGAGTGCAGTGTTCACGCGGATTCGTCGCCTCCTCGGATATTCGTTGCCGGGCTCCATACTGTCATGGAGCCTGGCACTGGCGGCACCGCTGGGTGGCCCGCGGGCATGCTGCCTGGCCGCAGAGGGCGGCGCGACTGCCGTGGCCGAGAGTGCCGCCGCCGGATTCGTGGCGGGTGAGCAGCGGCCAGAGGGAGACGGCCCTGCCATCAAGGTGCCCGGCGGCTGGATGGTGGCCTACGACGAAACCATCCCGGGCACCGACGTGACCTTCCGCATGATCCCGGTGCCCGGCGGCACGCTTCGCATGGGCAGCCCTGCCGCCGAGGCAGATCGTGGTGCCGACGAGGGGCCGCAGTATGACGTGGCGATCGAGCCCTTCTGGATCGGCCGCTGCGAGGTGACCTGGGCTGAATACAAGGCCTACATGGCGGCCTGCGACGTCTTCAAGGCGATGGAATCGGCGGGCATCCGGCCTGTGACGGCCGACAACGAGGCCGACGCCGTCACGGCGCCTTCCAACCTTTACGACCCCACGACCACATTCACCAACGGCGAAGATCCCGCCCAGCCGGCAGTCACGATGACGCAGTTCGCCGCGCGACAATACACGAAGTGGCTGAGTGGTCTCTCGTCGCGGTTCTACCGTCTCCCTTTGGAGAGTGAATGGGAGTACGCCTGCCGGGCCGGCACCGCAACTCCGTGGAGCAGCGGCGTCGAGCCCGACTCGCTCGATGCCATCGCCTGGTTCGCCGACAACTCCGACGAGACCACGCACCCGGTCGGTGAGAAAGAGCCCAATGCCTGGGGACTCCACGACATGCACGGCAACGTGGGCGAGTGGGTGCTCGACCAACTGGCTCCCGAGGGCTATGCCCGCCAGGCCGCACTGCCGCAGCCTGTGCCTGCCGCCACGGCCGCCGTCTGGCCGACCAGCCTGTCGCCTCGCGTGGTCCGCGGCGGCAGCTACTACGACGAGCCGCCGCAGTGCCGCAGTGCCGCCCGACGCGGTTCAGAGGATCTGCCGTGGAAGGATGTCGATCCTAATCTTCCCAAGAGCCCGTGGTGGTATACCGAAGAGCCGGCACTCGGCGTGGGCATGCGGATCGTGCGGCCCCTGGCGGTGCCCGATGTCGCCGAACGCCGCCGCTGGGGCGACGCTGACATCGACAGCATCCGCGCTGACACCGCCGACCGCCTCACGCAGGGCCGCGGCGCCCGCGGGATCGTTGACCCGAAAGTGCCCGCTGAGCTCAAGGCCGAAGGCATCACACAGTGACGAGGTGAACCATGCTGTTGCGTAATGTGACCCTGCTGGCTGCGAGTCTGGCCGCCTGCGCCGCCTCCGCGGCCGACTGGCCCGACTGGCGTGGACCGCAGGAAAACCGTACCGCCGGCGGCCCACCGCTGGTGACGTCGTTCAATCCCGAGAAGGGCACGAACATTCTCTGGAAGAACGACGAGGCTGGGGGCATCTCCACGCCGGTGATCATGGGGGACAAGCTCTACACCATCGTGCGGCACAAGCCTGGCACGACGGAGGAGGCCGAGAAGGTGCTCTGTCTTGATGCGGCCACCGGAAAGAAGCTCTGGGAAAACATCTTCAATGTCTACCTCTCCGACGTGCCGGCCGAGCGGGTCGGCTGGTCGGCTGTCGTCGCCGATCCGGCGAGCAACACCGTCTTCGCCCATGGCGTCTGCGGCGTATTCACGGCAATCGATGCCGCAACGGGCAAGACGCGGTGGCAGCGTTCGCTTCACGAGGAGTTCGGGTTTCTCTCCACCTACGGCGGCCGGACGAATGTCCCAGTCGTGTTCGAGGATCTTGTGATCGCCAGCGCCGTCGTCACCGGCTGGGGCGACACGGCCCGGCCCGCCCACCGCTTCCTCGGGCTCGACGCAAAGACAGGCGAAGTCCGCTGGATGAACGGCACGAAGGAACTCCCCGAAGATACCACCTACAGCACGCCGTCACTGGCGTCCGTGAACGGGCAGGCGGCGCTCATCTTCGGGTCGAGCGACGGCAGCGTCTGGAACCTCCAGCCGCGAACGGGCAAGGCCGTCTGGAATTTCAGATTGTCGCGGCGGGGATTGAATGTCGCCCCCCTCGTCGACGGCGAGACGGTCTACATCTCCCAGGCCGAGGAAAATCTCGACAACACCACGATGGGCTCGGCCACCGCCTTCAAGGCTGCTGGCTCGGGCGACATCACCGCCACCAACGCGATCTGGCAGCGAAAGGGCGTGATGGACGGCCGGGCGATGCCGGTCGTGCTTGGCGAGCGAATCTATTTCGTCGATGACGGCGCGAAGGTCTACGTGCTCGACAAGGCGACGGGCGAGCCGATCGGCAAGCCCCAGAAACTGCTCGGCACGATCGTCCGCGGCAGCCCGCTCGTGGCAGATGGAAAACTCTACATCTGTTCGACCGGCGGCTGGCATGTGCTCGAGCCCACAAAGGATGGCCTGAAGTTCGTCAACCGGATGCGGCTCAGCGAGGAGGATGAGGTCACAGCCTCACCCATCGCCTGCAACGGGCGGATCTACCTGACGACCGGCGAACGGCTCTACTGCCTGGGTGAGAAAGCAGCCGCTTTGTCATCCACCGCGAGCGTCCCGCCGACGCTGCCGCAGCAGGTATCGGATGCGACCAAGGCGCCCGCTGGCGAGCCCGCCTGGCTGCAGGTGGTGCCAGCCGAGGCGCAGATTGCCGCGGGCGAAACGCTGCCGCTGAAAGTGCGGCTGTTCGACGCTGCCGGCCGATTCGTGAAGGAGTCTACGGCCGAGTTCACCACGACCACGGGTGCGGTCTCGGCAGACGGCCGCTACACCGCGCCGGCCGGCACGCATGCCGCGGCGCTCGTCACGGCGAAGGTGGGTTCACTCGAGGGCAGGGCCCGCATCCGTTCGATGCCGCCGCTCCCCTGGACATTCGATTTCGAGGAGATCGCGCTCGAGCCGAATCCGAAGGGAGGCCCGCCCCGGGGCGAGCCGCCGTTGCCATGGGTCGGCATGCGCTACCGGCATGTCATCCGCACGGTTGACGGATCGAAGTGCCTGGTGAAGGTGACGACGATCCCAAAGGGCACCAGGAGCCAGGGCTGGATCGGCCCGATCGGCCTGCACGACTACAGCATCCAAGCTGACTTCCGCGCCCAGGAGACGGGCGTCGAAAAGCAACTTGGAGACACGCCGAAATCGACATCAACTCCGGCCGCGCAGCCATCGGCATCGGATGCTGATGCCTTTGCGAAAGCCTTCGGCAATCCAGCCGCCCTCGAGAAGGCGCGGCTTCCCGACATGGGGCTGATCGCCCAGCGCTACACGCTCGATCTGATGGGGGCGAGCCAGCAGTTGCAGGTGCGGAGCTGGCCGCCACAGGTGGCGACCCACTTCTCCAAGACGATCCCGTTCCCGTGGGAAGCCGGCCGCTGGTACACGATCAAGTTCGAGGCCCGCACCCGTCCCGCGACCGGCGATTCGGCCGCCGCCGCTCTGCTCCGCGGCAAGGTCTGGCCACGCGGCGAGCCGGAGCCGGCCGCATGGACGATCGAGGCCGTCCACGAGCTGGGCAACCTGCAGGGCAGCCCGGGCTTCTTCGGCAATTCCAAGGATTCCGAAATCTCCATCGACAACGTCTCCGTGGTGCCGACAGCACCATAAAAGCCCGGAGCCCAAGCGACGGGACTACAGTTTCACGACCAATCAGGACCACTTCCATGACACGCATCCGTATGCACCTCGCATGCATCCTGCTGATTCTGCTGGTCAGAGCTGCCACGGCCGCCGACTGGAACCAATGGGGCGGCACACCCGTCCGCAACAACGTCTCCGCCGCCAAGAACGTCCCTTCCACCTGGACTCCCGGCGACTTCGACGCCGAGACGGGCAGGTGGAAGCCGGAGACGAGCGAGAACGTCGCCTGGGTCGCCGAACTTGGCAGCCAGAGCTACGGCAATCCGGTGGTGGCCGGCGGCAAGGCCTATGTCGGCACCAATAACGGCAAAGGCTGGCTCAAGCGATATCCCGCCGCAACCGATCTCGGCTGTCTGCTCGCCTTCGACAGCAAGGATGGCTCGTTTCTCTGGCAGGATTCCAGCGAAAAGCTGCCCACCGGCCGCGTGCACGACTGGCCCCTGCAGGGCATCTGCTGTGCGCCGCTCGTGGAGGGCGACCGACTCTGGTATGTCACCAGCCGCGGCGAGGTGAAGTGTCTCGACACAGAGGGTTTCCGGGACGGCGAGAACGATGGCCCGTTCAACGCCGAAAAGGTGAACGCCAGCGACGAGGCCGACGTGGTCTGGTCGCTCGACATGATGAAGCAGTTGGGCGTGTCGCAGCACAACATGTGCTCCTGCAGCGTGACGGCTGCCGGCGACCTGCTCTTCGTCAATACGAGCAACGGCGTGGACGAGGGGCACATCAACCTGCCGAACGCCGAAGCTCCCAGCTTTCTCTGCGTTGACAAGCGCGACGGCAAGGTGCTCTGGGCCGACGGCTCTCCCGGCGCGAATGTGCTGCACGGGCAGTGGTCGAGCCCGTCGTATGCCGAACTCGGGGGCGTGCCGCAGGTGCTCTTCGGCGGCGGCGACGGCTGGCTCTATGCATTCGATGCCCGCGGGGAGAATGGCAAGGCGAAGCTCCTCTGGAAATTCGACTGCAATCCGAAAGAATCGAAATACACACTGGGCGGCCGCGCCGACCGCAATCACATCATCGGCACGCCGGTGATTCACGAAGGGCTGGTCTACATCGCCGTCGGCGAGGATCCGGAACACGGCGAGGGCGTCGGGCACCTCTGGTGCATCGATCCGACGAAGCGCGGTGATACGAGCCCCGAACTGGCCGTAAGCCTCAAGGACCCCAACACTCCCCTGCCCCACCGTCGCAATCAGGCGGTCATCAAGGAGCAGGGCGAGGTCGCGCGGCCCAACCCCAACTCTGCCGCGGTCTGGCACTATCCAGGCTTCGATGCTGACGGCAACGGCAAACTCGACTTCGAGGAGACGATGCACCGCACCTGCGGCACGGTGGCGATCCAGGATGGGCTGCTTTTCGTAGCCGACTTCAGCGGCCTGTTTCACTGCCTCGATCTGAAGACGGGCAAGCCGCACTGGACGCACGACATGCTCGCCGCGAGCTGGGGTTCGCCCCTGATCGCCGACGGCAAGGTCTACATCGGTGACGAGGACGGCGACATTTCGATCTTCACGCTGTCGAAGGAGAAAGAACTGCTCGGCGAGATCAACATGGGCAACAGCGTCTACTCGACGCCGATCATCGCAGGAGACACGCTCTACATCGCCAACAAGAGCCATCTCTTCGCGATCCGGGAAGGGGCCAAGCCATCGGCCGCGACGACTCCGGAAACAAGGTGACCGTCACCTTTTTCCTATCGGTTTTCGGGGACACTTCATGGCTGCCCGCTTCTGCCTGCTGATCGTGCTCGGCTGTGCGACGAGCCTGCTGATGGCGGCTGAACAGGCCGAGCCGCAGACCGCGTTTCGCGTGCGGCCGTATCTGCAGAACCCTGCTGCCGACGCGATGACGATCCGTTGGTTCTCACAGTCGGTAGATGCCGGCCGACTGACGATCGATGGAAGAACCTTGGCATCGAAACCCACGCTCTGTGCCGAACTCGACTATCAGGGGGCCGAGGCAGCCGAGCACCGGTATCCGAAGCCTCCTTCTCTGCATTCGATCCGCGTCACCGGCCTGTCGCCGGCGACGAGCTATCCCTACAGCGTTGAACAGGACGGCGAGACGATCAAGGCGATCCTGACCACATCCCCGCGGCCCGGTGAGGTCGGCAAGGGGGGCGGCGTGCGGCTCTTCTTTTATGCCGACAGCGACGCACAGCCCGAATCGCGCGACAGCCGCGTTGACTGGCCCTCCTCGATCTCGATGCCCGGTGGGCCGCGGCCCCGCTGGATCCGCGACCAATACCTGGCAGACGAATCGACCGGCTACCGGATGAACCTCGCACTCATCGCCAGCCGGGCCGCCGAAAGCCTCCGTGCGGGCAACCCCGTGCTGGCCAGCATGGTCGGCGACCTGGTGGCCAACGGCGGCGAGCAGAGGGACTGGGACGAGTTCTGGCGTCACAACGCCGGCATCTTCGGCAGCCTCGCCTCACGGGTTCCGATCGTGGCAGCGCTCGGCGACAACGAGATGTGCGGCGGCCCATACTCGACCGACCTGCTCGCCGATCTCGGCGGCCACTCCGGCCCGGCATCGCTGCTGGGGTCACGGAAATTCCTGACCTACTTCGAACATCCCGCCAACGGGGCGGCTGACAAGCGGCACGTAGGCCGCTACCACCGCGTGGACTTTGGCCCCGTCACGCTGCTCACACTCGATTCGACCAATGGCGGCACCGACGGCACCGACAGCGACACCAACCACCTGCTCGATCGGGGCAAGGCGATGCACATCCCCGACTACGCCGAGGGCTCGGAACAGCACGCGTGGCTGGAGCGGGAACTGGTCGAAGCCCAACGCCGCGGTGCGATCATCTTCGTGCAGTTTCACCACGCGCCGTTCTCGGCCGGCCCCCACGGTCGGGCTCCCGGCAAGGGGCCTGGTTTGGACGAGCACTCCGGACAGCCGCTCCGGGCCCTCGCGCCCCTGTTGCGGAAGCATGGCGTGCGGGCCGTGTTCTCAGGACACGATGGGATGTACGAGCACTCGATCGTGGAAGGAGTGCACTATTACGATGTCGGTATCGGCGGCGACAGCCTGCTGGGGCCGGAAGAGGGCGTCGTGAACGACCGCCAGATCTTCATCGCCCACGACCATGCTCCCGAGCACTGGAACGGCAACGTGCTGGAGGCGGGCGGCAAGCATTACGGCCACCTCGAGGTTGACGTGCGTCGAAAGGCGGCCACCGAGGGCAACGGCGACGCCGGCGACGCTCCCCCGACCGAATTCGCCGTGACCATCACGCCGGTGTATGTTTTCCCGGTTCTCGACCCTGACGAGACGGGCGAGATCGTGGCCTGGGAACGCCGCGAATACGACGACACCCTGACATTCGACACCGGTGAGAGTCGACCTGCACCGACAGCCGCCGGCGTGACAACACCAAAGGAGATTGTTCCATGACGAATCCGACAAGCCTGACAGGCCTGATGCAGCCGCCCCGGCTTGTATCCGGTATGTGCACGACATGCATGCCACGATGGATGGGTGCCGTGACAGCCGCCGGCCTCGCGGCCGCAGCCCTCTGCCTGCTTCCGCACCGGGGAGTCTGTGCAGAACCGGCAACACCCGCCCGCCAGCTCGTCGAGCAGGCGCGACGGATCGTCGTGCTTGGCGACTCGATCACCTACGGCGGCCGGTGGGTTGCCATTGTGAACGCATGGATGGAATCTCAGGGCATGACGGCCGAGCTCATCGATGTCGGCCTGTCGAGCGAGACCGTGTCGGGACTCTCGGAGGAGGGGCATGCCGACGGAAAGTTTCCACGGCCTGACCTGGCCGAGCGGCTCGACCGCGTGCTCCGCGTCACGCGGCCCGATCTCGTCATCGCCTGCTATGGCATGAACTGTGGCATCTATCAGCCGCTCGACGAGGGCCGGTTCGCGAAGTTCAAAGCCGGCATGGAAAAGCTGCACGCCGCCGTCGAGAAGGCCGGTGCCAAGATCATTCACGTCACGCCGCCGGTCTATGACAAGCGGCCCGACAAGCCGGGCCCGGCCGGTGCGACCGACTACGACGCGGTGCTCGACGCCTACTCGAAGTGGCTGCTCTCAAAGAGGGCCGATGGCTGGATCGTCATCGACGTGCATGGTCCCATGAAGGAACTGCTCGCCGCAGCGCGGGCCAAGGATCCGGCCACCATCTTCGCCCCCGACACCGTCCATCCCAATGACGAGGGACACTGGGCGATCGCGAGGGCGGTGCTGACCGGCCTCGGTGATACCAAGGCCGCCGCGGCCGACACGCCGGCGGCATTCGCGGCGTTTCTGCCGGAGGTGACCGCCCGCCTGCAACTGCTTCGCGATGCCTATCTCTCTGCGGCCGGGCACCTTCGCCCGGGCGTGCCGACGGGTCTGCCGATCGGCGATGCGGAAGCCAAGGCGCGGGCGATCACGGAGTCGATCCGCTCGCGCCGTCTGCAACTGCGGGGCGTGAAGCACGCCAGCGGGGAATGGCGGATGCCGATCGAGTGGCCACGGCCGCGGGTCGTCGATCCGGGGCCGGCACCGTCCACGCCCGCTCCCGTGCCTGGCGACGCGATCATACTGTTCGACGGCAAAAGCCTCGACTCCTGGGTGGGTGGTGAAAAGTGGTCTGTGGCCGATGGCGTCGCCACAATCGGCAAGGACTCCATCCGGACCAAGCAGGGTTTCGGCGACTGCCAGCTGCACCTTGAATTTCGGATGCCGACGCCCGCCACAGGCAAGGGTCAGGGCCGTGGCAACTCGGGCGTGCATCTGATGGGACAGTACGAGATCCAGGTGCTCGATTCGTTTGAAGACGGAACCGACGGCCCCCTCACCTACCCCGATGGCCAATGCGGTGCCCTCTACAAGCAGCAGCCGCCGGCGGTGAATGCCTGCCGCAAGCCAGGCGAGTGGCAGACCTACGACATCCTGTTCACGCGGCCGCGATTCCACGCCGATGGCTCGCTTGCGAAGCCCGGCCGGGTGAGCGTGCTGCACAACGGCATTGCGATCCATTCCGACACCGTCATCAACGGCCCCACGTCGTGGCTCGAACCGACCTTATACAAGGCCCATCCCGACGCCCTGCCGATCTCGCTGCAGGACCACGGCAACCCGGTGCAGTTCCGCTCGATCTGGATCCGCCCCTTCGAGCCCGTCGTGGGAAAAGAAAAATAGGGGATTCAGCCCGTGAGCGTCTCGCGGATCGACCGCAGCTCGTCGAACGGCTCCTTGTCCACCCAGTCGAGCCGGCCCGCCTGGCGATACCAGTAGCGGCTGTTGGCGAGGTCTCCCTCGATCTTGTGCAACACGGCGTGGATCCACTGGGCCGTGGCGTTCGACTCATCACGCTGCGCGATCTCGTGGGCCTCGTCCCACTTGTCGTCGATGGCCAAATCGATCGCCCGCACAAGATCGTCGTTCATGGTGAGGCTTTCCTACCGCACGACCGCCAGCCGCGAATCGGCCGGCACGACGATCCCGGACAGGATCTCCGCGGGCACCGACGTGCCGGGAACGGTCTCCTCATGGATGATCGTCTCCCCCGGAACGGCCTCAATCGACCGCTCGATGGAGCGGCTGCCGCCGTCGCGGCGACGCCATCCGGCCACCATCCAGCCATCCTTCCGCGCAACCAGTTGCTTCATCGACAGCGGGCCGGCCGACGCCAATTCCCCCTGCAACGGCAGATCGGGGATGTCGATCACCTGCTTCCAGAGCTTGTCGAACCGCTTTTGCAGGATCCGCCGCAGCGATGTCTCTGCCATCGAGAGCTTCTCGCGGCCGCCCGGCTTGAATCCGGGCGGGTAGATCTGGACGTCGCCCTCACGGACGAGATGCAGGCCCTGCGACGATGTCGCGATCGCGTAGGTCGCCCAGATGTCCATGCCCGGGAAGCTGCGGTCACCCGACACGAACTTGTCGCCTCGCACCATCACCTTCACGCGGCCGTCATCGACCGCCACCGTGACAGGCCGGTGCTTCGCGAAGGTGACAGCCCACGGCTTCTGATCGGGATCGCTCCCGAGCGACTCGGGCATCTTGGCCTTGCCTTCGCGGGCCATGCGATCGGCGTCGGCCTGCGTGATGATACGGCCGCCCAGCTTTTCCTCGAGCATGTTGTTGATGGCCGATTCGTGCACGCGGGCTGATATCAGATTGCCGGCGGCAGAGGCCGGCGGCAGGCTCGCCGCTGCCAGTTGGCTGGCGGTCGCCTTGCGGGCCGTGATGGCCAGCGTCGTGTCGGTCGTGTTCATGTGGAGCATCTCGGGATAGAGGCCCTGCTTCTCCAGCGGACCACGCACCTTCTCCTGGAACTGATCGCGGAACTGCGCGAGGGCAGGCTCCGTCTGTTCCTGAAACTGCTTCCTGAGCCGATCGCGGGCCCGGCCCTCGGCGATAGCCTCGGCCTGCGGCATGGTCTCGGCCATCTTGCGGCTGGCGATCTTCTTGATCAACCGCTTCCCGAACCGCGAACTGATTGCCATGCCGGTGACGGTCGTATCGGTCGAGGCAGACGCCTGCACGGGCGAGGCCGTAGCGGAGTATTCGTCGAGGAAGAACCGTCGACGGGCGCCGAGGCTGGTCACGCCGCGGCTGTTGACCGTCACGGGCCCCTGCGAGCCGCGGGTATTGGCGACGTTGGTGGCGGCGAACACCAGATCGAAGGCGGCCCGATCGGACGACGGCACGAAGTCGAGCCGCACGTTGCCGCGGGTGTGGCCGTTCCCGCGGACCCTGGTGCCCAGCACCACCTCGTCAACCGGCATCATCTGATCGATGGGGCGATTGACGGCCTGCGCGAGCAGGCTCTCGTGCACTTCGAGAAGCAGGTTCGGTCGGGCGTTGGCACCACGCACGGCGGCCACGACAGCGGGGGCCTGGCCTGCCTCCGCGAGCCGCTCCAGGATCGGCGGCACCGGCGCGAGGCTTTCGGCCGACCCCGTCGCGGAGGCCGACAACAACGACGAAGCCAGGGCACCGAGCCGCTGGCTCATGCGGTTGGCACCGTTGCCGCGGGCGGCATCGGCCACTTCGGCATACCTGCCGACCGCCTTTCGGACGCGCACAAACTCGGGCATATCGAGCCCGGTTTCGGTGGCGTTCAAGAGTTCTTCCAGCCGACGCAGCGTGGCGGGATCGGCAGCCATTCCGGAGGCGGCCTGCGACTGAAGGGCGGGCCAGTCGAGGTAGGTCCGCCAAGCCGATCCGCTCTTGCTGCGGTTGAGGAGCGTGTCGAGCGGCGCGAGAGCCTGCCGCAGGCCTGCGGCCGCCGATTCCAGGGTGGCGTCGCCTGCTGGACGGAAGGTTTCCGTCGCCTGCAGGGCCTCGTTGGCCAATTGTTCGAGCCGCTGGGCTGGCAGTTGAGCCAAGACAGGCGTGACCGATGCAGCGAGCAGCAGCCAGCCGCCAACGGCGTATCGGGGCAGCGACGCGAGGACTGGAATGCTGGAAGCCATGAGCCAAAGCCTGTCGTTGGGGGGCTGGGAAAACGAGCCGGGAGTGTAGTCTGTTGCCGGATTCCCCTCCACAGCGGTCGTCAACCGTGAAATCATCCCTGTTCTTCCGGGGAAAAAGCGGGGTTTTCCCACTGGCATCAGCCAGCGAAACCGGCGGCACGCGAAACAGATTGCCCAGGCGGCACGTCCGGCAAAGTCACCGCGACCCGCTAGGTCGCTGCCCATTCGGCCGCCGGGAGCACAAAGATCTTGCCGTCGCCCATCCGGCCGGTGCGAGCCACCTCGGCGATGCGATCCACTACCTCGTCAACCCTGGCGTCGTCCACCCACAGTTGAATCTCCACCTTCGGCAGAAAGGCCAGCGCATAGTCGCTCTCGCCGTACTGGTCGAGGTAGCTCTTCTGCCGGCCGAAGCCCTTCACCTCCCGGACCGTGCATGCCTCCAGCGGCGCGAACTTGAGCGCCTCGAGCACCCGCTCGGCGAGGAACGGCTTCACAATGGCGATGACTTCTTTCATGGTTTCACGGTCACGACGCGAGGGATCAGCAAAACCGCTCTGTCCCTCGCTTGCGCTTCGGGCTTGCCTGAGAGTGAAGCGTCATCCAAGCCCGTAGCGCTCCATCCAAGCCCGACGCGCCAGCGAGGGAATCTGCGACCCCTTGCCGTGAGGCGAACCGCATTCCCTTGCTTGCGCTGCGGGCTTGCATGAACATGGGACGCCCTGCGCAGGATGCCATGTTTTTCGTAATTCAGCTGAAGAAGCTCTCGCCGAACAGGTTCAGGGGGGGGCAGGTGGTGACGGTGATGTCGCCCTTCACCTTCGTCTGGCAGGCGAGCCGCATCGTGCTTTCGTTGCCGATGTAGGCCAGCGACACCGCCATGCGGGCCGCTTCAAGGATGCCCCGGGGGCTGGTGTTTTCCATCCCCTTGGTGATCAGCACCCGGCAGGTACCGCACGAACCAAACCCATGGCAGTTGGCGACCGTGTGGATTCCCGGGTAGAGGGCCACGCCTGCGGCGAGCGCCTCCTTGCGGAGGTTGGCCCCCTCGGGAACCTGAATTTCCTTTTTTTCGTTCGCGAAGGTAATCGTGGGCATCGGAATTCTCTCGCTTGTGTGGGGTGAATTGTCCGATACTGTAGCCAGCGCAGGGAAGACCTTCCAGCAGACCGGAACGGGGCCATGGCGGAACTCTCAAAATACCAGCAATCAGTCGTCAAGAATTACTACGACAACCTCGACACAGCCCTTCTCCAGCGACTGGGAGAGCAGGTGACCGACCTCTACCTGGCGGAGGGGAAGAAGCGGGCCAAACTCTGGGAAACCATCGAGAAGTCTCTGGCCAAGTTGGGGGTGCCCAAGGGCCGGATCGCGACGATCGTAAAATCGGACGACGCCCGCCAACTCGCCACGATCCTGCAGGAACTGCTGGCGAAGGATTGACCGCTCGGCCGGCGTGCCGCATTCTGTGGGGCTTCCATCCTCCGGGAGTCACGCCATGAGCACGACCGATCCAGCCGCCGACCGCACCGCCCTGCTCGAGTCCCTGCGCTGGAAGAAGTTTCCGGTGCTCGACGACGGCTTCGTGGCGCTGGTGGACTGCATGGGCGACGACGGCTCCGTCGTGCAGGCCGCCCGGGTCAGCTATGGTGAAGGCACCCGCAAGGTCAGCGACGACCGCCAACTCATCCGCTATCTCCTGCGGCATGCCCACACCACCCCCTTCGAGATGGCGGAACTGAAGTTCGTGGTCCGCGTGCCGATGGACTGCTGGCGGCAGTGGATCCGGCACCGCACGGCCAGCATCAACGAATACTCGACGCGGTATTCGCTGGCGATCGATTCGATGCAGTCCACGCACGACGACGAGTGGAGGAGCCAGGCCGCGAACAACCGCCAGGGTTCGGCCGGCCTGCTGTCGCGGTCGGCGGGCCACAGCCTCACGCAGTCGGAACAGGAGCTGCAGAGCCTCGCGCGACGGGTCTACGAGGAGCGTCTGGCGGCAGGCATCGCACGAGAGCAGGCGAGAAAAGATCTGCCGCTCTCCACCTACACCGAAGCCTATTGGAAGATCGACCTTCACAACCTCCTGCACTTCCTGGCGCTGCGAATGGACTCCCACGCTCAGTTGGAGATCCGTCGCTACGCCGAGACCATCGGCCAGCAGATCGTACAGCCGCTTTTTCCACTCGTGTGGGAGGCCTTCGTCGACTACCGGCTGGAGGCGATGCGGCTCACGAAGCTCGACCGCGACGTGATCCAGCGGCTGGCCGCTGCATCTGGAAAGCATGGCCTGCCGGCGAGCCAAGCCGATTTTCTGGCGGCCCAGGACCCCTCATGGATCGCCCTGGAGAGATGCCGCGAACGCGACGAATGCCACTCCAAGCTCGTGCAACTCGGATTGGTGCGGCCCGCCGAATCGAACTGACAAACTCGCAACCGAACCTTCGCCCCGCTTTGATTCACCCCCTTTGGAGTTCCATCCACATGGCATCCGCTGCCGACGACGTGCTCGATCTCAATCGCCGCCTGCTGGCCGCAGTCGCCTCCGGCGACTGGAAGACCTACCGCGAGTTGGTGGCTGACGACATTACCTGCTTCGAGCCCGAGGCCCGCGGCCACCTGGTGGCGGGGCTTCCCTTCCACGAGTTCTATTTCAAGCTGCCCGCGGCCGGCGGTGATGCGAAGTCGCCTCCCGCGAGCAAGCCGGTGACAACGACGATGACCACACCGACGGTGAAACTGCTCGCGGCTGATGTGGCGCTCGTCGCCTACGTCCGCCTCACGCAGACACTCGACGACACCGGCAAACCGGTGACACGAGCATCCGAGGAGACGCGGCTCTGGCAGAAGCAGGGCGGCCATTGGAAGCACGTCCACTTCCACCGCAGCCTGCCGTCTTGAGGAAAAACATGGCATCGTGCCATTTTTTCCTGGCGAGCCTCCGCTCGCTGGCGAGGGCGTCGCATCCATGCGACGCAGTTGGGCGGAAGCGCGTATCGTCGGCGGGTCGGGGCTGCCCGTGCCCCATCGCCGGACGTTCGCTTCGGGCATCCTGCCCTTCGCTCACTCGATGGCGGCTGCGCTCTCGGCATCCTGCCTTCGCTTGCCGCCAACGCCGGCTCTCGGGAAACGGGCAGCCCCTCACGGGTGATTCCGATCGCATACAAGCCCGAAGCGCAAGCGAGAGGAATCCGCGTCCTCGCTCGTCCGGCCGCCCACACTTCCCTTGCTTGCGCTGCGGGCTTGGATGATGCGCAGTCGCGCGGCCCCCACTCTCATAAAAGCCCGAAGCGCAAGCGAGAGGAATCCGCTACCGCAGCACGACTTCGACTTCTTCGCCCGCCTCGTACCGCTGGCCGCCGGCTGGCAGCGCGATGAGGCCGGCCGCACCGGCCAGCCCGAGCAAATCCGATGAGCCCGACCAGGGCAGCGGCGTGGCAACGAGCCCATCGTCTGAAGTTGCCAGCCGACAGGGTAGAAAGACCGGCCGGTCGGCCGCGGCCTTGGCCGGGCCGGTGAGCCGGGCCGGGCGGCGGGGAAGATGCCATGACTCGCGGGCCTGGCCCGCGAGGATCGCGATCGCCGGCCTGGCAAAAAGCTCGAAGCAGACGAGGCTGCTCGCGGGGTTGCCAGGCAGACCGAAGACGAGCGTCGGTGCGGCATTCTCGCGCTGCAGGATTCCAAACCAAACGGGCTTGCCGGGCTTGAGCCGCACCTTGTGAAAGATCTTCTCGACACCACAAAGGCGGAAGATCTCCGGCACGAGGTCGAGGTCGCCCGCCGACACCCCGCCCGACAGGACGAGGACGTCGGCGGCCAGTCCTTGGGCAACCGCGGCGCGGATCGCCTCCGGCCGGTCGGCCGCGATGCCGAGCGGAATCGGCTCGGCCCCCAGCAGGTGCACCGCGGCAGCGATCATCGGGCCGTTGGAGTTGCGGGTCTGCCCGAAGGCGGGCGTCGCGGCCGGCGGCACGAGTTCGCTGCCTGTGGAAAGGATCGCCACGCGGACCCGCGGCGGGACCAGCACGTGCGTGGCGCCAGCCTCCGCTGCCAGCCCGATCTCGGCGCTGCCGAGCATCATGCCGTCTGTGAGCACGTCCTGCCCGCGACGAAATGCGGCCCCCTGTCGGGCGATGTGCTGGCCGGCGCGAAACCGCTCGTCCCGCAATCGCACCCTGCCGCCCGCATGTACGCGTGCGGTGCCGTCCACGGCCGATTCAACCGGCACGACCGCATCGGCCCCCGCAGGAATCGGTGCACCAGTCATGATCCGAGCGCACGTGCCGCGGGCGATCTCGAGCGTCGTGACATCGCCAGCGGCGAGGTCAACTGCCACGTCGAGTTCGACGACCTCCTGCGCACCGGCTGAAAAGTCCTCGCTCCGCACGGCGAAGCCGTCCATCATCGCCCGGTCCCAGGGGGGCGAATCGACGTCCGACACGATCCCCGCGGCGAGCACGCGGCCGCACGCTTCGAGCAAGGGCATGCGTCGCGGCGGGAGCGGCGCGGCTGCCCGCTCAATGAGAGAGATTGCCTCCGACAGTTCGATCATGCCGGCACCGCGAGTGTGCCCAGAAAACCACGCAGCAGATCGTAGCCCGCCGGCGTCAGGAAGCTCTCCGGATGAAACTGCACTCCGTAGATGGGCAGCGTGCGGTGTCGGATCGCCATGATCTCGCGGCTGCCGTCGGGCGCGGTTGACCAGGCATCCACCTCGAAGTCTCGGGGGAGCGTGGGCGGATCGATGACGAGGCTGTGGTAGCGGGTCGCCTCGATCGGGCTTGGCAGCCCCGCGAAGAGCCCTTGCCCCGAGTGCTCGATCTGATCGACCTTGCCGTGCATCAGTCGCTTGGCCCGCACGATCGTGCCGCCAAACACCTGTCCGATCGACTGGTGGCCGAGACAGACGCCGAGGATCGGCATCCGTCCCGCGAACCGGCGGACCACCTCGCAGGAGATGCCGGCCTCGTCAGGCGTGCACGGGCCCGGGGAGATCACGATGTGGCTGGGTGCCTTGGCGGCGATCTGGTCGCCGGTGATCTCGTCGTTGCGATGCACCTCGACGGGAATCTCGGGGGCGATTTCCCCCAGACGTTGGACGAGGTTCCACGTGAACGAATCGTAATTGTCGATGAGGAGGATCATGGGGAGCGGAGAGAGTGGGTTCAGTCGAGGAGCGTGGCGGGATGGCCTTCACGGTCGATGAGCGGCATCACGTGGGGTTTGTAGATCGTGGTGTAGGCCTCGGCCAGCCGATGCTGGTCGAGCGCCTCCTGCGAGGCCCAGTGCTCCACGAGCACGAACCGTCGCGGCTCGGCATTCGAGTGATAGACATCGAACCGCAGGCAGCCGGGCTCCGTGCGGCTCTTCCGCATCGCCTCGGCGAGATGGTCGCGAATCGTCGGCACATCGGCCGGGTCCTTGGCCATGAGGAGCACGTTCAAGCAGATCATCGCACGCCCTTTTTGGACACTGGCTTCACATACGGGGATTCCGAAAGACGCCGTCTTGAGTGTATCCGCACGACATCGGGGCTCGCCGTATAAATTGACATATTGATGTATACCTTAGTATGATTTGATGCATGCGCACAACCATTCGGCTCAACGACGACCTGCTCGCACAGGCCAAAGTGGCGGCAGCACGCAGCGGCCGCACCCTCACCGCCGTCGTCGAGGACGCTCTGCGTCAGTTTCTCTCCCGTGGCAAAAAGCCCGCCGCACGGCAGCCCACCAGGCTCAAGACGTCGGGCCGCGGCGGGCTGCGACCGGGCGTCAGCCTCGACAGTACCTCCGATCTGCTCGACATCATGGACGGCGGCGATGCAGCTGTGTGATGTCAACGTGCTCGTGTACGCGTTTCGCCGCGATGCAGCCGACCATGCGAGTTTCGCGGCGTGGTTGCAGGAACGCATTGACGGCGATCTGCCGTTCGGAATTCCCGATCAGGTCACGAGCGGGTTTCTGCGGATCGTGACCCATCCGCGGGTCTTCAAGGAGCCCTCCACGATCGACGAGGCTCTCGCGTTCACGGAACAAGTGAGGGCGAGCCGGTCGTGGGTCGACATCGCGCCGGGCAGCCGCCACTGGGAGATTTTTTCACGGCTCTGCAGCACGGGCGGCGTGCGGGGCAACCTCGTGCCTGATGCTTTCCTGGCAGCGATTGCCATTGAGTCTGGCAGTGAATGGATCACGACCGACCGCGACTACGCCCGTTTCCCGGGGCTCCGCTGGCGTCACCCGTTCGCGTAACCCACCCGCACGATCTTTCCGGCAGTGACGCCGGCCGACCGCCGGGCGAGTATGCGAAGGTAGGGCGGCACGAAGACGGCACGGTGGGCGAACGAGCCAGGAGCCGCCGCCGGCTGCGCATGGTCGGGCTCGCAGACGTCCTCGATGGCGAAGCCCGCGGCGCAGATTCCGCCAAGCAGCGACGTGAGCGAGTGGATGAATTCCAGCGTGCCGGTTTCCCGCAACCGTGACGGCGGCTCGGGCGGCAGGGGCTCGCCGCTGGAGTGCGGGCGCACGAGTTCGTAACGACCACCGACCCCGGGCTCGACCGCTGCCTGCAGACTCACCGGCGACTTGTGCTGGCTGACATAGCGTCCACCTGGCTTCGTGACCCGGGCCACTTCGCTGAACACGCGGCGGACGTCGGGCAGGTAGCAGGTGCTCACCGGATGGATCACGAGGTCGTAGCGGGCGGCGGCCAGCATCGAGAGATCGTCCATCGAGCCCTGCAGGATCTCCATGTCGATCCGCCGCTCGCGGGCCACCTGCCGGTCGAGGTCGAGCATGGATGACGAGAGATCGACGACGGTGACTCGCGCGCCAGCCGCCGCATAGAGCGGGCCGTGCTTCCCGCCCCCGGCGGCCAAGCAGAGCACCTCCAGTCCATCGAGCCGGTCGGGGAGCCAGTTGCGTCCCGCCGTTCCGCCGCTGCCCAGCCAGGTGCGGGGGTCGGTGAATGCCGCATCGACGGCCGGCCGCGTGAGCGAGGCTTGCCTGTCGGCCAGCCTGTTCCAAGCCCGGCCGTTGTGGGCCAGCACGGCGTCGCGGTCTGCGTGGTGATGCATCATGGTGGGCGGAGAATCACGTCGGCAGAGTCAAATCCGTACAGCGGTCCGCCCGCTTACCCCCGCCGCGTCCTCGGCGCCTGCCTGATGTCGAGCGGGGGCCCCTGCTTCCAGACCTTCGCACGAGCATCGTACACGGCCGGAACGAGGGTCGATTTCCCGGTCTTTGGATTGGCCAGCAGCGGGCCGGTTGCGGACAGCCGAAAGACCTCCTTCGTCTCACGGCAGATGTATTCCATCACCGGAATATCCTCGGCGCGAATCCGTGGAGGCCGTGCACCGAGCACCTGCGGCACGACAAGCCAGGCCGTGATCCCAAAGCCCACGGCGGCTGACCAAAACCGTGCATCCCTGAACATGCGAAACTCCTTCTTTGACGTGCTATGTCGCGATTCTGAGGGGTAGAAAATCATTCGCGGTCGTAGAGGGCGTCTCGAGTGGCTGGATCGTTGGGGTCGCCGTCGCAGACATGACCGAGCCGCTTGAACTCCATGAGGTCGGCCTGAGGCTGGCTCATCCAGTTCGATCCCGGAACCTCGATGGCGAATTTCCACGGGTATGCCTCCACGTGGCCGTCGAGGAAGGCGACGTTGGCAGAAGACATATGCCGAAAATGCACCGACGGCGAATTCTCGCTCGGGCGCGTCAGACCGCCGAGGTTTTCCCGGAACTGGAGGTAGAAGTCGACCTTCGCGCTTTCGGCAAACGCGATCGTCCGCTTCGGCTCACGGACATCGGCGATGCGGTACTGACGGCAGCTGTTTACGAGGACGACGGTCGGCCAATTGTCCCAATTCCACTCGGTGCCGGTCCCAAGGGTCGGGTTGTAATCGAACGCCGTCGCCACCCGGCCGAATCGGACGAAATCGATGGTATCGGCCCCGAAGCTTGGACACTGGTACGCCGCAGTGTTCCCCTCCATGAAAGGCGAGAGGGAGCCTTTTTCGAAATCGAGTTGCAGTCCCGGTGGTTGGTTTTCGTCGACCTCGCCAAACCAGTAGCGGCTCTTTCCCGGATAGGGATCCTGGTTGGGATCGGCGAGTGTACCGGCGATCCGAGTCGCATCGTCTACCTTCAGGGGCAGGAGCTTGCCTCCGCTGGCAGACATGAAGTTCTGCAGGGCCAGTCCCAGTTGTCTGAGGTTTCCGGCGCAGCTCGTGCTGCGGGCCGCTTCCCTCGCCGTCTGCACGGCCGGCAGCAGCAATCCCACGAGTACGGCGATGATCGAAATCACGACGAGCAGTTCGACCAACGTGAAAGCGGCCCTACGCGCGGCGGCCCGATGTCCATAGCAAGCCTGCATGACAACCTCCATGCGGTCTCCCGCCACACTCCGGGTGCGCAGCACGGCCCTCTGACGGCCCTCTGACGGCACTCGCCCGGCGAAATGAGCAGACAGACCGATATCCTGATAAGCCAACAGCCTGCACACGCAGACCGTGCTCGTGTGACCGCCCTCGCAGTCGGCACGCGCTCCTCATGAAAACTGGTAGGTCTTCTGACTCCCAGACTCAGCCGACTGCATGCCTTCTCGCGATCCGCACGGCTTCGCCATGTGGATCGCAATGGCCTGATAACAGTCGACCTCTCTCTCCCCGTAGGCCCCGCTGGGGCTTGATCGAAGAGAATCGCCTGGACACAGCGGCGGGGCCGTCCCGGAATTGCACCGGAGTTCCCTGTTTGCCGGTTGTTCACAGCTGCAAACAACCGGCCACCAGATTCGATTGCGGAGTCTATCGGTCGTGCCACCACTGTCAAGCTGTGCCGATCACGCCACCACAACCGGCACATCTTCACACACCGCACCTGTCAACGCGAAACCTTGCCGGTTGCGCAGACAAACCGGCTGAATCTGTAACGGTTCTCCGGCCCTGCGCCGCACAGACTGCATGCGCCTTACGCACGGCATTTCTTGCCCACAACACGCCACAAGTCGTGTGTTGAAAAATACTTGGGTGTCTCTCAAGCCGCTTTCCCCTGCCCGCCGATAGCCCCTCATGTCCCCCGGGGCAATCACTGTGCCCGTCGGGCAACCAGGGGGCGGTAGTAACCTGAAAATACTTCGAGTCACGGAATGGCTCGACAGGCCTGCCGCAAGACAGTTTCGTAGATCACAACCTCGGGGTGACCTCTACCTCGCGTTCGGGACGAAGACTCTCACGTGATCTACACGCAAAGGAGATGTGGCTCGATGAAGCGTATGTTGTTCCTCGGTGCGCTGGTTTTCGGCGTCACCGTTTGTAGTCAGTCGTTTGGTTTCGAGCTCCTTGACCGGATGCTCGGCCATAAGGGGTGCACCTCGTGCTGTGAGCCCGGCTGCGATGCCGGCAATGGATGCTGCGATCCCGGCTGCGGTGCCGGCAATGGATGTGCGGAGCCCGCTTGTGGTGCTGGCAACGGCTGTGCGGAACCTGCCTGCGGAGCCGGCAACGGCTGTGCGGAGCCGGCCTGCGACGCTGGTGCTGGCTGCTGCGAGCCGAGCTGCGGTGCTGCCAGGGGCCTCTGCAAGAAGAAGCATGACCTCTTCGGCGGTCTGAAGGGTCTGTTTGCTTGCAAGAAGCGTCTCCATGGCTGCACGGACAGCTGCTGCGAGCCGGCTTGCGGTGCTGGCAACGGCTGTGCTGAGCCGGCCTGCGGTGCTGGTAACGGCTGTGCGGAACCTGCTTGCGGAGCCGGCAACGGCTGTGCGGAGCCGGCCTGCGACGCTGGTGCTGGCTGCTGCGAGCCGAGCTGCGGTGCTGCGAAGGTCTGCGGGAAGAAGAAGCATCGGATTGCCGACCTGCTGAAGGCGATCCACCAGGCGAAGAAGAGCCGCTGCCACAAGGCAAGCTGCTGCGAGCCCGACTGCAGCGCTGGCTGCTGCGAGCCCGGCTGCGGTGCTGAGCCGGCCTGCGGTGCGGCTGCCTGCAGTGCTTGCGAGTCCTCGTCGGTTGCCCCGGCCCCCACGCCCGATGCGTCTGCCAAGAAGCAGACCACCGGCAAGGTGGTGGCGGTGAGCCGCACGGTTTCTGCCAAGTGATGACCGGTCGATAGGTCGATCGGAGATCTGTTGCCCGACTTCGGCCAGTGAGCTCCGCCCGGGACCAAAAGTCCCGGGCGGAGTTTTTTTATGCGCTCGCCAGCCCGTCGGCCGACAGCACATCGCCCGCCAGGCCCTCGCGGGCGATTCGGCCGGCAGCGAGTTCCACCACCCGCGATGCAGCCCGCCTGGCGAAGCCGTGATCGTGCGTGACCACCACCATCGTCTGCCCGGCCCGGGCCAGTTCGACGATCACCTCCATCACCTCCGCAGCCATCGCCGGATCGAGCGCGCTGGTCGGCTCATCGAAGAGCATCACACGCGGCCGCATCGCCAGCGCTCGCGCGATCGCCACCCGCTGCTGCTGGCCGCCCGAGAGCGTGGCCGGTCGGGCGTCGGCGAAGGGGCGGAGGCCGACCCGGTCGAGCAGGTCGAGGCCACGGGCACGGGCATCGCTCGCAGACAATCCCAGCACCACGCGGGGCGCCAGGGCGACGTTCTCAACCGCCGAGAGGTGGGGGAAGAGGTTGAATTGCTGAAAGACCATCCCCACGTCGCGACGCAATCGTTCCAGGAGTCCCGGGGCCTGTGGCCCCGCCGCCAGTCGATGACCAGCGATCGTGACCTGCCCGGCATCGAACGTCTCCAGTCCGTTCAAACACCGCAAGAGTGTGCTCTTGCCACTCCCGGACGGCCCTACGAGCGCGGTCACGGTGCCCTCGGCTCCCTCGAGGCTCACATCGTGGAGCACGCGGACCTGCGCCCGCGACTTCGTCAGTGATGACACGGTGATCACGATGCGGTCAGCCCTCCGTTCCGTCGGCAGCGGGCCGTTCCAACCGCCGCTCGAACCAGCGCGAGAGCAGTGCCAGCGGCCAGCTCATGCACAGATAAAGCAGCGCCGTGACGACGGCCAGTTCCACGATCCTGCCGGTGGAAAGCGCGAGCACGCTGTATCGCTTCGTGAGTTCGATCACGGTGATCGCCGAGCAGACGCTCGTGTCCTTGAACAGCGCGATGAAGTCGCTGGTCACCGGCGGCATCACGATCCGCACCGCCTGCGGCACCAGCACATACCGCAGAGCCTGCCACTTCGAGAGCCCCAGCGACAGGCTCGCCTCGAACTGCCCCAGCGGCACCGCCTTGAGTCCGGCCCGGTAGATCTCCGACTCGTAGGCTGAATAGTTGAGCGCGAGGCCGATGACAGCCGCCGCCACCGCCGGCAGGGCGAGGCCGATCTTGGGGAGCAGGAAGAAGATGGCGTAGAGCTGGAGCATCAGCGGCGTGCCGCGAAGCACCTCGACATAGCCCGTCAGCAGCGGCTTGAGCCACGTTGGACCATGCATCCTTCCCACGGCCACAGCCAGGCCGATGCCAACCGCCAGCGGAAACGCCAGGCACGACAGAAGCACCGTCATTCCGGCCGACTTGAGCAGGAGCGGCAGCGTGTCGCGGGCGAGTTCACCGAGTGTCTTCCGGCGGGCGACGGGGATCTCGGCGCCGTCGCGGAGCATGAGCATCTGCTGACGGCCGGCGAGATCCCAGCGATCGTAGAGCGACTTGAGCCGACCGTCGGCGATGAGCCGACCGATCGCCGCGTCGATCGCGGCCGACAGCTTCGGCGTGTCGCGGGCGGTGAGGATCGTGTAGAAGCCGCCGGCAAACGGCCGCTCCACCGTCCGCAGTCGGCTGAATCGGTCGGCATAGAAGTTGAAGATGCAGTCGTCCATCACCGCGGCATCGAGCACGCCCGACGAGACCTGTTCCAGCGAGTCGATCGTGCCGTCGTAGCCGATCACATCGACTTCGAGATCCGATCGCGACCGCATCACGCTCTCGGCGGCCGAGCCGGTGAGCACGCCCACCCGCCACCGGCCTTCAGGCCCAGGCGCGGCGAGCGTGTGGAACGTGTCCACGGGACCGTCGCGGCGGGCGAGCAACTGCAGGCTGTAGCCGAAGTAGGGCCGCGAACAGGAGTAGTCGCGCAGCCGTTCCGGCGTCAGTTCGATGCCGTTGATGACGCAATCAGCCGCGCGGCCGAGCAGCAGCGGCAGCCGGTCCCACTGCCCCTGCTGAAACCGCGGCTTCACCCCCAACTCTTCGGCGAGGAGCGCCGCAAGCTCGACCTCGAAGCCGGTCAGCCGCCGCGGATCGGCCGGGTCGGGGAAGACGTGGGGCCCGCCCCCTTCCTGATCGGCGGCCCAGATCAATTCACCGCGGGCCACCACCTCGTCGAGATCCGCAGCCACGGTCGCCGCCGTCAGCCAGCCGACGACGGCAAGGGCCCCCAGCAGGCTCTTCATCGCGTGTCTCCGCGAAGGCGGCCGAGGCCACTGCTCGGCTCGGTCAGGCGGGCCAGCAGCGTCTCATGATCGCGAGTAAGACGGTCGGCCTGTTCGATGAACTGGGTCGTGGCGTCGGCGGCTGCGGCAAAGTCAGCCAGCAGCGGATCGGTGAGATGAGCCTGCGGCAGCCGGGCGACGAGCGTTTGGATGTCGCTGTCGAGCCCCACACGAACGCGGGCAAACGCGATCCACCGCAGCAAGAAGCCCCACAGAATCACCCAGACGAGCGCCTCCTGCAGGAAGCCGCCGCCATCCACCACGCGGCCCTGCCAGAGGTGGCCGACGAAGAAATTCCAGCCCGCCCGCACGAGCACCGCCACGAGCAGCCCCGAGAAGAGTGCCTCGCATACCCAGCGAAACACCGGCCCATCGATCCGTTCGCGCCGGTCGGCGACGAGCCGATCGATGCCGGAGGAGAGCCAGGCGGCGGTTCGCTCGAGCAGCGGGCCGACGGTCGAAGCGACATGGGCATCGTCAAGCCGGGCCCGCCCCACCAGCGGCTCAGCCAGCCGGGCCCGCGCAGAAAGCCCGCAGAGCACGCTTCGCGACTGCTCGACTTCCGCAGCAGAGAGCCCCAACTCCTCGACCGCCTGCCAAGTGCCCTGCCCTGCGGGCTTGATGTCGGCCGGCTGACCAGAGAGCAGACGACTGATCAGCCCGCCGCCGGCAGCACGCATGCGTGGCCAGAACGCGATGATCGATTCCACCACGTGGAGAAACGACGCGAACGGTCCCCCGTGCCAGCGTTCCACGATCTCGCTGGTGAGGATGCGTTGCCAGGCCGTGCGACTTGCCCGCAGCCGCGAGCCGACCGACCTCGCGAGAATCCCCTCGAGCCTCGTCCGTTCGCTCGCGACGCCGGCGGAGAGCTGCGCCACGGGCCCGCGCAATGGGGCCAGGGCTTCCTGCGACTGCCTCAGAAACCAGCCGGCGAGGTCGAGGCTGCCGGTGCGGCGAACGCGACGGGCGGCCCGCCCCACCAGTTCCGCGTCGATCGCCTCCACCAGCTGACGAAAGCCGGCGTCGGGCTCGAGGCCCGCAGCAGAACGCGTCGCCGCCTCGACCCCATCGAGCCGGAAGATCCGCGGCACGATGAAGCCCTGCGACTCCAGTTCCCGCCGCCAGTCGTCCCGAATGTCGGGATCACGCGAGGCGTGAGTCTGCACGAACAGCAGCGGCCGGCCCGGAGCGAAGGCGGCCACCTCGCGGGCGACGACCCACGAGCGGTATTTCTGCGCCGTTGACACAAGCAGGAGCACGTCGCAGGCGGGCAGCACAGCCTCGAGGAGTTCGCGGTTGTGATTGCTGTCACTCGGCCGGGCGGGGCCGTGTGGCGTCTGCCCACTTCCATGCCGCGGGGCCTCCGCCTGCGTGTCGGGGTCGGGGCAGTCAACGAGGACGATGTTGGCGACCGCCGCGGCATCGCTGCGAACGACGCGGGCGTTCATCGCCTCGACCGGCAGCCAGGAGAGATCGACATCGCGGGCCGCGACCACCACCGGATTGATCGTGGTCGGCCGCGCGATGTCGCCTGCAGGGCTCAGATCGCAGCCGGCCAGCGCGTTGACGAGCGTGCTCTTGCCGGTGCCGGTGCCTCCGATCACGCCGACGACGAGCATCCTGGAAAGCTCGCGGCGGGCGCGGTCGAGCCGCGGTTCGATCTGTTCCCATTCCGCCCGCACCGCCCGGGCCGGCGGCCACTCCGGCAGCGAGCCGCTCCAGCGAGCGAGTGTCTCGACCAGTTCGTCAAAGCTGGCAAAGTCGATCGGTTCGCCGCGAGGCTGTTGAAACGACTGGTCTTGTTGCTCGTTCATCGGGAAACCTCCCGGACCGCTTCGCGGCCGATATCACGGCCAAGGTCTCGCCCAAGGTCCCGCCCGCACTCCACGAGCAGCCGGCGGGCCCGTGTCACTTCGGGCGCCGCGGCCGCGTTCGCCAGGCGGTCGATCTCCTCGAGCCTGTCGCCGAGCACGACGTCGTGCAGCGTCTCCGCGAGCACGCGGCCCCGTTCCGCTGACCAGCCGGCGAACAGCGTCTCGATGAGCGGTTTGAGCCCTGCCATCGTCAGGCCGAGCGCCCCCTCGCCGGCGATCGTCGCGGCCGTTCCCACGACGACGTCACCCACGTGGTGGACGAGCACGGACAGCCCTCCGGCCGAGGCCGCCGCCGCGGGCACAGCCGCCGCTCCCGCCATGCCGAGCGCCACGGTGATTGCGGGCCGCGCCACCGCGCCGACATTCAGCCCCGTGAGGATGAACCGCACCATGCCGGGGTTCTCCTTCGCGAAGCGGTCGAGTTCGTTGCGGACAAATGTGCGGTAGTCCTCCGACACCAGCGGCAGGCTCGCGTGGCGGCGTTCGAGGTCGGCATACCACGCCGCGCGGTCGCCATCCACGAGCCGGCCCCCGAGCATCGCGGCCAGCCGCGGATTGCGGCGGCAGGCGTCGTCGAGCCGTTCGACGAAGTCGCCGAGGGCGGTCTTCAGTGCCGCCAGTTCGACCGTGGAAAAATCCTCGCGTCGCTCCGCCTCGCTGCGGACCAGGCCCACCTGCCGTGCCGCCCAGTTCACCCCCTTGCCCGCCACGCGATAGACCTTGCTGACGGTGAGGTCGAGGCCCGAACGACGCGGTTCGAGCCACTGCCAGATCTCGTTCCAGACGATTTCGCGGGGCGCGGTGGGCAGTTCCACCCGCACGTGGGCCTCGTCGGTCAGCAAGCGTCGGGCGTCACGCCACTCTTTCGCCGTCGTCTCGAAGGAGTCGAGCCAGCGGCCGGCACCGGTCTCGGGATCGAGCACGACGCGGAGAGCCCCCTCCATCGCCTGCAGCTTGATGCGATCGAAGTCGCAGTCGGCCAGTCGGACGGCGAGGTCAACCGCGGCCCCGTCGGGTGTGAGTTCAGGCAGTGGATGAAACTCGATCCGCCCCGCCTCGGCGGCGCGGAAGTCGTGGGGCACGGCGTAGACGGCCAGCGGCGCGACACCTGTCTCCGCGGTGAAGGTCGTCAGCCAGCCGCCGATGCGATCGCGTTGCCGCGGCCAGTCGATCATGTTGAAGACGACGACCACGGCCTTGCCCGCAGCCGCTGCGGCGGCGAAGAAATCCCGCACGGCGGCGTCGTTGTATTTCTGCTGGGTGAGCACGGCCACGATCACGTCGCAGGCGTTCCGCACCAGCTCGGCCCGGTGCCAGTTTTCCCGCAGTGTGCCGTCGATGTCGGGCGTGTCGAGAAGCACGAGCCTGGCGGGCTGCCGGCCGCTGGCATCCTCGCGCCACACGAGCCGGTCGGCGTTGCCGCTCGCATCCGGCCCGAGGTCGATCGCGTCCTGCACGCTCTGCCATGCCGCAAGCGCGAAGCCGGGAAAGAGCGCCGCCAGATCGGTGCGGGCGGCGAGCCCCTGCGGGAGACTCGCCACCGGATGGCGGGTTCGCGCCGCCTCAGGCACGGAGCGGCTGATCTCCGCGGCCACGAGCGTGTTGGTGATCAGGCTCTTGCCGGTGTTGGTGCCGCCGCAGACGGCCGCGACGAGCACGGGCTCCCGCGACACCTGGGGCCGGAGTTTGCCAAAGAGCGCGCCATACCAATCGTCGGCCTGCGGATCGGGGGCGCCGAGCGAGTGGGCCAGCGGTCGCAGGGTGTCGATCAGGCCGCACAGCTCTTCAACGCTGCCGGCCCACACCGCAAACCCCGTCCGAGGGAAAGATGCCATCTCGCTACACTTTGGATGAAAAACGTCTAGACTTCTTTGAACAGTGTGTCTTCCGCCGCCGTTTGCCGCAAATCCAGCCGGCGGGCCGCGGGCCTTAGGCCAGCCATTTTTCCTCACGCAGACCATCCACTCCCATGCTCGAACGTCGTCCTGTCTTCCCCGGTGTCATCGAGATGAACCACCAGGCCGGCTGGCGGATTGGCTGCAACGTCTACCTGATCTACGACGACCGCGACTGGGCGCTGATCGACATCGGCTACGAAGAGAGCGTCGACGAGATCGTGGAGATGATCCGGGAGATGGACTTCCCGCTGTCGCAGTGCAAGGCACTCGTGGCCACGCACGCCGACGTTGACCACATCCAGGGCCTCGCGAAGGCGAAGGCCATCCTCAAGGCGCCGGTGCTGGCCCATCCGCTGGCGGTCGAGTCGCTGGAGACGGGCGACCGCATCAAGACCTTCGCCGAAATCGCTGCGCAGAACGTCCACCTCGACATGCCAATCGTGAAGATCGATCGCCAGGTGGTCGACGGCGAGAGCATCGAGATCGGTGGCCACAAAGTGGAGGTTTGGCACACGCCGGGCCACACCGACAGCCAGCTCGCCTTCCGCATCGGCAACCTGCTGCTCTCGGGCGACAACATCTACCGCGACGGCTCGGTGGGGGCGATCGACGCCCATCACGGCAGCGACATTCCAGCCTTCATCAAGTCGCTCGAGCGGATCGCGGCCAGCGATGTGGAATGGCTCCTTCCCAGCCATGGGCCGATCTTCAAGAAAGATGACCGGTTGATCGCGAAGACGCTCGAGCGGCTGCGGGGCTACCTGCAACTCGCCGACTTCGGCACGTGTGCCCAGCATTGGCCGCTGATCGAGGAGTGGGATCGGGAGCTGGCCGAGGGCCGGCTGCCGTCATCGAAGGCCTGACCGTCCGAGGCTGCCCGGATTCCCTTGATTGCGCTGCGGGCTTGGATGGAAGCCTATTCCCTTGCTTGCGCTGCGGGCTTGGATGGAAGCCGATTCCCTTGATTGCGCTGCGGGCTTGGATGGAAGCCTATTCCCTTGCTTGCGCTGCGGGCTTGAATCTCCCCTCTCATGCAAGCCCGACGCGCAAGCGAGGGAACTGTGCGTGCCATCACGTGCCAGCGGGTTTTCCGACCCTGCCGGTTTTTCCGTGAAGAACGGTCGTGCGGCCGGCCGATACAACCCCTGAGTCCGGGATCTTCAGGGGGGACAATCCGATGATGCGATCCATGCTTGGCACGGCCATTCTGGCCGGAGCCATGTTGATGGCAGCGCCTAGAGCGCACGCCCAGCCGCCGGCCGCCGGCCAGCAGGCGTATGGCTACCAGTGGGGCAACTCCTACAACGCCACCGACTGGAACCGCTTCTACCACTATCCGTATGTGTGGTATCCGCACAACTTTTATGCGGATAGCTACCAGCAGAGCGCCAACGATCTCTACTACCGCTATCCGCAGGAGATGCGGGTGCCGGTCTACAACCGGGCGTGGCAAAACGAATACCCGAAGTCGCGCCGCTACTACCAGGGTCACCACTTCCATTTGGACGTGTTTTGACCCCACCCGACACGCAGCATCCGCCATTTGACGATGAGCGCCAGGCGGCGCAGTGGTGGCTGGCCAACGTCTATGCCGGCGACGACGCCGTGCAACTCACGCCCCGCGCGGTGGTCACCGGGATGATCATCGGCGGGGTGATGTCGATCTCGAACCTCTACGTGGGGCTCAAGACGGGCTGGGGACTGGGCGTCACGATCACGGCGTCGATCATCGCCTATGCCGTCTTCTCGGTGCTCGAGAAGGTGGTGCCGGCGTGGCGAAACAGGCCGTTCACGACGCTCGAAAACTACACGATGAGCAGCGCCGCCAGCGCCGCCGGCTATATGTCGAGCGCGGGGCTCGTGTCGGCGTTGCCCGCGCTCTATCTCACCACCGGCCGGCTGATGCAGTGGTGGGAGATCATGCTCTGGCTGGGGGCGCTGTCGTTTCTGGGTGTGTTCATGGCGATCCCGCTCAAGCGGCAACTGATCAACATCGACCAGCTCCCCTTCCCTTCCGGCATCGCCACCGCCGAAACGCTCAAGAGCATGCACACGGCCGGCGGCGAGGCGGTGGTGAAGGCGCGGTCGCTCTTCGCAGCCGGGATCATCGGCGCCGTGGTCGCGGTCTGGCGAGATCTCTTCGCGGCGGTGAAGTCGCTCTCCGCCTATGCCTTTCCGGCGGAGCTGCCCTTCCTGCCGACGGCGGTCGGCCGCGACCTGCTCACGAAATACACGATCGGGATCGAAGGCTCGCTGATCATGCTGGCGGCCGGGGCGATCATGGGGCTGCGGGTGGCGGCATCGATGCTGATCGGCTCGATCATTTGCTTCGGCGTCATCGGCCCGATCCTCGTTGCGCAGGGGATCGTGCAGCCCGGCTACAAGGGGATCGTGTCGTGGGTGCTCTGGCCGGCGACGGCGATGATGGTGACGAGCGGGCTCCTGTCGTTTGCACTCAAGTGGCGGACGGTGCTGCGGGCGTTCGGCGGCCTGTCGGGCACGTTCGCGGGCCTCTTTGGCCGCGGGCGGACGAACGAGCGGATCGACGACGAACTGGCGCACATCGAGGTGCCGGCCTCGTGGTTCGTAGTGGGGGTTGGTCTGGCGGGCACTGCCTGCGTGGTGCTCGGCCATTTTCTTTTTGGCATCACCTGGTGGATGGGCATCCTCGCGGTGCTGGTGACGTTTCTGCTCTCGATCGTGGCAGCGCGGGCGACGGGTGAGACCGACATCACGCCGATCGGGGCGATGGGGAAGATCACGCAGCTGCTCTATGGCGTGATCGCGCCGTCAAACATCACGACCAACCTGATGACGGCCTGCATTACGTCGGGGGCGGCCTCGCATGCGGCCGACCTGCTCACCGATTTGAAGAGCGGCTACCTGCTCGGCGGCAATCCGCGGAAGCAGACGATCTCACAGCTTTTTGGCGTGGTGGCGGGCACGCTGATTTCGGTGCCGGCCTATATCTTCGTGGTGCAGAGCAATCCTGGCAGGCTTGGGTCGGCGGAGCTGCCGGCGCCGGCGGCGAAGGTCTGGGAAGGGGTCGCGCGGCTGCTCGCGCAGGGGCTGCATGCCCTGCCGAAGGGTGCGCTTGCGGCGATCGTGGTGGGCGCCGTGCTCGGCGTGGTGCTCACGCTCTTGGAGGAGTTTGCCCCGAAAAAATGGAGGCCGTGGATTCCCTCGACGACAGGGCTGGGGATTGC
>CAMCQY010000022.1 GCA_945877135.1 Candidatus Kuenenia stuttgartensis
CTCACCAAGCCGAAGAGAAACACGCCGCAACAGATCAGCAGCGTGATCACCTGGTTGACCCGCGTCGAGGCCGCTATCGCCACTGCCGACAGCACCAGAATCGCCAGAAACACCATCCCAATCGCGTACATGAGTTGCGGATTGAAGTCGGTCAGCGGGCTCTGCAGCCACCAGTCGCGGGCCAGGATCGAGCAGATCCCAACCGCCACCGTGAGCATCACGGCCAGACAGGCAGTAAGCGTCGAGGGAAAAGGCCGTCGGTAGAGATAGTTCAGCAGCCCCGCCGTCAGCAGGGCGAGCAGGCCGAAGAGCAGGCCGAAGGTGAGCACCGGGCCGTCGTAGATCTCGCCACGGCCCATGCCCATCTGCGGCTTGTGCCGAACCGCCATCAAAAACGCGAGGAGCAGGACGTAATAGCCGACGGCCAGCGCCCCGGCCACGCCGAGGAATTTTCCGACGATCACCGCCGCCCGCGCCACCGGCTTGCTCACCACGGTGAGCACCGTCTTGTTTTCGATCTCCTTCGAGAGCACACTCGACGCCGTAAAGGCGGCCAGCAGCAACCCCACAATCAGGAGGGTGCTCAGTCCGAGATCGACGAGCAGCTTTTCATCCTCCCCCATCGTGAACGCGGCGAGGTTGACGTTGCAGACCATCGCCAACAGACCGATCAGCACAAGCACGATGAAGATCGGCTGCCGGATGGCCTCGAGGAATGCATTGCGAGCGATGGAAAAGATTGGCGTCATGACAATAGGATACCGGCTCTTTGCCGCTCATTGAAATCTCACATGCGGCTGCATGATGGAGATGGCAGGATCAGACTTAATCGAGGCCGGATCAGTTTCAGAAGCATGAACAACGACGAACTCACCTATCGCCGCGGCACCACGGCGGCCCTCGCTGGCCTCGCCGTCCAGGTCGTGCTCTGCGTGGCCACGGGGCTGATCGGCGCCTGGGCCCAGAGCCCCGCCATTCAGGCCGCCACCTGGCACATCGCCGGCGGCATTCCGATCTGGATCATCCTCGCGATCATCTACCAGCAGCATGCTGTCGAGCGGACCGAGACCCTGGCCGCGGAAAAGCTGGCCACCCAAGACGCCACCACGGCCGCGATCTTCGGCGAGACCAGCGACGAACTGCAACTGGCCCGCAACCGGCTCGACCGGCTCTATGCCTACGGCCTGCCCGCGGTGAGTTTCGGGGTGGCCCTCTATCTCATTGCCGCCGGTCTCGCCCTGCTCTACCGCGCAGCTGGCTTCGGCACCGACCGAATCGCCCTCTCTCTCTCCAAAGACTGCAATCCAGTCGGCCTGATGTTCGCGACGGCGGGTGTGGCCTTCGTGGCCTTCATCGCCGCCCGTTGGATCAGCGGCTACACGCGGGTCCGCGAGTGGCAACTCCTTCGTGGTGGTGCCAGCTACCTGATGGGCACATTTCTCGTGGCCGCCCTGCTCCTTGCAGGCGCCGCCGCGGTGGCCATCGTCAAAGAGACGTCGTTCTTTGAACTGTTGGCCCGGCTCGTTCCCTCGATGATGATTCTGATCGGCGGCGAGATTCTGCTCACCTCCCTGCTCGCGGCCTACCGGCCAAAGCGGCCGGGCGAGATTCCGCGGCCGGCATTCGACAGCCGGTTCCTCGGCCTGCTCACGGCTCCCGAATCGCTCGGCCATGTGGTGGGAGAACTGATCAACTACCAGTTTGGCGTTGAAGTTTCCCGGAGCTGGTTCTATCAGATGCTCGGCCGCGCGGTGACGCCACTGACGGTCTTTGCCGGCGGCGTGCTCCTCGCCCTGAGCACGCTTGTGATCGTCGGTCCCGACGAGCAGGGGATCGTGCTGCGGCAAGGCGCGCTTGCCCGCGGACCGGTCGGCCCGGGAATCCATTTCAAGGCGCCATGGCCGGTCGAGACCGCGGAAATCTACCCTACCGGAAAAGTCCTCCAGCTGACGATTTCCAGTGACAAGCTGGGCCGCTTTGAGAAAAAGCGGGAAGGCCTGCTCTGGACGGGGGGTGACGACGATGCTTCGAAAATGGGCCTTGAGTTGTTTCTCTGCGCCCCGGAATCCGCGGCCGGCGGTGGTGGCTCGCTCTCGCTGCTGATGGCCGACGTGATCGTGCAGTATCGCATCGGCGACCTCGTCACGTTTCTGGAGGGCTCGACCGCCGCCCGCGACTCGATCGAACTGGTCACCCAGCAGGAGGCAAGCACCTACTTTGCCAGCAAGCCGCTCGACGAACTGCTCTCCAAGGGTCGCACCGAGGGCGGCCCGGAACTCCAGAAGCGGATTCAGAGCCGAGTTGATGCCCTCGGCCTGGGCTTTGAGATCGTGGATGTCGGTATCTGCACGCTCCAGCCGCCGCCGGGCAAGGTGGCCCGCGAGTTCCACCGCCAGATCGGCGCGCAACAGCAGCGGGAGACGCTTGTGCAACAGGCGTATAAAGACGCGATCGTCACGCTGGCGAAAGTCGCCGGCTCGGTGGAGCGCAGTCGAAAGATCAACGATGCCATCGTGCGGCTCGACGACTCCCGCACCGCCGCCGCGGAGGTGGCCGCCAAGATCGGCGCCCGCGACGTCCTGCCCATCACCGCTCAGCAACTCGCCAAGCAGGAAATCGAAATCGAGGAACTGCTCGGCGAGGCTCGCGGTGAGGCGGCTGAGATCATCCACAAGGCCCGGTCCGATCGCTGGAAGAAGACGATCGGCGAGCGGTCGGCGCTCGAACGGTTTGCCGGCCAACTGCTCGCCTACCAGGCGGCCCCCGCCTACTTCCGCACAAAGCAATATCTCGAAGTCCTCGCCAACTCGCTCGTCGATCGCCGCAAGGTGGTGATCGCCGGGGATAAGGGTGACCTGCCCGTGCTCAACCTCGACTTCAGCGACCCGACCAACGCCATCGACACGCTTATCGGTGAATAGGTGACTCCATGAAAAACTCCTTCACGATCCTCATGGGCATTGTGATTACAGCCGCCCTGCTGTCGTACATGTTTCTCTACCAGGTGCGGTATGACCAGGTTGCCGTCCGCACCACATTCGACAAGGCGGACGACGGCAGCGTGCAGACGGCGCCCGGGCTCAAGTTCCGGCTTCCCTGGCCGATTCATAAAGTCACGCACTACTCGAAGCGGCTGCAATTGCTGGAAGACACCGTCGAGGAACTCCAGACGGCCGACGGCAAGAGCGTGATCGTGAAGACGTATCTCACGTGGCGGATCGAGAATCCGCTCGAGTTTTACGTCACGCTCAAAGACCCTGCCGAGGCCCAGCGGCAGCTCTCCAGCCGCCTCCGCGAGATCCGAGGCCTCATCAGCCGCTACCGGCTCGACCAACTCGTCAACCTCGACAAGAATGCGATCAAACTCGACGAGATCGAGAACCTGGCGAAGAGCTCGCTGGAGAAGTCGCTCGCCCAGTCGGGCTACGGCCTGAAGGTGGAGAGCGTGGGCATCTACAAGATCGTCCTGCCAGAGTCGACGACCCAGAAGGTGTTTGAGACGATGATCACCACCCGGGAGCGGCTCAGCGAAAACGCCCTGCAGGAAGGGCAGGCGCAGGCCTCGGCGATCCGCAGCGAAGCGGAGAGCGCCCGCGAGCGAATTCTCGCCTTCGCGGAGCGGCGGGCACAGACGATCCGCTCAAAGGGCGACCGCGAGGCCTCCAAGGAATACCAGAGCTTCGCCGCCAATGAGGATTTTGCGGTCTTTCTCCGCAAGGTCGAGGCCCTGAAGAAGATGCTCGACCACAACACGACCTTTGTGCTCTCGGCCGACAGCCTCGGCATCCTCGACTGGTTCAACCGGGATCCGGGCCAGGCGGCACCAGCCCAGCGACCGGCCCCGCAGGCCCGACCGCTGCCGCAGTAAGCGGCCAGCCAGCCAGCGAACCAGTTATGAAAGACACAGACATGAGCGATCAGCCGATGAACGATTCGAGCGTCCATGGCGTTGCCGTGAACGATCCTGCCGTCGCGGCTGCGGGCGTCGCGCCTGCGGCCCCGGCATCATCGGACGATCCGGGCGATGCGTTTGACCCGGCACAGCAGTCGCTCGCCGAGGCGCTCAAGGTCAGCTTTGGCATCCTCAAGTTTGCCATGTTCGGCCTGCTTGTCGCCTACTGCCTAAGCGGCACGTTCAGCGTGGGCTCCAACGAGGTCGCGTTGCGACTGCGGTTCGGCGACTACGTCGGGGCCCCCGGCCAGCGGGTGCTCGAGCGGGGCACCTACCTCGCCGCGCCGTTTCCGATCGAGCAGGTGATCAAGGTCGACACGCGGCCTACGACGATCGACTTGAACCGTGAGTTCTGGTACGAGATCACCGGCGGCGGCGAATCAAAGGAGAGCTTCCGCTCAGGCCAGGCCAGGCCACTCAATCCGATCAAGGACGGGTCACTCCTGACCGGCGACTTCAATATCGCCCACGCCCGCTGGTCGCTCACTTACCGCGTGGCCGACCCTGAAGACTACATCACCAACGTCGGCAAGCCCGCGCTTGGAGAAGAGATCGTCCGGTGCGCGATCCAGCAGGGAATCGTGCAGGCGACAGCCCAGTTGCCGGCAGAGGATTTTCTCAAGGGCGTGGTGAATCGGGAACTCGCGATCGGCATCGCCCAGCGCAGACTCGATGAGATGAAGACCGGCCTCACGATCGATCAACTCAATCTCGATCAGGTGACCGCGCCGATGGCCGTCGTGAAGAGCTTTGATGATGTGACCACCGCGGAGGCCGACCGCTCACAACGGATCGTGTCGGCCCAGCAGGACCGTACGCGGATCCTCGCCGAGACCGCGGGCGAAGCTGCGGAGAAACTCGTCGGCCTCGTGACCGACTACGAACAGGCCGTCGAGGCGGGCACGGCCGCCGAGGCCGACGCTGCCGACGCAAAACTCGACCAGGCCTTCACGGCACTCGAGACGGAGAAGGCCCAGATCGGCGGTGAGGCCGCGAGGGTGATCAATGCGGCCAACACCTACCGCACGCAGGTGGTAGAACGGGTGAAGTCGGAACGGGAAATGTTCGAGCGGCTCTTGCCGCAGTATGAGCAGAATCCTCGGATCATCCTGTCGCGGCTCTGGGAGGATGCTCGCGAGAAGATCCTCACCGGCGACGTCGAAACCTTCTATACGGTTCCAGGCCAACTCCAGCTCCAGCTCAACCGCGATCCCGAGATCCAAAAAATGAAGCAGCGCGAGCAGCTCAAGGCGCTCAAGACGGAGCAAAAAAGCATGCAGCGGGCCCGGCAATTGCAGACCGGAAAATAGGCAGGGAGGACCAGATGATCACGCAGGCGGTACCTACCACCATGGCGGCAGACGACCAGCGGCCCGTGGACATCAAGTGCGCGGGTGTGACGAAGATCTTTCGCGACTTCTGGATGCGGCCGCGGGTCCGCGCGGTGGATGGCGTCGATATCGAGGTCCGCCGTGGGCAGGTCTACGGCCTGCTCGGCCCCAACGGCTCGGGCAAGAGCACGACGATCAAGATGCTCCTGGGACTCCTGACGCCGACCGCCGGGCGGATCGCCGTGATGGGAAAGCGTCCGCGACACGTCGAGTCAAAGAAGCAGATCGGCTACCTCCCGGAGGAGAGCTACCTCTACCGCTTTCTCTCCGCCCGCGAGACGCTCGACTATTACGGGAGGCTGTTTCGGATCCCGGCTCCGATCCGCCGCGAGCGCGTCTCGAAGCTTTTGGAGATGGTGGGGCTCGAGGCCGTCGAGCACCGTCCGGTCGGCGAATTCTCCAAGGGCATGCAGCGGCGGGTGGGCCTCGCCCAGAGCCTGATCAACGATCCACAACTGCTGATTCTCGACGAGCCGACCAGCGGCATGGATCCGGTCGGGGCCCGTCAGATCAAGGACGTGATCGAGAAACTGGCCGAGCGTGGCAAGACGATTCTCCTCTGCACGCATCTCTTGTCCGACGTCGAAGACCTCTGCGACCGGGTGGCGATCATGTTCGGCGGCAAGGTGCGGGCGGAGGGCACCTGCGGCGAACTCCTTGAACAGCAGGACCTCACGAATCTCCAGACAGACCGGCTGCCTGCAGACGTGGTTGCCGAGATTCAGGCGGTACTCGAAAAGCGTGGCCTCGGCCTCCGCAGCGTCGAACAGCCCCGCCGGCGGCTCGAGTCGCTGTTTCTCGAAATCGTCGACACTGCCCGCAAGGATGGGACGCACACCAGCGGTGCCCGCAGCGGCGGCCAGATCGCCGACTTCCTTCGGGAAGGGGCGACCGAGGCGGGAGCTGACACCGAGGCCGACGGTGAGGAGATTCTCGATTCGCTCGCCGCCAGGGCCGCGACGTCACAGACTGGCTCGGAAAAAACGGCTCCATCCGCTCCGGCCGCTGAAGATGACACGCTTGCTGGTCTCGTTGCCCGTCCGCAGGCCCCGGCCCCGGCCGCAGTCCCTCCGTCGCAGCAGGCCGTCGCGGCCGAGACCGGCTCTGTCGAGGATCCCGACGACGACATCCTGTCGTCGCTCACGCGTCGTCCATGAAGGTCTGGAAACGATGCCTGCCGCACCCCACGCCCGCCCTGCCCCACGCCGCCCCGGCACACCCGCGCTCGACAGCATGCTGCTCGGCCGATTTGCCGCCGTGCTCGTCGGGATCGTCGCGGCAGCCGCCGGTGCCGCCTGGCTGCTTGATGCGCAGGCCGCTCCAGCCGTGGCGACTGCCGTCCGGCTGCTCGGCCTCGTGGCAGCAATCGGTTGGACATTCCACGCCGTTTCGGCCCTGCTGGGCGAAGGCCAAAACGTTGCGGTCGGTCCCGCCAGCCGTGCGGCAATCCTGACCTTCGTATTGGCCGGTGGCAGCGGCCTGGCGGAACTCGCAGCATGGCGACTGCCGCTCCCGCTGGGAGTTTTTCTGCAAGTTGCCGCCGCGGCCGCGCCCGGCATACTGCTCTGGCGGGCCTTCAAAGCCGCGCCGCAGCACCGCTGGCTCGCGACCGCAGTGGGTGGCCTGGCAGGCACCGCATTCCTGCTCTGGTTTCTCATGCGGCACGGCCTCTCGGCCGGAGCGATCACGATCGGGGCCGCCGTCGCGATTGCGGCAGGATTCCTGGCGGGGCTCACGGCCCTGCGGGCCATCCTCTCGGGGCCCGGCTGGGCGGCTGTCGCCCGCACCGTCGTCGACGAGGCGATCCGCATGCGGGCGGCACTCGTACTCCTGATCGTGCTTGTGCTCTCGCTGCCAATCCTGCCGCTCCTGCTCGACTCCGGCGAACGGCTCGAATACCGCGTGCAATTCCTGCTCACCTGGGCGCTGGGCACGACAACGCTCCTGCTCGGGCTCTTGAACGTGTTCCTCGGCTGTGGCAGCCTCTGCGGCGACATCGACTCCAGCCGGATCCACATGACGCTCACCAAGCCGCTCGGTCGGCCCGAGTATCTCCTCGGGAAGTGGGGCGGCTTGGTTGCGGTCAACGCGCTGCTGGTGGCCGTGGCCGGGATCGGGATCTACTCGTTCACGCAACTCCTCGCACTCTCCCCCGCCTCGAGCGAGGGCGACCGGCTCGCCGTGGAAGAGCAGGTGCTCGCCGCCCGGCAGAGCGTCCGGCCGACACATCCCGGCGGGGATGCCTATGCCAAAGAGATCGAGAAGGTGATCGACGAGTTCGAAAAAGACCTGCCAGACGCCTTCAAGAAAGACCGCCAGGGAACACGGCAGCGCATTCGCGAGCAGTATTACGGCAAATGGCACACGATCACTCCGGACAAGGTGAGCGAGTATCTTTTCACCGGACTGGCACAGGCAAAGAAGGTGTCACCGGTGGTACACCTCCGCATCAGGCCCTACGGCGATGGCACCGGACTCGACCGTGCGGATGTGCGTTTTGCGATGTGGGTCAACGGCCGACCCTATCCCTACCGTGACGGCGAGCACGTGCCCTACACGCTCGCCGGCCAGACCACGCACACGATCGAGATCCCAACCGTGGCGATCGACGACAAAGGGACGCTCCGGTTGACGATCGAAAACAAAAACCTGGTGCTCCCTGGCGCCACCAGGCCAACGACGATTTCAATCGTGCCCGGCAAGGGACTGGAGATTCTCGAGCCAGTCGGCTCGTTTGGCCAGAACTACCTGAAGTGCCTGTTCGTCATCTGGCTCAAGCTGGCGATGATCGCGGCGGTGGCTGTCGCCTCCTCGACCTTCCTCGGCTTCCCGATGGCGGTGCTCCTGAGCCTGATGGTTTTTCTTTCGGCATTTGGCAGCGGTTTCGTCGGGGATTCGCTCGAACTCTACACCGGCATGGACGACGCGACGGCGACCGTGAAGGACATGGCACAGCTCCGCTACGCCTCCTTCTATGACTTCTTGAAGCAGGGTGAATACTGGGAGGCGTTCAAGGTGATCATGGCCATATTCGGCGAGCTGTTCGTGAAAGTGATCCCGTCGTTCGACCGCTACGACACAGTCACGGCGGTCGCCACCGGCATGAACATTCAGCCCTGGAGCGTGTTCGAATGCATTCTGCGGGTAGGCATCGTCGCCCCGGTCGCCCTCGGCCTGCTGGCCTGGTTCTGCTTTGAGCAACGCGACCTCGTCCGCTCCAATACATGACCCCCAGTATCCACTCGGTCCTTGCATCCGTGACACCATGACACAGACCCTCACGCCACCTCGCCCCGCTGCCGCCGCTCGGCCGCTCGTCGGTGACGACCGCCCTGCAGCCACGGCCGCCCAGCCGATCGGCAGCCGCGACTGGATCGTAGAGGCCGTCTGTGGCGGCGTCATCGTCTGCTGCCTGATCGGGGCCGGATTCCTCCTGCGGTCGATCGGACGACAGCGCAACGATCTGCAGCTTGTCATGGCGGTCGAGGGGACGCAGGGCATGCCGCCGCACGTGGCCTTGGCGACGGCGGCACTCGGCACGTTCCGCGGACTGGCCACCGACGTCCTCTGGATCCGGGCGGACGAACTGCAGGCCAAGGGGCAGTATTTCGAGGCCCAGACACTCGCCGAATGGATCACATCGCTCCAGCCACATTTTGTGAACATCTGGGGCTTCCAGGCAATCAACATGGCCTACAACATTTCGGTGATGGCCGAGGAACCGTTCGACCGCTGGGGCTGGGTGAGTCGGGGGATCGAACTGTTGCGGTCCCAGGGCATCCCGTTGAATCCCAACGCTCCCAAGCTCTACGAGGATCTTGGCTACATCCTCATGGACAAGGTCGGCGGTGACCGCGACCGCGAGCACTGGTTTCTGAAAGCCCGGCTCGCCAGCGACATGCAGGAGGTTCTCGGTGACAAGAATCAAGGCCGCACGGGGATGGAGGTCGTGGAGGCTTTCAAGTCGGTTGCCAGTGCCCCCGACACGCTGGCGGAGCTGCTCGACCAGCATCCGGAAATCCAGCCCGTGCTCGACACGCTCGCGAAGTTCGACGCCAAGCCCGACGAGGAATTCCTGCGGATGCTCGGACTGGTCGTGATGGTCAACGCCTCCAGCGACGCCGCCGCGATGACCGGCCGCGGCATTCCGGAGGGCACCAACAAACCCCTCGTCGGCACGCTCCAAAGCGTGCCCGAGCTTGGCAAGCCCTGCTTCGAACTCTTGATCCCCCACCTCCAAAAGAGGGTGCTCCTCGACCGCTATCGGATGGACGCGAAAAAGATGCTCGCACTGATGGAAAAGTATGGCCCAATGGACTGGCGGCACCCGAGCGCCCAGGGCATCTACTGGATGGAGGAGGGCTATGCCAAGTCGCTCGAGAGCCGCAACCGCGAGGGACGCAACGAGTTGCTCGTGATCAAGCGGCGGCTCAACATGATCGCAGAGCTGATGCGGACCGGCCGGATCAGTTACGACGGCGTTTCAGACCGCGTGGACCTGCTGCCCGATCCGCGATTCATCCCCGCCTATGAAGCGGCTCTCGCTGAGGCGATTCAAATGATCCAATCCGAGGCGGGCGTCAGCACGCAGTATTGGAACCGGGCAGAAGTGGACGACCTGATGAAGGGCTGGGAACGGTTTTTGAACGAGGCCACGATCATGGCCTATATCTATGGCGACGAGCCGAAGGCCAACGAATGCTTTAAGAAGCTCGTCAGCCTCGCTCAGGACCAGGGAATGGGCGACCAGCCGATCTACCGGGAGTCGCTCCAGGCGTTCGTGACGCTTCGCCTCGGTGACGTCATGAAACTCGATCTGAACAACACCCGGCAGTTCGTCGACGGCATGATCAACCGGGCGCTCGTGGATGGCCTCGGCCAGGGGCGGATGGACGTCTTCAACCGGTTCTTGAAGATGGCCTACAAGGTCTACGACAAGAAGTATTCGGTCAGCGATCCAACGAAGGTCCGCGTGCAGAAACAGACCGACATCGGCTCGTTCCCCGAGCTCGTCGATGCGAGCTTCGAGGGCATGATGCGGCAAGGGAAGAGTCCGGTGCTCATGCGGGCCCGCATCTGGGCCTGGGCGCCAGAGGAACTCAAAATCCGAGCCTGGCCAAAACTCAAAGACTCGTTCACCGAGCAGGCGGTGGCCGGCGGTCTCGACCCGGCCCGGGCCTTCCCCAAGCCCAAGGGCTACGAGGATGACAAGGTGGAGGACACAAACGACTCGCCCAACGACACGATCGACACGACCGAACCTGTCGGTGCCGGCGACACAGGCCGTGGATGAGGTTCTCGCGAACGGCTACGATCGTGGGCCGCTCACACTTCCCTCCACGGCGTTTCTTTCCGGAATCACATCATGTACTTCGTACGGCGAAAGGGCAAAACCAGAGGGCCGTTGACGCTGGAGAAACTTCAGTCGCTGCGGGACCAAGACCGGCTCCGGATGCGTGACGAGATCAGTGAATCCGAGCATGGGCCATGGACCAGGCTGGCTGACATCTACGACGAACTGCTGGGTGATCCTGAAGCGAACGGCGACAACCAGGGCGACTTCGACGACGACTTTCTGATCGCGAAGCCCTCGTCACGGCGACAGTCCTCCAGGCAGACACTGGTGAACGCCAGCCCAAAACCAAGCGGGCAAAACGTCCTGTTTGGCCGCCAATTGAAGCCATGGCAAATGATCACAGCCGGTGTCGGCCTGGCATGTCTGGCGGTCCTGGCGGTCACAGCTGGGATCCTGCTGTCACCATCTGTCAGTGCACCAAAAGATGACGATGAAACCGTCGCCGAGGAGCGATCCCCGGTGAAGGTACGCCCAGCCAATCCGCGGCCGGCTCAGGCCTCGCCGGCGAAGCCCAGCCCGCCAGCCATAGCCCAGGTAGCCTCTGCAACGCCGCGGGCCAGCGAGACGCCCACAGTACAGCCCAGCAGCATGCCAGCCCCGCCAACGGAATCGACGCCGCCAGCGACCGCCACCCCGCAGGCGGAGAGCGGTACGGCGATAGACCCGGCCAGCATCGACCACGTGGCCGGCATCCAGGCGGTTCTCACGGCCTACTACTCCGCCAGTAGCTGGGAGGAACGGTACCGCACGGCAGTACCCGGCGACGACGTGAAGAAGCTGATGAGCAGCCTGTATGAGGACGTCGACTGGGTCTCGGTGCAGTGGAGCGTCGTCAAGATGCCCACGCAGGATGAACTCGTCGCGGCGGCCCAGGACGGCCAGCGGATCCGCGTCGACACCCTCACCAACGGCAACCCACACGCAGTTTTTCTGGCCTTCTCGCAGGGGCAGTGGCAGGTGGACTGGCTACAGAGCCTCAACCGTCTTTGGCTAAGCAAATAGCGGCAGCGGCTGGCGACTTGCGGTGCCGGTGAGGTATCATGCTGTCTTTCGCTTCCGGCTCGTTGGTGCCGGAATCCCTCTCCCCGCTCCCTCGCCATGACCGCCGCCCGCCCCAACCATTGGCTGCTCGCAGCGCTGTTTCCGCGGTGGGCTGTAGGCTGGCTGCTGGTCGCGGCCACGAGCCTGACGAACGACGCGGCTGCCGTGCAGCCGACGCCTGACGCCGCAGCCGGCCTGGCACGATCGCGGGTCTTCTCACCGGCCGAGGCGACCAGGCTCGTCGCCGCCCACCACAGCGGGCCGCTCACCGTGGATGTTCCAGCGATCGACGCCGAAACGGCGGCGATCCTTGCGGCGTGGGAGGGCGATCTTGCCATCGATCATCTCACGACACTCGAGCCCGCGGTAGCGGCAGCGCTGGGACGGCACCGCGGCCCCCTGTCGCTCTGCGGCGTGACAACGCTCTCGGTAGAGTCCGCCCGAGGGCTGGCAGGACACAGAGGGATTCTCTGGCTCGACGGCCTCCCGACGGTCAGCCCGGCGGCCGCTGGCGGGCTGGCGGATCACCAAGGACCACTGGTGATGAACGGCGTGGTGGTCCTGTTGCCGGCCGCGGGAATGGCTCTGGGGCGTCACGCCCACTGGCTCTCGCTTGCGAGACTCGACACAGTCGACCGGCCGCTCGCTCGGAGTCTCGCCAGGCATTCAGGCCCACTGTCGCTTGACGGCATCGTGCAGTTGACACCCCCCGTGGCGGCCGAACTCGCCACGCTCAAGCATCCGCTGTCGTTGGGTGGTGTTGTGAGCCTCGCGCCGCAGACGGCGGCTGCCCTTGCCGATCACCGTTCTTTGCTGGCACTCCCAAGGGTCTTTACCCTGCCGGTCGCCGTGGCTCGCAGCCTTGCCGATCATCAGGGCACGCTCTCCCTGCCGGCCGTCGACAGGCTGTCGTATGACGCTGCTGCCGCCCTCGCGCTGCACTGGAATCCACGGGCATTCAATGCCTTGGAATTCAGCGGTTCGCAGGACCACTAGCCGGGCTCGTCGACTGCCTCTCGCCATGATTGAGAACCGCCTCCAGACCGGCGGCATCGTTGACGAGCGAGAGGAAGGACCTCTGTAGCCTGCTCGGCAGAGGCCGCGGCGTTGCGTGGCCGCGAACGGACGCCCTCCCCATTACCGCTGCAGCGTGCGACGTGTCCCCTTCGGCGACCGCAGACCGTGCAGCCAGCCATTCCACGCGGGCAGCGACCGGATGGCGTGGCGGCAGCGTGACGGCAGCGGCAGATGCGGCTGAGACTGCCTCAGCCGCCTTGTCAACCCGCCCGCCTTCCCACCAGAGGGCAGCAAGGTTGGCGGCCGCCGCCACGGCGGCGGCGTCTGTGGTGGACGGCTTCATCTGTCTGACGTACGGCAGCAGATCCTGTCCGGCCTGATCGGCCGTCGCTTCCCACTGCGGGTTGGCCGCCGCCTGCTGCGCCATGGCCAGCACCACCAGATCGTCGGCCGCCGACGAGCGGGAGGAGACCTGACCCAGACTTACCAATCGATTGGCAATGTCGACCGCTCCCGCGGCATCCCCCGACAGGCGTCGCGCCTGCGTCGCAGCGATGAGGATTCCCCTGATGAGCCCAGGCCCCAGCGGCAGTCGACTGCCAAGCGCGACACAAAGGTCATCCGACTCGTCCCGAGCGGTCTGCAGATCACCCACGTCGCTGAGCAACTGGACCGCGGAAACGCGTCCTGCCAACGCAGCGACCGCAGCCGGCAACGGTATGCGGTCCAGTTCGCCGACTGTTTTCAAGAGGCCGCGGGCCTCCTCGAGATGAACGGCCGCTGCCCCCGGTTCGCCCCGGCCCAGATCGATCCTGGCCAGCAGCAGCAGCGGCCTGGCCGCCCCCTGTGGATCGACGGCAGCATTCTTTCGGATGGTTGTCAGTGCCTGATTGGCCAGCGGCTTCGCCCGCTCGTATTCGCCACACTCGGCCAACAACGTCGCCAGACGAAACGCCGCATCGGCTACCTGCGGGTCGGTAGGGCCAAGCAATTTCCACCGTGTGCTGCCGAGCCGCTCGAGCAGTTTTTTTCCCCGAACCAGGTCCCCCTGAGAAATGGCGATCGTGGAGCTTTGGTCGAGCACGTCGGCGACGCGCCGGCTCGACTCACCAGAATCTCGAACGGCGAGGGCAAGCGCTTCCTCGCAGAACATGATCGCCTCCTGCCCGTTACCGATGACATGGGAGCTCCAGGCGGCGAGCAGCAACTGTTCGACGGTCAGCGCTGCCGGCGCTTTGGTTCCCAGCGTCCGCTGACGGGCCACGGCGGTCCGCAGCTGAAGCCCGCTTCGCGAGGCGGCAACGAACGGGGATCGCTTCACCGGCGTTGCCGCAGGAGACGCGGCTGAAGGTGGCCCCTCGTCGACTCGCTCCGCAGCCGGCGGGCTGGAACGCGTTTCGGCTGGATCGACGGCGGCGGGAACACCCCCCTCGGCCCCATTGGCAAGCGTCTCCAGGTTGCCGAGGTAGACCATCATGTTTTCCAGCCCCTGTCGGGCAGCGCCAGGCTTTTTCTTCTTTTTTGGATCACCGCCGTAGAGCCTCGTCGCCGCATCGAGGGCCCGCCGAGCCTTGTCGGCCTGGGCGCTGACGGCCGTGCCGGGGGCCAACGTGGGACCTTCATCCTGGCCCACGGCAGCCGGGCCAGCGGTCTGGTCCGGGCCTGTCTGCGTCCGTGAGACGGCGGCCCGTCCAGCGGTGTCGGCCGATTTTTTGGCAAGGATCGCGGCAAAATCGGAACCTGCGGTCGACGGGGCACGAACGGCGGCGTTCCTGCCACCCCTCACCCCATCCCCCGACTTGCCCGCCACCCGGACCTGCTCCTGACCCGCTCGCTCCGCGCGAAGCCGGGCGGCCACGGCAGCGGCATGTCCGGCTCCCCATACCGGCTGCACAAGCGCGGCCGACTCGTTCAGGATTTGCTGCATGCGGCTTGTCTGGCCACGCGCCTGACTGAGTGTCGCCGAATGCCTGGCGATTCCAGCTATCAAAAGCGGGTCTGTGGGTTTCTTCTTTTCGGCAGCCTCCAGGGCCGCCGCCAGCCACCTGGCAGCCGGCTCGAACTCCCGACGTTCCGCGTGCAGATCGGCCAGCCGACACAGATCACCAACATCGGCATCCGCCGCCAAGTTTTTCTGAGACTCACTCTCACGCACCTCTGCCAGCAGCCGCGCCGCGGCGGCAGTATCGCCCCGCCTTGCCTGGATCGCTGACTGTTTCAGCAGGTAGCACAACACCCGAGGATGGGCCCGCCCAAACGTCCGTTGATCGGCATCCACCGCACGCTGCACGAGTTTCTCGGCCTCTTCGAACTTCCCTGCCGCCTCCTGGGCCAGCGCCAACTGATACATCACGATGCCAGCCAAGGCCGGCTGTGATACCTTCACAAGGTTAGCCGCCTGCAAGACGCGGGATCGCACCGCCGCGGCCGATTCGTCCTGACTTCCCGCCGGCAGCAGCTCCTCCAGCAGTTCGAAGGCGTGGAGCAGGCTGCGGTCGTCCAGGAGCGGTCCGGTGCGTACCAGCGTGTCGAGGCAGCGGAGTGCGGCGTCGCGATCCCCCACAGCGACGGCGACATTTGCCGAACCACACAACGCCTCGCGAAGCGCGGCGATCTGCGGCTTGGTCGCCTTCGCTATGGCGGTTGCGACCTTTGCGGCCACCAGGTCATCGATCTCCGACGCCCGCCGCAGATCTCGCTGCCCACGGGCAGCGTCGGCCAGACGGACCGCCGCCACGAGCGTGGTCGGATGGCCGTCGCCGAGTGCTGTGGCGGCGATTTCGAGCCCGCGACTGTAGAGCGGGACGGCGCTGGACCAATCGAGCGTCTGCGGCCGCATGTCGGCCAACGCGATGAGCATCCCCGTCCGTTCGGCCCGCTCAGGCCCGCTCAGGCCCGCCTTGGGATCGTCCAATGCCGCAATCGATTCGCGGAGTAGTTCGACCGCCTCTTCCCGCTGACCATCTCGGTATTTCTGCCATGCCGAGGCCGTGACTCCAGCGGCATCCTTCAGCCTCGCCGACCGCGCGTCGGCGGGGAGGGGCGATGCTGCCGCTGCCACGCTAGGTCGCGAGGGAACGGCCGCACTCGGCTTGGCCGGCCCGCCGGGATCGGCCTTGGAAAGCCGCCTCTCGGCAGCCTGCAGGCTCGCCGCTACCTCTCGTGCCTTGGCAAGGTTGGTCTCAGACTCCTCATCGACCGTGAGCATCTTCTTCAGCTTTGACGTATCGACGGCAACATCCTCGCCGCCGCCAGCATCGCCGACCGACTTACCCATGGCTGCCTCGCCTGCCACCGCCCGCTCGAGGTATCTGCGGGCGATTTCGGCTTCGCCGCGGGTCTCATGAATCTGGGCAAGCTTTTTGAGAAGTTTGATCGTGTCTGTCTGCGGCGTGGCCGGGTCAGCGTCGTAGGCGGCCAGCAGCCGGGTCATCAGCGGCAAGGCCGCATCGTTCTGCCGCAGCGCCAGTCGCACCAGCGCCAGCGGCTTGAGCGTCGCGATCGTCACTGGGTGATCGGGACCGACACTCGCCTCCCAGATCGCCAGACCGCGAGCGAGCGACTCCTCCGCCTGCTCGTTAGCCCCGATCGCACGGTAGCTGACTGCCAGCGGCACCAGAATGGCGGCCACCTCGGGGTCGGTAGCCGATCGCACCTGCTCCACGATCTCGATCGCCTTCTGGTAAAGCGCCACCGCATCGGGGTGGTTCCCGGCCGCCTGCCGGGCATTGGCCAGCCTGACCATCACGTCGGCGACCCGTTCATGCTGCTGCCCAAACTGCTGCTGCCGGAGACCGATCAGGGCAGCGCGGGTTTCCATCGCCCGATCGGCGTTCCCCGTCCGCTCCTCGAGCCCCGCCACCCCCTCCACCAAAGCGCAGAGGTCTCCCTCGAAGGCATCACTTCGCCGCGCGACGCCCCGGTCGATGAGCGTCTTGAGAATTCCGGCCGACGTAGCGAGGTCTCCCGCCTGTGCTGCACACGCACCCGCCTCGGCAAGCAGGGCGAGCGTTTCGGCATGGAAGGGGCCACGGACTCGTTTTGACACCGCAAGCGCATGGTCGAGCAACGGCAACGCCGCTTTGGTGTCGCCACTGCCCAGCAGACAACGCCCGAGGCCAGCCTCGTCTGCGGCCCGGTCTGGATGATCGGCACCGAGTAATTTGGTGTCGAGTTCCAGGGCCCGTCGAAAGAGTTCGGCCGCCGGGCCGAGATCCTGACCCTCGAGATGCACCTCGGCCGCCGCCCGCAGGGCTGCCGCCGCCTGCGGATCGTCACGGGCAACGAGCGGCTCGATCGCCGACACGATCGGCCCGCAGGCTGCCTGAGCCGCAGCCGTGTCGCCCCGCATCCCATCAAGCTTCAACAGCAGCAACGAGTCGATCAACACCGCCGCATGGCCTTCACCCAAGAGCTTCCGATCGGTCGACCGCGCCCGCTCGAGAGACACTCCCGCGGCGTCGAGGTCTCCGCATTCGGCCTGCAGTTCAGCCAGTTGCCGTAACGCACTCGCGACGGCAGGTGGATCGGCGCGGGCCCGTTCATGGGTCGTGATCGCCGTGGCCAGCGGCTCGATCGCGGCTGCCGCATTGCCCTGCCAGGCCTGGGCCCGCGCGAGTAGCGTGGCGGTCGCCAAGACCTCCGCCAGCCGGCCTGCCCGCTGCTGCCGTCGCTTCAGCAACTGCTCCAATTCCGCCTGACCGGCGGCGGACTCACCAAGCCCGAAGTGCACCTCAGCCAACCGCTCCAGTGCCGCCTCTGTCGACGGATGACCTGGTCCGACCGACTTGCCGAAGAGTTCGACCGCCTTGGTGAGCAGGTCTGCAGCCGGCTCGAATATCCCCACACCCATCTGCGCTCTGGCTAGCAGCACAAGCGCGGCGGCAGTCTCCACCGGCGAGACCTCCCTGCCTTCGGCCGTCAGAGCATCGCGCAGGGCGACCGCTTTCCGCAGTGGGTTCTGAGCCTCTGCACACTGACCGTTCTCCAGGAGGATCAGACCAGCCAGATCGAGCACGGGCAGCGTATCGGGATGGTTGTCGCCAAGCGTCTTCTTGATCAGCGTGTTGGCCACCCGCAGGTCGGCGAGTGCCTCGGTAATCTGTCCGGCCTCCCGCTTCCGCTGGGCGTCGCGCAGGCACTGGGCAACCCGCACGCCAGTTTCCAGGTCAGCCTCGCCCGGGGCTGCGGCTGGCGGCTGGGCAGCCGCATCAGAAATGGTCATCGCCAGCAGACAGCAGCACCCGGCAGCAAGCTTCGACCAACTGGCTGCCCGGGCCGAGACCGTCTTGCGGATTGTCGTGATCGGCGCGATCATGAATGGGTACTCGCGTTGCGTTGTGTCTGCCGTTTACAAGCCCAGGCTCCCATGATATCCCCGCCCCAGACGCCCGCCACACTCCCTTGGCCGGCGTGCCGCCGACTTTCGGCATTGATGCTTTCGGGCCTCGTGCTGTCGACCGGCGGTGCGCTGCGGCCGGCGGCCGGCGTGGATCCGGCCAGCATGACGACGCTTTCAGCCGCGGAGGCGGCTGATCTGGCCAGTCGTGCGGAGGGCCTGATCGGGTTGGATGCCGTCAAGCAACTCACTCCCGACGCCGCGTTGCAACTGGCCCGTCACACTCAAGGGCTCTCACTGGATGGACTCCCGACGGTCGACGCGGCGACGGCCCGGGCGCTGGCGATGCACGGACGACTCGATCGGTTCGACCAAGACGCTGAGTTCGACGTCGGCGGCATCCTCGAGAAAATCGACGCCTACTTCGCCTCCTCCACCGGCCAGGAATTGGACGTCGCCGATATCGACGCCCTGCTGGCGAATCTGGCCGGGCCGACGGATGACGAGACAGACGGTGGGGCCGACGCTGCGCCGGCAGACCCTTGGCTCTCGCTGGGAGGATTGCAGACGATCAGTCCTGAGGTGGCATCCGCCCTGGCGATTCATGACGGACCGCTGCTTCTCGATGGACTGACCAAAATCTCCACAGAGGTGGCGAGTTCGTTGGCGACACATTCTGGCGAACTCTCCCTGGCCGGACTGACTCAGCTTTCGGACGATGCCCGAGCGGCTCTGGCGGAACACGACGGACCCGTGACCCTCCCCGACGCGCTCGTATCGGCGGCCGGCAGGCCGTAACAGCGTCAAAACCTGTCGTGGCATCGCCCCGGGCACCGGCACGTTCAAAATCGTGCGGCCAGAAGTGGTACGAGCGTCGCTATGGCCTTATCGATCTCCGCCTCCGTCGTTGTCCGCCCCACGCTCAGCCGCACCGCGCTTTTGACCACGGCTGGTTCGAGTCCCATCGCCACCAAGGCCGGCGCCGGCTCGCTCGACCCGCTGGCGCAGGCGGTCCCCGTCGCCAGGCAGACGCCGGCGAGGTCCGCGGCCATCGCCAGTGCCTGCCGGTCGAGGCCGGGGAAGGCCAGTGTGGCGATGTGAGGGCACCGCCTGCCTTGGGCGGCGATCACCACTGCCGGGATGTCGGCGTGACGGGCGGCGGCCACCAGCCTCGATTCGAGCCGATCGCGGAGTCCAGCCACCTGACGGGCGGTCTCGTCCCGATCCGCGACCGCCAACTCCATTGCCCGGGCGAATCCCACCGCCAGCGGCACCGCCTCCGTGCCACCTCTGAGCCCCTGTTCCTGGGTGCCGGCCTGCACCGGCTCGATCGCCACGTCGCCGCGGATCAGGAGACCACCGATGCCTCGCGGGCCGCCAAACTTGTGCGGAGCAAGGGCGAGGGTGGCTGCCCTGAGAGTGGAAAAATCCATCGTGAGAAGACCGGCTGCCTGCGTGGCGTCGATATGCACGAGCACGCCGTGTGGGTTCACGGCAGTTGACAGTGCCGCAATGAACCCTGAGTCTTCGATCGACCCCGTCTGGCCGCAGACGAGCGTAAGCGATGCGATCCGTGGACCGCTGACACGAGCCGTATCCGCGGCGGCAATCACCGCGGCGGTCGCAGTGCCATCCACCGGGTCGAGTGTCGCCTCGTGGAGGGTCCACCCGCGGCGGCCGGCTGCCTGCACCGCGCTGACACTGCTGGCATGATCGCGGCGTGACCAAAAGAGGTGCCCAAAGGCCGGTGCTGCGGCGGCCATGCCGAGGATGGCCAGGTGATTGGCCTCACTGGCTCCGGAGGTGAATACCAGCCGGTCGCGGTGGGCCGGCCCCGATCGGGCTCCCAGGGCTGACATGATCCGATCGCGGGCGTCTTCGAGCAGACTGCGGGCCGCCCGGCCAAGGGAGTGCTGGCTCGACGGATTGGCCTGGGCCAATGCCTGCGCGGCGGCGATCGCAGCTGCCACCTCCGGGTGGAGCGGCGTGGCGGCGGCATGATCAAGATAAAGAGACGCGGACGTGCTCATCCCGACAGCCTAGCAGCCTCTTTTGGCACGCTGAAAAAGTGTGTACCACGATCTGCCGCCGATCACCGCCCCACGAGCGCCGCCATCAAACGGTCGATCTCGGCGGCAAGCCCCGCATCGAGCGACCGCCGCAATTCCGTGCCGCGGATCCCATGCATGACGGTCGTGTGATCGCGGCCTCCGAAGGCGTTGCCGATCGACTGCAGGCTCTGCGTTGTCAGCCGCCTGGCCAGATACATCGCCAGCCCGCGGGCCTGTGAGACCTGCCGGCAACGGGAGGGGCCGACTAAGTCGGCCGCCGTCAGCCCGTGATGCCTGGCCGCGGCGTTGATCACCCGCCGGAGCGATACCTCCCGGCGGCCGGCGAAGGCGTCGCCTGTGCCCTCGTACCGGGTCGTACCGACCGGCGGCATCGACACCACGAGGCCGCCCGACAGTCGCGACGCCAGCGACGGTTCCAAGAGCGTACAGGCGATCGGATGGGTTCGCAGGGTTGCCACAAAGGCCGTGCCGGTAGCGCTGGCTGCGTCGAAGAGATGGGCGAGCGCTCGCTGGGCATCCCACGCTGTGATCTGTTCGACACCGTCGATCATGATCAGCCGTGACGCGACAAACCGCATATGCAGCCGGTCGATCGTATTTTGTGACAGGGCCGTCGTGAGGTCACGTCCAAGGGAACGGCCATCCCACATGATCGCGGCTGACGATGTCGGGCTGCCTGCTGCGGTCGGGCTGTGCTGCACGAACCATTCTGCCAGCAGCCGTGACTTCCCCGAACCGGCCGGCCCTACGATTACAAGCGGAGCGTAGCCGGAGAGACTGCCGCGATCGCCCCCGGCCGCAATCCCCGTATTCCGAATGCCGGCGGCCACCGCTTCCAGGGCATGGTGCACGAGCCGGTGAGAGAGCGCTACCCGAGCTCTGGTCTGATCCTTGGTCTGATCCTTGGTCTGATCTTGGAACAGCCGAGGGCCGGCTGACGATTCGTGCGTGGCGACAGCAGTCACGGGCAACGTCCCGGTGGGGGAACGCGGCCTCCATGCCGACGCAGTTGGAAACGAAACGGGGAATGAACGCTCATCCAAGCAGGATCAGGCTGCTCAGGCTACCGGGACGGTCTCCGCGAAAAAAGGGTTGGCAAAAAAAGCGATACCAGACTGCACGCGCCAGCACAGGCCAGCAGGATTCACACAGGATTCACAAAGATGCTCGCCCCTCGGGGGATGCTGGCACGCTGTTGGCACGCTGTTGGTTGAGGGATGGGAGAACCGCCCAACGCGAGCCGACATTTTCGAAGACACATCGCTGGCAGGCACCGGACGCCGCCCTGGCAGCCAGACCCCAGCCGGCCAACAGCACGACCACCCGTTTCAGATACCTACACAACCGTTCCTGCACGGAGAAACAACAAGGAACTACCAGGTTGTGCACAGCGAAGAGCTGGCTCAAAAAACCAGATAAAACCTGATTTTTCCGAAGAAAAACTGTTTCTGAGCTGACTCGCAGCGTTCTTTCAGTTTCTGCATCAGCTGAAAAACCCCTTTCGCTGCTCCTTCTACCGACTCCTGTATTTCTCCTCATTTTCTTCAACCAAAGAGAGAATCAAAGGAGAACCACCGAGGGTTTGGATCACTGGCACGCCCGCCTCGGCGGGGGCCTGCCAGATGGTCCCGCGTCGGGTACACTGACAGTCTTCGATATCGAGCCAATGACCGTATCGCCGGCCGTCGTTCCGACGGGTTTTTCGGGTGCCAGTCCCTGGAAAGGACAGCCGTTCTTCGATGAAAGTTCGTCTTACCCGCGAGCCATTGCTCGCAGCCCTTCAGAGTGCGTCGGCAGTCGTGCCTGCCCGCTCGCCCAAGCCCGTGCTCTCCAACGTGAAGCTCGAAGCTCAGGGAACATCGGCTGTCCTCTCCGCAACCGATCTGGAGGTGGGGATCAGGATCGATCTGGAGGGTGTCGAGGTGGGGGCGGCTGGGGCCGTGCTGCTGCCGAGCGGCCGACTGATGGCGATTGTTCGAGAGAGTCAGCCCGGGACGGTTTTCGACATTCAATCCGATGGCACCGCAGCCGTGGTCAAAGCCACCCGCAGCGAGTTTCGTTTGCCGGCGGAGGATCCGCTGGAGTTTCCGTCAGTCGCCACCTTCCCATCGGAGGCCTGCTTCGAACTCTCCCAACCCCTCGTGCGGGAACTGGTCAGGCGGACGGTTTTTTCCACTGACAACGAATCGAGTCGCTATGCCCTCGGGGGAGTGCTCCTCGAACTGGCGGCTCAGGGATCTGCTGCGAGCGTGATCGCCGTCGGCACGGATGGGCGACGGCTGGCCAAAATGGAGGGACCGGCCGCGGTCAAGGACGGCGTGCCGGCCGAGGCGCAGCCGATCGTGCCAGCCCGGGCCATGCAACTCATCGAGCGGTGTCTGGGGGATGCCAGCATGCCGGTGCAGGTGGCGGTGCGAACCAGCGAGATCCTTGTGAAGACTGGGCCGACCACGATCTCGGCACGGCTTGTCGAGGGACGTTTTCCCCGCTGGCGTGATGTGTTTCCTGATCGGCCGGACGCGGCGAAGGTCAACATCGTGGCAGGTCCACTCCTCGTGGCAGTCCGCCAGGCGGCGATCGTCACCAGTGAGCAGTCAAAAGGGGTCGATTTCGCGTTCGATCCTGGGCAACTCGTGCTCTCGGGCCGTTCTGCCGAAAGCGGTGAAAGCCGGATTGAACTGCCGATCGAACATGCCGGCCAGGCGGTGAAAATCAAGCTTGATCCGCGGTTTATGAGCGAATTTCTTCGAGTGCTCGACGGCGCCGCCACGGTGACTGTGGAACTCACCGATGCCCAAAGCGCCTGTGTCTGTCGCACGGATGACGGCTACGGCTACGTGATCATGCCGCTGGCGGCCGATTAGCGTGTGTCTCTGACAGACTTTTGACCGGCTACCTCCAATCCAGTTTCAGCGGCGGAGTTCAAAACGCCGCACGAGTCACAAATCCTATCGAGATGATGGACGCCCTCCACGCCTTCACCATGCAGCCCAGTAAGAAACCGTCCGCCGCCTCTGGACCTCGTGCGATCGGCAGTGTCATGTCGCGGCTGTTGGCGCGGACGGGCTACGACCAGGAGCGTGGCGTCGACGGGCTGACAGCAGCCTGGCAGGAGGTAGCGCCGGCGGCGCTGCGGGGGAGTTCGCAGGCGGGGCTCGTCCGCCGTGGTGTGCTCGATGTGTTCGTGAGCCACTCGGCACTCGTGCAGGAGATGGGATTCCACAAACGGGAGGTGCTGGCCCGGCTGGGTGAACTCGTTCCGGCCGAGGGCATCACCGACATCCGCTGCCGGGTCATGATCGATGCGGGCCGGGACGATGCCGAGCGGTAGTTCCAAAGGACTCATCTGAGGTGAGTCGGTGACTGGTGCGTGTCCTGACGTTGGTGCTTGTTTTCGAGGTTGAATTCATTCGGGGAGACTTTCGCGATGGCTGACGAATCACAGCAGACCGAGTACACGTCCGCAGACCTGAAGCACCTTTCCGACCGGGAGCATGTCCGCGAACGCTTCGGCATGTACATCGGCGACAATACCGCCCGCGGTCTCCATCATCTCGTCTACGAAGTGGTGGACAACTCGATCGACGAGTGCATGGCGGGCTTTGCGAAGCACGTCAGCGTCACGGTCAACGTCGATGGCAGTGTGACCGTCGAGGACGACGGCCGCGGCATCCCGACCGACCGGCATCCGCAGCTCTCCGAAGAGATGGACCGCGACGTCTCCACGCTCGAGGGGGTGATGACGGTGCTGAAGTTCGGCGGCAAGTTCGAGAAAGGCGCCTACCAGACCTCCGGTGGCCTCCATGGCGTCGGTGTCACCGTGGTCAATTTTCTTTCCGAATGGTGTGAGGTCGAGGTCTCCCGCGAAGGGTATGTCTGGCAGCAGGAATACCAGCGCGGCGAGCCGACGGGCCCCGTGCGGAAGATGGGCACGACATCCCGCACCGGTACGAAGACGACGTTCAAGCCCGATCCGCAGATCTTCCCGCAGACCAAGTTTTCCTGGGACGTGCTCGCCCGCCGCCTGCAGGAACTGGCGTTTCTCAATTCGGGGGTGCGGATCACCTTCACTGACGCGGCCAGCGGCCAAAAGGAAGAGTATTACTACGAACGGGGCGTGATCGAATTCATCGAGTGGCTGAACCGCTCGAGCGACCCGGTTCATTCCGACGTGATCTCGATCCGGGGCGAGGCCGAGGGCGTGTCGTGGGACATCGCGATGCAATACACGACTGAATACACCGAGAACGTCCACAGCTACGTCAATAACATCACGACCACCGAAGGGGGCACGCACGTCTCCGGCTTCCGCTCGGCGCTCACCCGCACGCTCAACGCCTACGGCAAGAAGACCGGCATCTATAAGGATCTCGTGCCCACCGGCGACGACGTCCGCGAGGGTCTCACGACAGTGATCAGCGTGCGGGTGCCGCATCCGCAGTTTGAAGGACAGACCAAGACGAAGCTTGGCAACGGCGAGGTGGAAGGGATCATCAATTCGGCGGTCGGCGACTTTCTCTCCAAGTACCTCGAGGAAAATCCCAAGAGTGCCAAGGCGATTGTTCAGAAGGGGGTTCTCGCAGCTGAGGCGCGGACGGCGGCGCTGAAGGCGAAGGCCCTGCTACGGGAACGAAAAGGTGCTCTCTCGGGCGGCGGTCTGCCCGGCAAACTCCGCGACTGCACCAGTCGCGACGTGGAAAAGTGTGAGATCTACCTCGTGGAGGGTGATTCGGCCGGCGGCTCCGCCGAGGGTGGCCGGCGGCGGGAATATCAGGCGATCCTGCCGCTCCGCGGCAAGATCATCAACGCCTACAAAAGCCGCGACGACAAGGTGCTCGCCAACGAGGAGGTGCGGAGCATGATCTCGGCGATCGGTGCCGGCATTGGAGTTGATGCAGACCTTGGCAAACGCCGGTATGACAAGGTGGTGATCATGACCGACGCCGACGTGGACGGCTCCCACATCCGCACGCTTCTGCTGACATTTTTCTACCGCCAGATGTATCAGCTCGTGGCAGCCGGTCATGTCTACGTCGCCCAACCGCCGCTCTTTCGCGTGCGGGCGAAGAAGCAGACGTATTACGTGCAGACCGAGGAGGAGATGAAGACGCAGTTGCTCGATCAGGGGCTCGGCGAGGGCGTGTTCCTGCCGGGAGACGGCCGGGAGATCGCCGGCGACGAGATGCAGAAGCTCTGCCGGACGCTCTCAGGGCTCGAGGATGCGCTCGTGGCGCTTGAGAAGCGCGGCATCAGCCTCCGGGATCACATCGCCCGTCGGGACGCGGCCAGCGGGAAGCTGCCGATGTACCACGTCTACTATGGCCTCGAAGAGCACTGGTTCACCAGCCGCGACCAGCTCGAAGCCTTCGTGAAGACGAAAGAGAAAGCCGCGGGTGGTGAGTTGGCTGTCGGTCGGCCGGAAGAGGAACTCACCGACTCCACTCCCGGCACCGCGGCCGACACCGGCGACGACCAACTCGTGGTGGTGGACCTGCACGAGGTGCGGAGCATCAACGCGGGCCTCAAAGAGCTTGAGGCGATGGGCTTTGGCACCGAGGCGCTCCTGCCTCAGGACCGCACCGGCTCCGAGGATTCGCGGTATACGCTTCGCCGAGGCGACAGCGAAATCGGCCTCGAGGACCTGCGGAGCCTGCTCGCGGCGGTCCGTCGGGCGGGCGAAAAGGGACTCTCAATCACGCGGTTCAAGGGTCTCGGCGAGATGAATGCCGAGGAGCTTCGGGATACGACGCTCGACCCTGCCAATCGCACGCTCTTGCGGGTGACCATGAACGATGCCGCCGCGGCCGACGACCTCTTTCGCGTGTTGATGGGAGAGAAGGTGGAACCGCGACGCGACTTCATCGAACGTCACGCCCTCGACGTCAAGCACCTCGACGTGTAGCCATTCCCTTGCTGGCGATGCGGGCTTGGATGGAAGGCGGGTTCCCATGCAAGCCCGAAGCGCACGCGACGGAATCCGCGACGGATCGCATCGCTACCCGGCCGTGTCCCTCTGGAAGTGGGCTGGGCTGATGCCGAACACCCGCTTGAACGCCCGCGAAAATTGATACTGGTCGGCAAATCCGAGGTGCGTTGCCACCTGTTTGACAAGCAGCCGCTGGCCGCCGGTCTCCCGGCGGGACAGAAGGTCGGCGGCGAAGTTCATCCGCTCCCGCAGCAGGTGTTGATACGGACTCGTCGCATCGAACCGCCGAAAGAGGCGGCAGGCATACGCCGGTGAGATCTGAAAAAGACGGGCGGCCTCGGCGACGCTCCAAAGCCGAGGGCACTCGGCGGAGAGAAACGCCCGGAACCGCTGGTAGGTGTCGAACGCCCTGGGATCGACATCATCGGCCCGCAGGCCGCGTTCGGCGATCTTCGTGAGCAGCACTCCGAGCAGTTGGCCGCAGAGGGCGGACGCGTGGGAGGAATGTGCCAGGCCGCACTGCTGGAGGAGGTCGAAGATCTCACCGATCTCTTGAGGCTGTGGCACGCGGAGCATGCTGCCCGGGGCGATCCTGGCCGCCTGCATACGGGCTGCGGCGGTGGTGCCGACGAAATCGACGTAATACTTCCGCAGCCGGTGCCGCGGGTCGGTGCGGATGGCATGCGGGATGCCGGGGCCGTAGGAAAAAATACTCCCCGGCACGAGGTCGTGGTCGCGGCCATCGAGCGTGAGGGTGCCGCGGCCGGCGATGACGAACTCGATGCAGAGGTAGGGAAAATCGTGACGCTCTAGAAAATAGTCGCCACGCACCCGCTCGCAGCCACCGCAGACGACCGCCAGGTCGGGCGGACGGCTGGTGCGGCCCACCGGCCGGAGGTTCAGAAACCAGCGGCGGGCCGCCACAACCTGACGCGACACGAATTCCGGCAGCCGCCGGCGTGGAGGTTTCTTGGAGCCTGCGATGCGTTGCTTCTGGCCTGCCATGAGGTCAAGAATAGCCATCCTGCGGTCAAGAATCATCATTGCCCGCCGTGTGGAGAAAAGCGACAGTGGAAAGGTTCCTGAGATCGGATTCCTGCAGCCGGAGGTACTATGTCGCTCCCCCGTTTTTCCTTTGGCGTCGGTGACCGCTTCGCCCATCAGGCCGAGGCGCAGCTCGCTGCGTTTGAGCGGCTCGCCGCGGCGGGCGTGATCGTCGCCCCGGTCTGGAACAAGTCGAACCGGGAGCACTCCTTTATTGGCAGCGAGCCGGGGAGCGTGCGGGCTGCTGCCGCGGCTGCCGTGGCGGCACGCCACTGGTCCCATCCGTGGTTTGTCGATGCCGACCACATCCGGCTGGAGACAGTGGACCGCTTCCTCGATTCGAGCGATTTCTTCACGATCGATGTTGCCGACAGCATCGGCAAGCCGGCCAGCGAGACCGAAGTGGCAGCGTTCGTGGCGCGGCACGGTGAACTGGTGGGCAGGCTCACGATCCCAGGCTGCCAGGAGCCGATCCAGCTCGACGCGACAGGCCTTGGAGCGATCGCGCGGCAGTATCTGCTCGCCTGTCGGGAGGCGGGCGAGATCTACCGTCACATCCAGGCGAAGCTGGGCGGACGGCCGTTCGTCACCGAAGTGAGCATGGATGAGACCGATCTCCCGCAGACGCCACCGCAGCTGCTCGTGATTCTCGCTCTGCTGGCCGACGCCGGCGTGCCGCTCGAAACGATCGCGCCAAAATTCACAGGCCGGTTCAACAAGGGGGTCGACTACGTCGGCGACGTCCTGCAGTTCGAACGGGAATTTGCCGATGACATCGCGGTGCTCGCCTTCGCGGCAAAACAGTACGGACTGCCTCGGAATCTCAAGCTCTCGGTGCACTCAGGCAGCGACAAGTTCTCGCTCTATCCGACGATCCAGCGGGTGCTGGCGGCCACGGGCGCGGGCCTCCATCTGAAGACGGCCGGGACGACGTGGCTTGAGGAACTGATCGGCCTGGCGGAGGCTGGTGGCGACGGACTCTCGCTCACCCGAGAGATCTACGCCTACGCCCTCGACCACGTCGATGAACTCTGCGGACCGTATGCGACGGTGATCGACATTGACCGAACGAAATTGCCGACGGCTGCCGAGGTCAACGGCTGGAGTGGGCCGTGGCTCGCGGCCGCGATCCGGCACGTGCCGACGAACCCCCAGTTCAATGCCAACATCCGCCAGCTCTTGCACGTGTCGTTCAAGGTGGCCGCCAAGCAGGGGAAGCGCTACACCGACCTGCTTGATGCCAATCGCGAGATCGTGGCCCGCCAGGTGACCGAGAATCTGTTTGACCGCCATCTCAGGCCGCTGTTTCTCGGCGAAGAAGCACCGCGGGAATGCACACCATGAAAACTGCGATCACGATCTGTCTGGTGCCCGAGGCACGGCAGGGGCCCTTCGTGTTCCACGCGACCGCCGCCGATGGCGGGCTCGCGGCTGCCTGCCGGACGGCGGCCGAGCTCGGCTTCGACGCCGTCGAGATTTTCCCCGAGTCGGCCGAGGCGTTTCCTGCGGCCGAGCTCTCACGGCTGCTGGCAGAGCATGGTCTGGCTGTGGCTGCCGTCGGCACGGGCGCCGGCTGGGTCAAGCAAAAACTCCACCTCTGCGATGCTGATGCCACCGTGCGGGCTCAGGCGCGGGAGTTCATCGCGGGGATCATCGACGTGGCTGGTCGGTTTGGTGCCCCGGCGATCATCGGCTCGATGCAGGGGCGGTGGGAGGGGGATGTCTCGCGGGAGACGGCCTTTGAGTATCTTGCCGCGGCCCTCGGCGACCTCGGGGCCCGGGCCGCTGGGCACGGTCAGGTGCTGCTCTACGAACCCTTGAACCGCTACGAGACGAACCTGTTCAACCGGCAGGGAGATGCCGCCGCGTGGCTTGAGTCGCGAGGGCTTTTGCATGTGCAACTCCTCTGCGACCTCTTTCACATGAACATCGAGGAGGTGGATGTCGCCGCCGCGCTGGCTGCCGCCGGCCGACGGGTGGGGCACGTGCACTGGGCCGACTCCAATCGGCAGGCGATGGGGCTGGGCCACACCGATGCCCGGCCGGTCGTTGCCGCGCTGCGCGGAATGGGCTACGAAGGCTTCCTGTCGGCGGAGGTGCTTCCGTTGCCCTCGGCCCTCTCCGCGGCCCGGCAGACGATCCTGAGCCTCCGCCCTCACACCACCTCCGTCTGAACACCGTCCTGCCCGAGACTGGAAACGAAACCATGCTGAACACCCCCCTGCTCCACCCCGACATCCTCCGGATTCTCGCCCAGTCGGGGCACCACTCGAAGGTGCTGATCGCCGATGGCAACTATCCGGCGTCCAACAAGCGGGGGCCGCGGGCGGAACTCATCTCGCTCCAGCTCATGCCGGGAGTGCCCACGGTCGCGCAGGTGTTCGAGGCGATCCTCGGCACGGTGCAGATCGACGAGGTGCACACCATGGGTGTCGATCGCACCGATTCCTACGCCGCGGCCACGCCCGGTGATCCGCCGGTGTGGGATGAGTATCGCCGGATCCTTGCCGCCGCAAAGAGTGCCTGCAGGCTCGAGCCAATTGTGAAGTGGGATTTTTATGAGGCGGTGGCCTCGGCCGACCATGTGCTCACGATCCAGACCGCCGACACGCAGCCCTGGGCCAATCTCCTGCTGTCGGTCGGCTGCCGAACCTTTTCTTGAAAACGACCTGAAACCTCCCGACACCGTACAGGTGAACGCATGAAGACACGCCCGCTTGGCACCACCGGCATCGACGTGCCGATCCTCGCCTTCGGTGCCTCGTCGCTGGGGCAGGAATTCCGCTCGATCACGATCGATGAAGCTTTGGAGAGCGTTCGGGCGGCGCTCGACTGCGGCATGAATCTGATCGACACGAGCCCCTTCTACGGCCGGGGCATGAGCGAGGTGCTGCTCGGCGTGGCGCTGCGGAACATACCACGGAGCCACTATCTGCTCTGCACGAAACTGGGCCGCTACGACCTGCCGCACTTCGACTTTTCGGCCCGCAGAGTTGCCGAAAGCGTCGATGTGTCGCTGCACCGACTCGGCACCGACCACCTCGACATCATCCTCTGCCACGACATCGAGTTTGTGCCAATGCAGCAAATCGTCGATGAAACGCTCCCTGCCCTGCGGAAGATCCAGCAGGCGGGCAAGGTGCGGTGCATCGGCTTCAGCGGCTATCCGCAGAAGATTTTCCCTTTCATATGCGATCAGACGTGCGTTGACTGCGTGCTCAACTACAACCAGTACACGCTGCAAAACACCCGGTTCGCCGACGAGACGATTCCCGCTCTCAAGGCGAAGGGGATCGGTGTCATGAGTGCCGGCCCGTTCAGTGCCAGACTGCTCACCGATGCGCCGTTGCCCGCCTGGCTCAAGGAACCGGAGGAGGTGAAGGCGGCGGCCCGCCGTGCGGCGGATCTCTGCCGGGACCGGGGCACGTCGATCGCGAAACTGGCACTCCAATTTGCACTGGCCAATCCCGACATCGCCACGACTGTGGCCGGCAGCGCCAATCCAAACAACATCCGTGCCTGGGCAACGTGGGCCGCCGAGCCGCTCGACACCGACGTGCTCGCGGAAGTGCTCGCGGTCTTCGCCCCCGTACACAATATCGGCCACACCGAAGGCCTCCCCGAAAACAATTGACGTTGCTGCCGGAAACATCGAAGCGTTGAACATGAGAGACTTCGCCCCGTTGCCTTTCCCATGCAAGCCCGAAGCGCAAGCGAGGGAATACGGGCCTGATTGCTATGTGATGGACGCGATTTCCCTTGCTTGCGCTGCGGGCTTGGATGAACACGGGATTCCCATGCAAGCCCGAAGCGCAAGCGAGGGAATACGGGCCTGATTGCTATGTGATGGACGCGATTTCCCTTGCTTGCGCTGCGGGCTTGGATGCATGGGGGATTCCCATGCAAGCCCGACCCGCCAGCGAGGGACCGTCGATGCCGCGGACTGCATTGAAAACGCCTGTGGATTGATCGACCAGCCCCATGAACATCGACTCTCACCAGCACTTCTGGAGCTACTCGGCCGCGGAGTATCCGTGGATCGGGGCCGGCATGGAGCGGCTGGCGCGGGATTATCTGCCTGGCGATCTCGGGCCTGTCGCCGCGGCGGCGGGGATCGGCGGCACGGTCGCCGTGCAGGCCCGGCAGACGCTCGAAGAGACCCGCTGGCTGCTCGACCTGGCCGAACGCCATCCGCTGATACGCGGTGTCGTCGGCTGGGTCGAGCTGCGAAGCCCGGAGGTCGCCGGTGAGTTGCGGGAGTTTTCGTCACGGCCAGCATTCGTGGGCGTGCGGCACGTCGTGCAGGACGAGCCGGATCCGCGGTTTCTCTCGGGTGAGGAGTTTGTGGCGGGCCTGCGGCACCTCGGCCCACTCGGACTCACTTACGACCTGCTGCTCTATCCCCCGCAACTGCCGGCGGCTGTCGAACTGGTGGCGAGCCTGCCCGAGCAGCCGTTCGTGCTCGATCACCTGGCCAAGCCGCAGATCAAGACGTGGACGAATCCCGCTGACAGGCACTCATGGCGGCACGACATCGAGGCCCTGGCCAAACATAAAAATGTCTGTTGCAAGCTCTCGGGACTCGTGACGGAGGCGGCCTGGCGGCAGTGGCGACCGAACGACTTTGCGGCCTATCTCGACATCGCCCTGTCGGCGTTTGGTCCAGACCGGCTGATGTTTGGCAGCGACTGGCCGGTCTGCCTGCTCGCCGCCGACTACGCCGAAGTGGCGGGCATCGTCAGGGATGTTTGTGCCACACTCTCAGCGGTCGAACAGGCAGCAATCTGGGGCGGCACAGCCACACGGTTCTACGGACTCGATCGAGCGCGTCCATCGCCTTGAGTCCCTCGCTTGCGCTTCGGGCTTGCATGAGTGCTGCGCATCAAGTCGATCCAACATCAGTCAGGTAATCAACCACGGAGTAAAACAGATGCAGGCGTTGCTACTGGAAAAGCCCAAGGAGTTTCGGTTCATCGACACGCCGGAGCCGGGGCCACCGCAGGCCGGTGAGGCGGTCGTCCGCGTGCATGCCGTCGGGATCTGCGGCACCGACTACGGCGGCTACTTGGGCAAGATGCCCTTCTTCAGCTACCCGCGGATTCCGGGGCATGAACTGGGGGTCGAGGTGGTGGCCGTCGGCCCGGGTGTCACGAACGTCCAGCCCGGTGACCGCTGCTGCGTTGAACCCTACATCAACTGCCAGGAGTGTTATTCCTGCCAGCGTGGGCTGACCAACTGCTGCGAACACCATCAGACGCTCGGCGTGCACTGCGATGGGGGCCTGCGGCCACGGTTCACGGTGCCGGCGCGAAAGCTCCATCCCTCACCGAAGCTCTCCCATGCAGAGAACGCGCTGGTCGAGACGCTCGCCATCGGCTGCCATGCGATCGACCGCGCCGCTCCCAGGCCTGGTGAGAACGTGCTCATCATCGGCGCCGGGCCGATCGGCCTGTCGGCGCTTGAGTTTGCCAAGCTGTCGGGGGCACGGGTGATCGTGATGGACATGGTCGAGAGCCGGCTGGCGTTTGTCCGCGAGAAAATGGGCGTGGCCGACACACTCGTCGCCAAAGGGAATACTTCCGACGAGCAGGCCATAGCCGGACTCACCGACGGCAGAATGTGCGACGTCGTCGTCGATGCGACCGGCAGCGCCGTGAGCATGGCAAGCAGCCTCACGCTCTGCAGCTTCGGCGGGCGACTCGTGTACGTCGGGATCACGCAGAGCGATCTCGTGTTTCCGCACGCACCGGTGATGCATCGCCGCGAACTCTCGCTCCTTGCCAGCCGCAACGCCCTCTCCCGTGATTTTGCCCGCATCATCGGACTGATCGAAGCAGGAACGATCGACACGGGGCCGTGGATCACCCACCGCGTGCCGTTTGTCGACACGATTCAGCAGTTTCCGAGGCTGCTCGAGACAACCAGCGGCGTGATCAAGGCGGTCATCGAGATTCCGGCGTGACGATCGTCACGTCGGTCACCTCGAGCTTGGCGAAGCAGTTGCTCGTGGTGCACCGCAGCGTGAACACGTCGCCAGAGCGAACCGGCTCGCCGCGGACGAGTTCGAAATAGTTTCCACGCTCCCGCGCGGCAGCCACGGCATCGGCGAGGATCGGACCGATGATGTCCCATTCCTGATCGGGGAGCGGATCACCGGCAGAGACCGTGTTGATCGCAGCAAAGGGGCGGGGATCGCGGTGCAGTCCGGAGAGTGGCTGAAATTCGGCGGTGTAGGCCGTGTCGACGAGATACCACACCGGGGTGCCGGCCGGCAGGGTGGCGAGGGCCTGTCGCGTCTGCTCGGGCAGGCTGTCGTCGTCGATGGGCGTCTGGGCCAGCATCAGATCGCAGGCCTCGCCCGTACGCAGCCGCATGCCCCGAGCCAGCGAGATCCGGCTACTCGTGACACTGAAAAACGCCTCGCCGGTCTGCGTGCCCCGGCCGATCAGGTCCTGTGACAGTTCGCGGGTCTGCAGCGTCCACCGCAGGCCCACGGTGGTGACGGCCCGGAGCATGAGTTCGCATGCATTGTCCTTGCCCGGCTCCAGGTCGACAAACTGCTCGCGTTCGCCGCCGGGACTCTCCGCCCGCACGAGCCACCGTCCCGGTGAGACCTTCGGAAATGTAAACCGGCCATCGGCATCGGTGCGGACGACTGCCGGCGCGGGAACGCCGTCATCCCCGGTGGCAGCGGTCCACCAGTCATCGATCCGGACAATCGCCGCGGCGACTGGCGAGCCGTCGGGCTTCAACACGCGGCCAGAGAGCCTCGCCGCGTCGGTGTCGGCCAGCGGCCGCAGATCGTAGCGGCGGACCTGCACGGCGGTTCCCGGTGCGGGCGGTTCGAAACGAACCGTATCGCTCACGAGCCGGCAGCCGGGGGCCGTGATCCGCACCGCCACCGCCGGTTCACCCGTGCGGTCGACGGGCACGAGCACGAGCCCGGAGGCAGGGATGCCGTATTCGCTGCACGACTCCGCCAGTTCGGGTGGCCGTCCGACGACCAGCGACTCGGCCAGCAGGTCGTCGTTTGTCTCCGTGTTGCCGAGACAGTCAACTCCGGCCAGAAACCGCACGTCGTCCGGCACCATGCCGTCCGGAAGGCTGACGCTCGCGATGAGATAGTTGGCCTGCCGTGAGTCGTCCCCGGCCGCCGGCGCGAGCAGGTCGTGCAGCCCCGTGGCATTGCCGGCCTCGACGAGCTTCTCGGCCCGCTCGCCGTCGAACGAAAACATCCGCGCCGCCACCTCCTTGAGCCCTGACGTGAGGTCGATGCCGATCGCCCGCCGTGCATGGACGATCTCCCGGGCCAGGAGTTCAACGGTCTTCTCGCCGCTTGTGCGGTGGAGCACGCCGCCGGTGAAAGGGTTCACGAAGGCCAGTGTCGGATGTTCCTTCGCTCCCAGTTGCCGTTCCAGATCGGCATCACCCACCACCCGCACCCAGACCATGTCGGCCAGTCCCTCGCGGATCAAAGCGGCGGTCAGGGCCTTCGTCTCGAGCCTGCGGCAGGGCTCGGAATCCGGCGCCGCGAGCAGCACGACGATGTGCTGCTGCTGGGCTTGGGCCTTGGCGACGGCCGCGGCATAGTCGGGCTGCCACGGCAGCGGCTCTGGGAAGGGTGGCTGGGCCGCCGCCGCGGCATTGCCTGCGATCATGGCAACGACACAGGCGATCCGGACCAGGGTGGGAACAACGCTGGTGTGCATGCCCGCGACTATGGCTTGCTCCCCAGTCAAATGCCAGTCATCCGAAGGGCCGTTGGCCGGGCTATTCTTCGAGCTTGAATCCACCAACGTAAGACGATATCTTACCATGATGCACACCCGAGTTTCGAGCAAAGGTCAGATTGTTCTGCCGGCGGCGGTCCGGCAGCAGGATGACATCAAACCCGGCCAGGAGTTTGAAGTCGAGCGGATCGACCGCGGCGAGTATCGACTGCGGCGGTGCGAGCCAACTCCCAACGAGGGGCTGGCGGACTGGCTGCTTGCATGTCCGGAGAAGGGGTTCTTCGTGGGAGTCGCTTCTGAATCGACCAACGACCTGTGAGCCGCCGTGAAATTCCTCGTCGATGCGAATGTCCTCAGCGAGCCCACGAGGCCGCGGCCTGATGCAAAGGTCGTCGAGTGGCTCCGTCGCCATGAACGCGAGATTGCCATCGACCCGATCATTCTCGGTGAGTTGCGATTCGGGATCGAGCTTCTGCCGTCGAGCGGGCGTCGCAAGCGGCTGGAGCAGTGGTTCGAGAGCGGTGTCGGCCGAATCACCTGCCTCGACTGGACAGCCGAGACCGGCCTCCGGTGGGCAAGGCTTCTCGCTGATATGCGGTCGGCTGGAACGGCCATGCCGGTCAAGGACAGTCTCATTGCCGCCACCGCCTTGGCGCACCGCCTGACTGTCGTGACCCGCAACGTCACCGATTTCCGCAAGGCGAATGTCAAAGTCCTCGACCCGTTCGGGGCGTGATCTCCCCTCCGGCCCGCATGCCACACCACCCGACACGGTTGCCCGCCCCGCCGCCCGCCGCCCGCCGCGTGTATCCCTTCATCGACGCGATCCGTGGCGTGGCCTCGCTTGTCATTCTGGCCCACCACCTTCTCACCTACGTCCCGCGGACCGATGAAACGCTGGCGGCTGTACCCCTGCTGCATCATGTCGTCTGGTGGTATGGCGGCCTCGCCACGCAGGTGTTCCTCGTGATCAGCGGCTTTGTCGGTGGCGTGTCGCTGGCCCGTGCGACGCCGGAGGCCGCCGATCTTGGGCGACTGCTGCTTGTGCGCTATCTTCGACTGGCGTTACCGGCGGTGGCGACGCTCCTGTTCGCGATCGTGCTCTACGCGATCGTGCCGCCGTCGTGGGCCGCGTTTCCGCTCTTCGACGAAATCTCCGCTCCGGGTGTGCTCGCGCACGTCGCCTTCCTGCAGGACGTGCTCGGCTATCCGAGTCTGCTGGCGGGCTTCTGGTATCTGTCGATCGACTGGCAGTGCAACGCGGTATTGTCCCTCTTGATCATCGTGCAGGACGCGCTCCTGCGGCGGCTGCCTGGTCTGTCCCGTTCCACCCAGGGGTTTGCGGCCCTTGGGTTGCCAATGCTGGTGGCGGTGCTGTCGCTTTTCGTGTGGAACGGTGCGGTCGCCCATGAGATCTACGCGACCTACTTCTTCGGGATCGTGTTCCTCGGGACCCTGGCGGGGCTCGCCGTCGCGGGCCGAATCCCGCCGGCGATCTTCTGGGCCTATGTGGCGGCGACCGCCGTTGCCGCCGGCGCAGCCGTCGTGCAGAGTCGTCCACATCTCGCCGTGGCACTCACCGCCGGCGTCGCGATCTATCTCTTGGCGCAGCGGCAGCCCGTGGCCGCGTCCCGTGCCGACTCCCTGCCTATGCTGGGCTGGCTGGGCCGCATCTCCTACTCCCTGTTCCTTGTGCACTACCCGACAATCTGGGCGGTGACGAGCGTGGCGCGGGGGATCGGCGGCGACACGGCAGCAGCCTCATGGCCGAGCCTCGTGGCGGCGGTCGCGGCCAGCCTCGTGGCCGCGGTGCTCTTGCACCGGCTGGTGGAGGTTCCCACGCTCGCGGTGGTGGGCAGGCTCAAGCCGCGGCAAGCCGGTGCCGTTTCACTCTCGCGGTAGCTCTTCGATCACGATGTCGTCGAGCACGAGCGGGCCAAACGCGATGAAGTTGATCGACTCCTTGTCGCAGTCGGCGTGCTTGTGGGTCTGGGAGAGCGTTTGCTTGCCATCGATCCAGAGCGTCCATTCCGTGCCCACGCTTTCGACCACGAAGGTCGTCCACTTCCCGGGCTCGAGCGCCGCGTGCGCCTTGCACCTCAAGCCGCGGATCTCGTAGGCCCCCAGTGGCTTGAAGATCTCGGCCGGGCCGCGGCTTTTTTTGGCGTTGCGGGGATCGTTTTCGTCGTAAGTGAAATCCCGTTCGAAGATGTCGATGCACGCGTCGTTTGGATTCCGTGGCAGCCGGGTCGTGACGTCGGCGATGTGCCAGACCGGTAGGCCCGTTTTCACCGGCGGAAAGCCGGCGTTGATGATCATCACCATGCGGGCCGCCTCGTCGCCGAACTTCACGCGGTACGACACCCGTACGTCGCGGGCCTTGAACTTCGGATCGATCGACTTGCCGTGGGCCTTCCCCGGATGCTGCTTGGGGTCATAGATGCACTCGAGGCCACCGTCCTTGAGTTGCCACGTGTCCGGGACATCCCACGAGGCGTTGGAAAAGTTCTTCTTGTCGACGGTGCTAGAGCTGAAGTCTTCACGGATCAGCACGCGGCCCTTCGTGCCGCTTTGCGCCGCGGCAACGCCGCTCACGCAGGCGATGAGGAGAAGCGTCGC
>CAMCQY010000023.1 GCA_945877135.1 Candidatus Kuenenia stuttgartensis
AACCAGCCGACGGACGTCGGCCAAGCGAAAATGGCAGGATGCCATGTTTCGCGTGAAGGTTGCCGCTGAGGAGCCGGTCGGAGGCACGCGCAGGAGTCCGGTGAATTCTGCGACTCACGAGCGACTCACGATTCGTCCACGAGCCTCCCGTAGCAGAATCCGCCGGCGACGAGCATGCCGCAGCCGGCGAACCAATGCGGGTGACCTCAGGCTTCTCATCTCAGGCGACAATCAAGCTCGTAGGATGCCCTGTTTCGATCGAGCAAGGTAGGCTTCTGAGCATGCGGCCCGGATTTTCGTTTCAACTCGACGCGGTGAGCCCTGGGGGGGCGCGGGCCGGCGTGCTTACGACGCCGCATGGGAGTGTGCCGACGCCGCTGTTCATGCCGGTGGCAACGCTTGCCAGCGTGAAGGGGGTCGATATTGGCCGCGTTGCCGAGACCGGCGCCGGCATGGTGCTTTCCAATACCTACCACCTCCATCTGCGTCCGGGCGAGGTGGTTGTCGAGCAGGCCGGCGGTGTGGCAGCGTTCATGGGCTGGCAGGGGCCCACGCTCACTGACAGCGGCGGCTTCCAGGTCTTCTCTCTCGCGCAGCAGGTTCGCGTGACCGAGGCTGCGGCGAGCTTCCGCTCCCATCTCGACGGCAGCCCGGTCGAGCTTTCGCCTGAGGCGTCGATGCGGATTCAGGAGCGGATCGGGGCCGACGTGGCGATGCAAATGGATCACGTGGTGGCCCTGCCCGCAACGCGTGACGTTGTGGCCGATGCCATGCAGCGGTCGCTGCGATGGGCGGAGCGGTGTCTGGCGGCGCACCGCCGTGAGGACCAGGCTGTTTTCGGCATCGTGCAGGGCGGGCTCGAGCCCGACCTGCGCGAGGAGAGTGCCGTGCGGCTCCGCGGGCTTGGCTTCGACGGCTACGCGGTCGGTGGCCTATCGGTCGGAGAGGGGCCGGAGGCGATGGTGGCCACGCTTCGTGCGACCACGCCGCATCTGCCGGCCGGCCGGCCGCGATACCTCATGGGGGTCGGCCAGCCGCATGACATCATCGCCGCCGTGGCCACCGGTATCGACATGTTCGATTGCGTGCTCCCCACGCGGTGCGGTCGCAATTCGCTCGTCTACACCTTCGACGGACAGCTTCGCCTGCGGAATGCGCGGCATTCGACCGACCCCCGGCCTCTGGAGGCCGACTGCCCGTGCCTCGCCTGCAGGCACAGCCGCAGCTACATCCGGCACCTCTTCCTGGCGGGCGAAATGCTTGGGCCGATCCTCGCCTCGATCCACAACCTCACCTTCTACCAGCGGCTCGTGGCACGCCTTCGCGATGGAGTGCTCGCGGGCCGATTCGATGCCGTCTGCCGCGATCTGCTCGCCCGGCTCGAGCCGGCCCCGGATTCGCCGGGATAGAAGCCTCGACTCCGTGGCCCATCCCACTCCATCCCTTCGCTGTGGCGAGCGAATGGCATGTCGGGCTTGTCCGTCGGGCGCGCGTCGCACTACATTTGCGGGTCTGCCGAACGGCCCTACGAAGGAGTTTTCGGCCCGAAGTCGGAGTTGCCATGCAGTTCGAGCCACCATTCCCGTTCGCTGTCCACTTGATTGCAGCCGGCGCTGGGCCGCCGCCCGGGCCGCTGGAGCTGCTCATCACGTACCTGCCGATGGCAATGATCGTGATGGTGGCCTGGCTGTTGCTCTACCGACCCGAACGCGAACGCATGCGGAAGCAGCAGGATTTGCTCGCCGGACTCAAGAAAAATGATCGCGTCATCACGACTTCCGGCATCTATGGCACCGTGGCGAATGTCGATCGCGAGGCCGATCGCATATCGCTGCGGGTCGATGAGGCTGGGAACGTGAAGATTGCCGTCACGGTGTCGAGCATTGCCAAGGTGCTGGGCGACAGCGCCTCCCCCGAATCCTGAAAACAGAACCCAGACAACAAAACCCAGACAACAGAACCCAGAAACCAGAATCCTGAAACGAGAACGGTATGAACAGCTTCCCGATCGTGATCCAGTTGTTTGCCCAGGCTGCCGACATGGCGGCTGCGGCCACCACCGTACCGACGGCGACCGTGCCGTGGTGGCGGGAGCCGTGGGCCGTCTGGGGCATCACCCTGCTCACGGTTGCGGGGCCGACGCTGCTCTCGTGGCTGCTGTCGAAGCAGTTGCGGGCTGCTGACATGTGGGGCCGCCTGGCGACGGTGCTCGTCGCGCTCACGGCAGGCGCCGTGGTGACATGGCTCGGCTGGCCACCGCGACTGGGTATCGACCTCAAGGGCGGCGTGATTCTCGTCTACGAGGTCGATGCCTCCCGGCAGGCAGCCGGGCAGGTTGACGACTGTGTGGGGAGAATCGAGCAACTGCTCGCCAGCCAGGATGGTCGGAAGGGGACCGTGTCGCGGATGGCCGACAATCGCATTGCGGTGCGGCTCGAGACGGCGGATGCAGCCGCCAGAGAGTCCTTTTTGAAGGGGGTGGAGCAAGTCGACTTCGGCGATGCTCGGGTTCGACTGGCGGGTCAACGAGCTGGTGCCGAGGCGATCGACCTGGAGTACGACGTGGCGGGACGATCTTCCCCCGTGGACATGGACAAGCTGGTGGCGGCCGTGAGCCGCCGCGTGAATCCGGGCGGCCAGAAGGAAGTGACCGTCCGCCGCTATGGCATCGATCAACTCGAGGTGATCGTGCCCGAGGTCGATCAGTCGGAGGTCGATCTCATCAAGCGGGTGGTGTCGAGCGCTGGCGTGCTCGAGTTTCGAATCACCGCCAATCCCGAGGATCCCAGGCACAAACAGGTCATCGAACTGGCCAGCCGTTCCCCGGGCACGACCGTGACCGAGGGTGGCCGGCAGATCGGCCGCTGGGTGCAACTCGACACCGCCAAGATCAACCCTGCCGAGGATGGCGGCCTCGTCACCCGCACGATGCCGGACGGCCGCGTGGAGGTGCTGGTGGTTCTCGACCGCTTTGACGTCACCGGAGGATACCTCTCCCGTGCGTCATCCAGTTACGACAGCAACCTGCAGCCCTGTGTCAATTTCTCGTTCAACTCCTCGGGGGCGGCACTCTTCGGCACGCTCACCGGCCAGAACCTCCCAGATCCGGCCAACCGGCTCACGAGTCGGCTGGGCATCCTGCTCGACGACACGCTCCTGTCGGCGCCGACGATCCGCAGCACGATCTCCGGCGATGGCCAGATCACCGGCAGCTTCAAGCAGTCTGACGTCGATTTCCTGGTGGGCGTGCTCAACGCCGGCAGCCTCCCGGCGGCCCTTGTGAGCGAGCCGATCAGCGAGCAGAAGATCAGCCCCCAGCTCGGTGCCGACACGATCCGTTCCGGTGCCCGCGCGATGCTGCTGGCGACGATCGTGGTGCTTGCCTTCATGCTGGCCTATTACCGGTTCTCCGGGTTCATCGCCGACCTGGCGGTGCTACTCAACATCCTGCTCGTCGTGGCGCTGATGGTCTCGCTCAAGGCGGCGTTCACGCTGGCCGGTCTCGCCGGCCTCGTCCTCTCCGTGGGCATGGCGGTCGATGCCAACGTGTTGATCTACGAACGCATGCGGGAAGAGACAGAGCGGGGCGCGGGGGTGCGCACGGCGATCCGCAACGGCTTTTCGCGGGCCTTTTCCACGATCGTTGACTCCAATCTCACGACGCTGATTTCGGCGTTCGTGCTGTTTGCCATGGGCACCGACCAGTTGAAGGGTTTTGCGGTCACGCTCATCCTCGGCCTCGTGCTCAACCTGTTCACGGCGGTGTTCTGCTCGCGGGTGGCTTTCGACCTCTCCGAGCGCAACGGCTGGCTGCGACGGCTGTCGATGGCGAAGATCTTCGGCGTTACCAACTTCCAGTTTGTCCGCTGGGTGCGGCCGGCAATCATCGGCTCGCTGGCCTTCATCCTGCTGGGACTGGCCGCGGCTGCCCAGCGTGGACAGGGGCTCTTCGACATCGACTTCACCGGCGGCACCAGCGTGCAGGTGGCGTTCAAGCCGGAGCAGACGCTCGACATCGCCGAGGTTCGGAAGGCTGTCGCCGTGCTGCCCGATGTCGCCGTGAGCGCCGTGAGTGCAGCGGATGTCGCCGACGGCACCCGCTACAAGATCGACACCTCGGTTCGGGATGATGCACAGGTTGAAGAGACGCTTCGAAAGGTGTTTCCAGGCCGCCTTGCCACCTATTCCATGGGCTTTGGCGAGATCGCATCGACAGGCGGACCGGACAAGCCTGCTCCCGAGGCTGGGGCGCTTGCCACGGCGGTGGCCCTCGACTTTCCCGAGAAGATCAACAGGCCCACCCTGCGGGCCACGATCCAGGACGCTCTGCAGGCGGAGGGTGTCGCCGATGCCCCCTTCGAGTTGGAGCCGGACGCGGCCGAGACGAAGGGCGTTGCGAGCCGCACCAAGTCGTACCGCAACTGGGCTCTCTCCACGTCGCTCGACGTGCCGTCGGCTCGGCGTGTGGTGGAGCGGGTTGCCAAGAAGCTCTCCGACACGCCGGTCTATCTCTCGGCCAACTCGATCGGTGGAAAGGTGGCAGGCAACACGAAGATCACAGCACTCTACGCGATGCTGGCGAGCCTGTTGATGATCGTGCTCTATGTGTGGGTGCGGTTTCAAAATGTCGCCTTCGGTCTGGCCGCCGTGGTGGCGCTCATCCACGACGTGCTGGTGGCGGTGTCCTGCCTGGCGTTCAGCACCTACCTGAGCCGCTACCTCGGCTGGGCGTTGGTCGATGACTTCAAGATCAGCCTCGACGTAGTGGCCGCGCTGCTGACGATCGTGGGCTTCTCGATCAACGATACGATCGTGATCTTCGACCGGCTCCGCGAGCTGCGTGGCAAGAGCCCGTTCGTCACGGCCGACATGATCGACAAGGCGGTCAACCAGACCTTGAGCCGCACGATCCTCACATCCGGCACCGCGTTTCTGGCGACGTTGATCCTGTATCTGTTCGGTGGTCAGGGTATCCACGCCTTTGCGTTCACGATGCTCGTCGGCATCATCACCGGCACCTACAGCACGATCTACATCGCCGCGCCACTGGTGCTGTGGCTGCAGGAGGGCTCGGCCGCCGCCCGTCGCAGCCAACCGGCGACGCGGTCAGCGCCGCAGCTTTCGGCCTGATACGTACACGATGTCACAGGACCGATCAGGAGCCCAGGCGGCCGCGTCTGCGATAGGCAACGGCCGATAGGCAAACAGCCAACCAGGAAAACCTCGCCGGTTGTGCCGGCCCTGACGGCGATGCGGGGACGGCTGAAGGTGAAGCCTGCGGGCGGCGGCCGGCCGTGGCGGCGGTGGCGTTGCATACTCTCTTTGATGGGCCCATGAGGGCTGGCGCCAGCATCCAGGTGCCCCCGAGGGCTGCCTGCAAGGAGAGAGCATGTCGCAATTCATGCATACGGTGCGGTTTGTCATCGGCATGGCCATGCTCGCCGCTGGTGTGGCACTGGCCCAGCCGTTTGCGGCGGCGGTGCTTGCTGCCCGGGGCGGCTTTGCGCCCGCGGCCTACGGGCCTGCTATCGCCCCACCAACGCCAGGCACGGAGTCGGGACTGTCTGCGATGATGATCGGCTCGGGTGCGCATGCGATCCCCGACCCGAGGCCGACTGAGGTGGTGGAAGTTCCGAGCGGTCCGCCGACGGCACCACCACCACCTCCGCCAGTTCCGCTTCCGGCATCGGGCCTTGATCTGTCGCCGGCATCGCCGCTGCTCGACGGCACCTACCGTTCTACGGTGGACATTCCTCCGCCCCCGCTGCTCGACGTCCATGCACCACCGCCGCTCTCCGCAGGATGGTCCGTGCACGACGTCGCCAGGCCGATGGCTCCCAGCCCGGCACTGCAGTCGGCGGCGATGCCCGCGGATTACGTCGTTCGCGATGGAGACGATCTCACTGGGATCGCTCTGAAAGTCTATGGGCATGCCGGTGCCGCGACCGCCATTTGGACGGCGAACAGGGATCGACTGACCGATCCTCAGGTGCTGCCTATCGGACTGGCGTTGCGGCTGCCCCCTTCGTGGATGCTTCCTGCCGCCCACGCCGCAGCGGCGGGGGTGGCTGGTGCGGCAATCGAGCCCGCCTTTACCACGACTCACAGCGGCGACCGTGCCGCAACTGGCGTCGCCGCTGATCCCAGGAGGTCGATGGCTCCCAGCGGGCCGGAGCCATTCTGGCTGCAGGGAGGGACTGCCCCGTCGCCGTCACCGTCCGCGATCCTCCCAACTGGCCCTGGCCAACGATCGATTCCGGAGGCGACCGCTGTCCCGTCGTCGCCAGCCCAGCGGCCCGCGACGGTGCGGGTTGGCATGGGGGATTCGCTCGAGTCGATTGCTGTCAGGTTCTACGGTGACAGGGCGATGGCATCGCGCATCTGGCTGGCGAACCGCGATCGGCTTCGCAGCCCTGACCTGCTGGTGCCAGGCGCGGAACTAAGACTGCCCTGACTCGGTCAACGTTCGCCCTCGTGCGGTCACGTGAGTGTGAAGGCAGACGCCGGCTACCGGGGCTTGCGAGCGAGCGCGAGGGCAAGGAATGTCTTGATCTGGTCTGCGACGTTGAGCGAAGGATCGTTTGCCAGTTTATCGCCCGTCAGGCTGGTGTCGGTCTGAATGAAGAAGGCAGTGCCGTCCGCCGGGTCCACGAGATCCTTGGCCTTGTCCATGGCCTTGTCTGCCGGCTGGCCCGCTCGCTGCTGGAACCATTCCCCCGGGCGGTAGCGTTTGAGCTGGTCGAACAGACGGATGGCGTCGCGATCGCCCTTCCCGGCCAGAACCAGGATCGGGATCCGGTGCTGGAGGGCATCGCTCGTCAGGGGGACCGACATTGAGATGCCCTTCGTGGCCCAGACCGGGCTGATGAGCGCGAGGGCCCGCACCTGCTGGCCCTGCGGCCCGGTTGTGGTCGGCGGCCAGTTCCAGTCTGCCGCTGTCCACATGGAAGCGAGTGTGGCCCCAAGGCCGCAGCCGACCACGCAGAGGTTGTCGATGTCGAGCGTGCCGGCCTCAGACTTCCGCTTGATCCAGTTGCGAACGGCCTCGATCTCGCCCCGCAGCGCGGATTGGTCACGGAGTCGGCCACCAGTCGCGGCCGCAATCGACTCGAGGTCGATCTTCTTGAGCATGCGTGGGTCGGCTGTATCTGCCTTCGCCCCGCTGCCCGTGAGGGCGGCAGGACGGGAGCCGCTGCCCCCGTGGCAGCGAAGATCGGGGGCCACGACGGCGCATCCTGCCCGCTGGAGGTTGCGGGCCAGAGTGTCTACGGTCTTGTGCGAGCCCTCCATGTCGTGAACCAGGATGACCGTGGCGACCGCCTTGGCATCATCGGGCACCGGGTAGTACCAGGCGGCGATCCGGATGCCGTCCGACGTTTCCAGTTGCAGTTCCTCGATGGTTGACCCGGTGGCGGCGGCCACCTCGGCTGCCCGGCTTTCGGGGGCTGAAAGCAGCAGAATGGTCGCCACGCACAAGCGACCACACCACCGCAGCAACACTGTCGTGGGGAAGGGCATCGGCATACTTTCCAAGACGCGGGGAGGGGACGACGCTCATTCATCTTTGTGGCAAAATCGCGCGAAGAAAGCTATCACTCGGCGTTTGCGCGGGGCAAGATGGGGCGGTTGACAGCGGCCCCTCCTGGCCATGAAAACAGCCGGCCGCGGCTTTTTTTGGCAAACCGACAGGGCAAAACGCCAAGAGACGGGGAATAAATAGCCCCCCTTGGTGAGAATCGATCAGGGCGGGCCCGCGGCTTGGGCCCGGCTTTGCGGTATCCTGACGGGAAGTCGAGCGCTTCGCGTCTGTGTGCGGTCGCTGGTGATGCGGGCGAGACTCCCCTGGAGCCTGTTGCAGATGGAACCTCTTCATACCGGAACGTCGGGCGGGTTCCTGCCGTCGGTCAAGCGTTGGTGGCAGGAATACACCGGCGAGGAAGATACTCCTTTCGATGGAGACAGCCCAGCCTGGTTGATCAGCCTGTTGATCCACGTGGTCGTGCTGGTGTCGCTGGCGCTGGTCGCCCTGCGGGAGCCGTCTCGCTCGTCACCCGCGATCACGATCATTCAATCGCCGGAGGCGGTCGAAGAAGTGCTCGACACGCCCCGTGAGATGGCGGTTTCAGATGAACAGGAGGCAGAAGCCGGTGCCGTGAGCGAGGAGAGCCAGATGGAGGTGGCGCAGGCCCTCGCGCCCACGCTCTCCGAACAGTCGGTGGTTCCGGTTGAGGTGGAGTTGGACGTGGCCAGTGACATCTCGGTCGAACCCCTCGACGTGATTCCCACGGCGGACACCATCGACGAAACCTTCATCGTGAAGGGAGCCGTCGGTGCGGGGGCCACGGGGGCGGCGGGGGCCGTTGACCGGCTCACGGGCGAGATCGCCGCGTCGCTGGACCGTCACCCCACGGTCGTCTGCTGGGTGTTTGACCAGTCGGTGAGTCTGGCCGGCCAGCGGAAGGAGATTGCGACCCGTCTCGAGCAGGTGTTTGAAGAACTCGGCGTCAACCGCTCCGCCGCACACAGGCCCGACCTCAAGAACATGGTCGTCTCATTCGGCAAGAGCGCGAAACTGGTGACGAAGGCGACCGACGACGCAACCGCGGTGATCAAGGCGATCGAATCGATTCCCGTCGATGATTCCGGTGTCGAAATGACCTTCACGGCGATTCGCAGCGCCGCCCAGGAGGCGAGTATTTTTCGGCGGGCACCGCGAAGGAACGTGATGATCGTCGTGTTCACCGATGAGGTGGGCAACGACCAGAATGAGACCGACAAGACCGCCGCGTTTTGCCGGACACTCGGCATCCCGGTGTATGTCGTCGGCGTGCCGGCTCCTTTCGGCACGAAGGATGTGAAATTCAAGTTCGTCGAATTCGACACCAAATTTGATCAGGACGTGCAGTGGGCCGTGGTGGAGCAGGGGCCCGAGACACTCTATCCCGAGGTGGTTCACATTCGTTCAGAAAACCTCGCCGACGAGGCGATCGACTCTGGTTTCGGCCCCTTCAGCCTCTCGAAACTCTGCGCTGCGACCGGCGGCATCTACTTTGCCGTTCACGCCAACCGCGGGACGCAAGGCAAGGTGAACAGGCAGGACACCGCGGCGATGTCGTCGCAGTTGCGGTATTTCTTCGATCCCGAGGTGATGCGGAATTACCAGCCGGACTACCTGTCGGCCGCCACTATCGACAAGATGCTCGCCGGCAACCGCGCAAAAAAGGCGCTCGTCGAGGCCGCCCGATCGGTCGAGATCAGTCCGATGGAATCGCCCACGATGACCTTTCCACGCAAGGACGACGGTGCGCTGGCGTTGCTGTTGAGCGACGCGCAGAAGATGGCGGCTCGCATCCAGCCGCGGATTGACGTCCTTGCAGAGTTGCTCAAGTCGGGGCTCCCCGATCGTGATGCCGTCACCGAAAAGCGGTGGCAGGCCGGCTACGACCTGTCGCTCGGCCGGGTGCTGGCCCTCAAGGTTCGGACCGACACCTACAACACCATGCTCGCCCAGGCGAAGTCGGGTATGAAGTTCAAGGATCCCAAAAATGACACATGGGTGCTCGAAGAAAGCACCGACGTCTCAAAGGCGGGTTCGCAGACGGAAAAGATATCGCAGCAGGCCATGATGCTGCTGGAGCGAGTGGTGCGGGATCACCCCGGCACGCCCTGGGCATTGCTCGCTGCCGAGGAGTTGCGGCGGCCGCTCGGGTATACGTGGGTTGAGCGGCATACGGGCGTCAACAACCCAAAGATGGGCAACGGCGGCGGCGGTGGTGTGCCCGGGGCTCGGCCCGACGATAAGAAGAAGATGCTCGCCGCCCCCAAGCCGAAGCGGCCGCTGAAGAATCTGTGATCCGTGTTTACGAAAAACATCGCATCGTGCGATCCTGACGGGCGGATGCCCGTCCTCAGCCAGTTTCTTGGCGGGCCTCCGCCCGCCCACGCTTCCTGGTGCGGGGGTTCAGGTCGTGCGAATAGGATGAAGCGAAACATAGCTCGGTCATGTCATGTCGTATGGATGAGCCTTTCTCCGGGGTGGTTTGGGAATCAGCGGCGTGGTGGGTATGATTTTGCCCACGTAACCGGAGGTTGGTCGGATTCATGCAGTGTCGAAACGATGAAAAAAAAGCGAGTCATCCGAAATCCTCAGCGAATCGCTGGCAACCCCGTGCGAAAGCCGGTCGCTGATATGCCGTCGTCCGAGGCCCGCTGGACGTTCCTCACCAACCATTCCCACGTGCTGATCCTGCTGGCGCAGCATCCCACGCTCGTGCTCCGCGAGGTGGCCGTGCAGGTAGGCATCACCGAGCGGGCGGTGCAGCGGATCATCCTCGACCTGGAGAATGCCGGGTTTCTGGTGCGGGAGAAGGTGGGGCGTCAAAACCACTACCGCATCCGCACGAACCTCCCCCTGCGGCACCCGATCGAATCCCACCGGACGATCGGTGATCTGGTGGGCCTCATCTGAGACTGGCCTGCACGGCACACTGCCGAAACTTTCGCGTGTCGCTCTCGAGAAGCTAAAAGGTGAGGTTCTCTTCCGCGAAGGTCGCCCGGCTGTCGTAGGCATGAAAGCTGCGGGCAATTTTCCCTGATAACACCTGCAGGAAGAGTGCCCGGAACTGTGGCTCAGACTGGTCTTGCGCCGGCACGGCGCTGTCGCCCGGGAATGTGAAGTTGTCGAGCCGCTTCTCGAAGAGCACCTTCTTCTCGGCGACGTCATACACCCTGACATGTGCTGTCGCACGGCCGCGATAGAGGGTTGAGCCCTCGTGCATCCGGAATTGTTCGAGATCGATGCCGACCACAATGTCGGCGTCGAGCGCCTTGCCGAGAGACGGATAGTCCACCCAGGCGTTTTCGTCGATCCAACGGGCGACCTCGCGCTGGTCGATCACGCGGGACTTCCGCACGTTTTGGGCCAGTTGCGAGCCCACCATCGTGGCGAGTTCGCGAGCGGAACTCGCATCGCTGAACTCAAGCTCCACGATCGGCTTGCAGACCACGGCCACGTGCTTGCCCCGCAGTCCCTTGAATTCGGCTGGAGCATCCTTCTCGGGCGCAACAAGGTAGGCGACGGTAGTAATCAATGAGCAGCCGCCCGCCAGCGGCGGAATCAGCAGGGCGAGGGCCGCGAGGCGGAAGGCAGGGCTGATCCGGAAGAGCATGCGAAGATCCTCGTTCAGGTTCGCTGGTTCAGGCATCGGCGTCCGCCTGCGGCCTGAGACCCGGGGACGTGCCGCGGGAGGGTAGCCAGCAGCATGCGGCCGCTCAATGCCGCTTCCGGGCCGGAAACGTCGGGTCTGCAGCCGAGGGCAGGCGGGTGCCCAACGCCCAATCGCCCAGTTTGCGTATTTCATTCCAGTGGATGCCGAGGCCAGAATGAACCGCATGTTCACGCTCGAAGCGACCACGTCCGGAGCCGAAGTGGGGTTTCTCGCAGCTCTTGCCGCGGGTCTGCCGGCGCACGACTTCTTGTCAGAGCGGCTGGTGGTGGGCGTCTCCGGCGGCGCCGACAGCGTGTCGCTCCTCGTGGGTCTTCACAGCCTGGCAGCCGCGCAGGGAGTTCCTCCCAAGCTGATTGTGGCGCATGCGAAGCATGATCTTCGCGAGGCTGCCGCAGCGGATGCCGCCTTCGTGGCCAACCTGGCCGCTCAACTGGGCGTTTCGTGCATGGTCCGTGACGTGCGGGTTCGCGAGCCGGATGATGTGCGAGGCGAGGGAATCGAGGGGCGAGCGCGGCGGCTGCGGTATGAGTTCCTGACGGCGGTCGCCCGCGAAGAGGGAGCCCGCTTCGTGGTCGTGGCGCACACCGCAGATGATCAGGCCGAGACGATCCTCCATCGCATTCTCCGCGGCACGGGGCTGACGGGGCTGGCGGGCATGGCGTCGGCCCGTGAACTCAGTGACGGCGTGGCGCTCGTCCGGCCGCTTTTGGCCGTGCCGCGTGGCGTTGTCCGCGGGTATCTCGAGTCACGTGGACAGGTTTGGATGGAGGATGCGACAAACGCCGATGTCCGCTATGCACGGAATTTTCTACGTCACGAGATTCTCGCCCCGTGCGAATCAGGCCCGTATCCGGCGGCCGCAGCGTCGCTCACGCGGCTCGGGAGTCAGGCCGCGGCTGTGGCCGGCGCGGTGCGAAGCGCGGCCGACCATCTGCTCGCAACGCATTCGCATCGTCACGCCGACGGCACGACCGTTCTCCAGACGCAGAAACTGGCAGGGCTCGATCGGCATCTGCTTGCGGAGATCTTTGTCGCGCTGTGGCACCGCGAGGGATGGCCCCGGCGCGACATGACAGCCAGGCACTATTCCCAGCTCGCCGCGATGGCAGCAGCCTCCGCTGACCCCATCGCGGCGGCCCCGTCGGCGATCGACCTACCGGGAGAGGTACGGGCCCGCGTGCAGGCGGGCGGAATGGTCGTCGGCGGCATCACGACTGGACGATAAATTGGTTGCAGCGGGACGCACGCAGAGAGTCTCGCGGATACTGCGGAGTGATTGGATCACGGGCACGGTGGCAGGCAGCACCGGCGACACGCTCGTCGTGTCATCCCAGATCGACTGCCACGAAAACGCCTGGCCTTCAATCGCGAGTGGCTCCCCGTGCCAGCGGCTCACGACGCAGACATGGAGCCGCACGTCTGCGTGCGGATACGCGTGCTCAACGACCTGAAGTTGCCGGCAGTCGTCGTCCGCTTCGCCGATTTCGATGGCCAACTCCTCGCGAAGCTCCCGGCGAAGCGTATCCACAACGGTTTCACCAGGCTCGATCTTGCCGCCTGGAAACTCCCATGAGCCTGCCCAGGACTTTCCAGTGGGGCGGGTGGTCAGGAGGAAACTGCCATCTGGTCGAAGCAGGATGCCGACGGCCACCGCCACGGGTGAATGGTGATGAGGCTGCATGACGCCGACGAACTCCTTATCGCCGTCAGGATTTCTGAGGTTCGTTCGGGCCGCCACGCGGATTCCTCTCGCTCGCGCTTCGGGCTTGCATGCGAGACCGTCGTCATCCAAGCCCGCAGCGCAAGCAAGGGAAGACGGGCTGCCTTCACATGCCGTGAAAACGCTGGCGTTGTCCGCGTGGACTCAGTGGTGCATCCCGCGGGCTTTGTAGCCGCCCTGCGTCGCAAACCACGCGAGCAGCAGCGCGTAGCAGACAAACATCGTGGCTGGCACGAAGGCCGTCAGCTTGAGCGCCTGCCGACCGCCGAAGAGGCCCGCTCCCTCCACCAGTGGCTTGTCGCTCGCCGCCTCAGGGGCTGCCGAAGAGGTCCACCAGTCCACGAGCGACTTCTGCGCCGCGATCGCCTCGGGCTTGGCGCTGTCCTTCTGCATCACGTCGAGCGCCCGCTGCGCTTCCTTGCCGCCATCCTCCAGCACGCCCACCTTCGCGCCGTCGAGGCCGACGGTCTTCATCCAGAGAAACTCGTTCTCCTTGGGGGCTTTGTAGCGGTCGTAGACGGCAGCGTTCGATTCACGCAGCTTGGCCGAGGCATTCTGGTCCTGCAGGAAGCCGATGCCGGGGCCGCCCAGCAGACCGGCCGCCAGCATGCCCACGCCACCGGCAGCGCCGATCGTGATGGCGCCACCCTTGGGGAACTGCTCGCTCACCACGGCCAGCATCGTCGGCCAGAGGAAGGTCTTGCCGATGCCGTAGACGGTGGCGGCGATCACGCACATCACCGCGCCCTCGGCGTTGCCCAGCATGGTTAGGCCCGCCGCACCGAAGAGTGCGGAGACCGCCAGAAGCCCCAGCGGCGAGATCCGTTCCACGATCGGCCCCGCGAAGAAACGCAGGATGAACATCAGGCCCGACGTGTAGACGAACAGCAGCAGGCCGTTGGCCGGGCTGTTCATGATCGTGCCGGTGATCTTGGAGATCCACGAGTCGGTGCCGAGTTCCACGTAGCCGACGAGGCCCTGGATGAGCAGCAGCGCGGCGAGCAGCAAGTGGCCGAAGCGGAAGCCAGTGGCGGCGCCGAACGCTGCGAGTAGGCCAGCGGCAATGCCCGCGGCCACCAGCGGCGGCAGGCCGAGGTCGCTCTTGAAAAAGAGAGCGAGCAGGCCGCAGATCACGGCGGCACCGACCAATCCAAGCTCACCGAGCATGTCCTTAAATGAGACGCCGGAACTACTCGCCTCGCTCTTGGGGAACCGCTGGCCGAGCATCATCAGGCCGTAGAGCACGACGGGGGCCAGGAAGAGCGAAATCTGAAACTGCCACGGTACCGGCTTCGCGCCTGCGCCGCCCGCCATGAAGTAGCTCGCCAAGCCGCCGAGGATCAGGCCGCCCGGCCAGCCGGCGTGCAGAATGTTGAGGTAATGTGCCTTCTTCTTCGGAAACAGCGTGGCCACGAGCGGGTTGACCACGGCTTCGGCGATGCCGTTGCCGATGGCAAAGAGGAACATGCCCCAGAAGAGGCACTGGAAGGCGAGCGGCTTTCCGCCGGCCGCGAAGGCTGCTCCGGTGGCGAGCGTGAGCGCCGCCGACACCAGATGCATCACAAAGGCGGCGAACATCAGCGGGCCGAAGCCGATGCGGTCGGCGATGAGGCTCGACAGCAGGATGATGATGCCGAAGCCGGTGAGGCCGCCGCCGGTGATCGCTCCCAATTCCGTCTGCGTGAAACCGTATTGCTCGGCCCACTGCCCGAGGATGCCAGCCCGGATCGAGAAGCCCACGCCCGCGGCAAGGATCGCCATGAAACCGGCCCAGAGGAGTCGCTGAGGATTGAGCCCGCCGGGAACGGGTTCCACCCAATCGTCCTTCTCAGCTGCCTTGTTGTTGCGGGCCATGTGTCCCCCCCAATCCTGTTGAAAGTCCTGTTGAAAGCCTTTGTGAAAGCCGCCCTGTCGGGAACTGTGAAGCCATCCGGGCCGTGTGCCATGCCCGGTGCGATTGTGTTGGCCAATCCCTCCCGGGACAGGGCGGGCACTATAGCAGGGGGCCGCAGGCTGGGGGAATGGCGTTCTTTCCGGGGGCCTGGTAGGTGGATGGCATCTTGACCCTCGGCGGGCCTCCGACGTACTTTCCCCGCCCCTTCCGCTCGAAGGGCGGACGCGTTGAACCGTGATCCCCCCTCGCCTCTGGCAATGCTGTCTTGAAACCCCTCTCCGATACGCTCTGGATGCTCGTGCGCTGGGCCCTGCCAATTACGGTGGCCGGCGTGGTGGCCGCCGGCGCTATCGGTTCAAGCCGTCTGGGCGAGGAGGTGCGATCCCGCGTCCAGCAGCGTCTCGCACAGGAGTTTCCCGCGCTCTCCGTGCAGGTGCAAGGAGCCAGCCTCGTGGAAGGGGAGGGGATCGTGGTGCGCGGCGTGTCGCTCATCGATCCGAGCTTGCCCAAAGAGTGTCGGCAGATGCTCTGGATCGACGAGGTCCGTCTGGCGTGCAGCACGAACCTCGCCGATCTGATCGCAGGGGCGCCGCGGATCAGTGCCGTGCGGCTGCGCCGACCTATGGTGCATGCCGTGCGGCAGGCCGAGGGCCGTTGGACCGTGGCTGGGCTCCTCAAGCAGCGAGCGGGTGGCGGCCTGCTCGTGCCAGTGACGATCGAAGACGCCACGCTGCTCGTCGACGATGTGCTGCGGCAGACGCGGGTGGCCGTACGTCAGCTCTCGCTCGATGTCGCGCCCGACGAGAGCGAGGGAAACGCGGGATGGGCCACGGTGCGGGCCGTCGCTGCCGGTGACCTCTTCGAGCGGGCGAGCGTTGCTGGCCGCGTGGCGGTTGCGTCCGGCATGTTCGACCTCCGCGGAGTGGTGCAGGCGTTCGAGATGACGCCCCGTGTGGTCGGCATGCTCCCAAACGGATTGGGTCAGATGGCAGAAGGCCTGCGGGACGGGATCACCGGACTGCGGGGACGCATCAGCATGGACTGGCAGGCGGCTGGGACGCTGACAGCGCTGGAGGCCGCCGTCTTCTCGGTGACGGGCCGACTGGAATCGGGTCGCTTCGAGCATGCCTCGCTCCCCTCCGCGATGAGCGATGTAACGGCTGGCTTTCAGGTCGATCGCACGGGGCTGCGGTTCGAGAAGCTCGAGGCCCACGCCGGCTCCACGCTCCTGCGTGGCAGCGGTCGCTATGCCGGTTGGACGAACACCGCGGATTTCGACCTGCTGCTGGAGGCCGAACGGCTGGTGGTGGGGCGACACTGGGAAGGGCTGCTGCCAGCCTCGATGGCGTCGCAGTGGAGCAAGCTGTTGCCGGCAGGCGAGGTCGATGTGCGGGCGCAGGTGGCCCGCCGCAATGGCACGATCGAGCCGAACGTCTCCCTGCGGTGCCGCAACGTCTCCCTGACGCACTACCGGTTTCCCTACCGACTCGACCGCACCGTTGGCACGGTCGTGTTGGAGGGGAGGGCACTGTCCATCCATCTCACCGGCCAGGCCGGCGGCCATCCGGTCCAGGTGCAGGGGAGCTTTCGCACGGTCTCTCCGTCACCGGCAACGAACGAGCCGGGAGGCACCTACGGCACGCTGGAGGTGCGCGGCGAGAACATGCGGATCGACGACACGCTGCTCGCGGCCATGCCTCTCCGCAGCGCCGACATCATCCGCACGCTGCGGGCCGCTGGCACCTTTGACTTCGTCTTCCGGCACGACCGGACGCCCACGCTGCCGGGCGGCCATGCCAACTCATTGGGCATCCGTCTCGTGCAGTGCAGCATGGCCTACGCGGGCTTTCCCTATCCGCTGTCGGCCGTGTCGGGCAGCCTTCGCATGGATCGCGGTCACTGGACGATTCGCGACATCACCGGATCGAACGACACGGGAGTCGTGCGGTGCAACGGCACGCTCGTGCCCCGTGGCGATAACGACGGCGAACTCACGCTCCAACTTGCCGGAACGGGCGTTGTGCTCGAGCGAGAGTTGCGCGACGCGCTTCCCGCCGGCGTGCGGCAGATCTGGGATGACGTGGACCCGCGGGGGAACGCGGAGTTTTCCGCGACGGTGCGGCACCACGTGAAGGCACGGCGGACCGAGGTGGAGATCGAAGCCACGCCCCAGGGCGATACCGTGTCGATCGAACCGGCCTGGTTCCCCTATCGTCTGGAACATCTCCGCGGGCAGCTGCATTGGAAGGACGGGATGCTCACGTTTGAACAGGTGCGCGGCACGCATGACAGGACGACCGTCACGGCCGGGGGCGTCTGCCGGTTCGTGCCCGGCGGTGGCTGGCACGTCTCCTTCCAGGAACTTTCTGCGGATCGATTCCGTGCCGACCACGACGTGTTGCAGGCCCTGCCCGTGGGGCTTCAGCAGGCCATCTCCGCGGTGGACCTTCGCGGTCTTCTCTCCCTCGCGGGCTCGCTCGACATCCATTCCACCGCCGGGTCGCCCGCCGCATCGTGGGACATGCAGCTCGATGTGGAGCAGGGCTCGCTCGACGTCGGCACACCGATCGAGCACGTCCACGGCGGCATCCGCCTCCGCGGCCAGTCCGACAAAAATTCCTGGCAGACCTTCGGCGACATGGCGATCGACAGCGCGATGTGGCGGGGCATGCAGCTGACGGCGGTGCAGGGCCCGCTCACGATGGATGCCGGCGGTGTGCGGTTCGGGGCGACGGCGGCCCGGGCCGGCGAGCAGGGCGCGCCGCGGCGGGTGTCGGCCCGCGTCGCTGGCGGCACGCTGCTCCTCGACGGAAGTGTCGCGGCGGGCGACCCCGGCGGATTTGCCTTGGCGGCGTCGCTCGGTGATGCCGACCTCGAACGCCTCGCCGGCGACACCCTCTCCTCCGCCCATCCCTACCGTGGCCGTGTCTTCAGCACGGTGGAGGTGAGCGGCTCACGCGGCGGCGCCCACTCGCTCGCGGGCCGGGGACAGGTACGGCTGCGGGATGCCGACATCTACGAACTGCCGCTGGTGGTGGCCATGCTCAAGATGCTCCGCGTCAAGGCGCCGGACCTCAACGCGTTTGGGTCGAGCATCGTCGATTTCCGGATCGAAGGGCCGCGGGCCTATCTCGACAACATCGAACTCTCAGGCGACGCCATCAGTCTGGTCGGAAACGGCGAGATCGACTTCGACTCCAATGTCCACATGACGTTCCGCTCGATCATGGGTGATTCGGCCACGCAGCTGCCAGCCATGAAGCGGGTGCTCGGCGGAGCCAGTGGCCAGTTTATGCTGATCCACGTGGACGGCACGCTGCCGCATCCGGAGATGACGAGCGAGGCGTTTCCCACCCTTGCCGCTGCCATCCAAAAACTGCAGTCGCAGCGGCGCGGCCAGGATGGCCTCCGCAACGCGGGGTTGCGGCGGGAGAATCAACGGTGAACGCAGCAGTGGCGTGGAGGATTGGGGCCAATAGCCGGCGGATGGTCATACTAGGCGGTGGTTGGAGAGTGGGCCTGTTAACAGGATGGCCGAAGGCGAAGTCGCGAGTGAAAGAGGATTGCTGATGACGACACGACCGATTCATTTCGTGAAGATGCAGGGCGCGGGAAACGACTATGTCTATATCGACTGCTTCGCCGAGCCGACGCCGGCCGACCCGGCCACACTTGCGCCACGGATCGCAGACCGGCATTTCGGCGTTGGTGGAGACGGTCTCGTGCTGGTGATGCCCTCGACGGTGGCCGCCGCGCGGATGCGGATGTTCAACGCCGACGGCAGTGAGTCGGAGATGTGCGGCAACGGCGTGCGGTGCGTGTCGCACCTGGTGGTGTCGCGCGGTCGGGCGCCGGCGGGGCCGGTAGCGATTGAAACCGGCCGCGGCGTGCTGACGCTCGACGTCACGCCCGAGGGACCCCGTCGCTCGCGGGTCCGCGTGGACATGGGGGAGCCTCTGCTCTCGGCAGCCGAGATTCCGGTGATGGTCACTGAGCAGGCTGTCGCCACCAGCGGCCACGTCGTCGATGCGGCGTGCGCCGCGATCGGTCCGACGGAGGCCTGGTGGGAGGAGGCCGGACTTGATCCGCGGATGACCTGCGTCTCGATGGGCAATCCCCACGTCACCTTCTACTGCCGCGACGTCGACCGCGTGCCGCTCGAATCGATCGGTTCGCGGATCGAGACGCATGCAATCTTTCCGCGGAGGATCAACGTGCACTTCGTCGAGGTGCAGTCTCCCGAGCGGGTGCGGATGCGGACATGGGAACGGGGCAGCGGCATCACGATGGCGTGCGGCACCGGTGCATCGGCGGTCTGCGTGTCGGGCGTCCTCTCTGGTCGGTCCGGCCGACGGATCGTGGCCGAGGTGCCCGGCGGAGTGCTGGAACTGGAGTGGGCGGCCTCAGGCCACGTCTTCATGACGGGGCCCGCCGAGGAAGTCTTCGAGGGGAGTTGGTGGGAGGCATGAACGCAAGAAAGGAATCGGTTTCGTGAAGCTCGAGTCTCCGCTGGCCATCGGCGGCCTGTCGCTTGTTTCCACGGCGTGCATCCGGCAATGGATGGGCACTCTCGACTACCGCGTCGATTTTGGCGATCCGACGGTCGATCCGGTGCATCCCGACTATCGGGGCTCGAAGATCTATGTCTTTTGGCATGAAAACATCCTGCTGCCACTGTACTTGCGCGGGCACTCCAACATCGCGATGCTGCTGTCGCGGCATCACGACGCCGACATCCTCGCCCGCGTGGCGGTGATGATGGGCTTTGGGATCGTGCGAGGCAGCACGTTCAAGGGGGGCTCCGTAGCGCTGCGCGAACTTGCGGGGCGTGCGGAGCGGGAAAATCTCACCATCACTCCCGATGGTCCGCGCGGACCGCGGCGGCAACTGGCGCCGGGCTGCATCTTCCTGGCGAGCACGATGCAGATTCCAATCGTGGCGATGGGGTTTGGCTACGAGCGGCCCTGGAGGCTGACGACGTGGGATCGCTTTGCCATTCCGCGGCCGTGGTCGCGGGCGAGGAGCGTTGTCAGTCGGGCGATTCATGTGCCCGCCGACCTGAGCCGCGACGCGTTGGAGCGTCAGCGGGCAGGTGTGGAGCGATTGCTGGTCCATCTCTCAGATGACGCCGAGGCCTGGGCCGGATCACGCCTTTCCCGGTCAGGCGAGACGATCATTCGCAAGGAGCCGTCGCGTCACGCCAAACGTTCGGCGCTCGTGCCAGGCCCCACAGGCGTCTCGCTGGATGATGAACTGACCCGCTTCGGTCTGGCTGTGTGTGAACGACAGTCAGATCGCCCGGCCGCCTGAAGGGGAGCCGCGTGCGTGAAGGGGAGCCGCGTGCGTGAAGGGGAGCCGCGTGCGTGTCAGCGGCCAGACTCGATGCGTTCGAGCCGCCGCTCGATTTGCTCGAGCCGGTTGCTCATGCGACGGAGCAGTTCCTCCAGCCGGGTTGGCGCGGTGGGCTCGTCCGTCTGGTAGCCGGCGGTTGGCTGCACCCGGCGGGTCGTCAGTGGTGCCGGTTGGAGCGAGGGCGGCGGTGTCGCCTGTTCAGTCGCCTGACGAGTCTCTCCGCTCCCGATCAGCGCCCGCTCCAGCGGTTGTTCGAGCGACTGTAGCACCACGTCGGCCTGCTTGGACTGCCCGCCTGGGAGCACGTAGTGAAGTGGCACGGGCGTGCCCACGGGGCCGCGAGCCACGAGATGCGTCAGATCCTGCGGTGAGCGAACAGGCTGATTGTTGATGGCGACAATGACGCTGCCGGGAGGTACGCCGGCCTTGGAAGCTGGCAGATCCTGAACCACACCGATCACGAAAGCACCCTGAGCATCGGAGAGGCGAAACCGCGTCTGCACGTTCGGATCAACCGGCACGGTTCGCACGCCGAGCGCTGTCCTGCCGCCTGGCATCGGAGTCGCAGGCGGATTCGGAGTCAGATTCGCAGTCGCAGTCGCAGTCGGAGTCGGATTCGCAGTCGGAGCGGGCAGCACGCCTAAGGAGGTCGCTTCCGGGACCAGTCGAGACGGGGCCACGAGGCCCGGAGGAGCGGCGGGGGATGCTGAAAGGGCGACATTCGGCGGAACCATCTGGCTGGCTGTGGCCGATTGCCAGTCACGCGCCACCGCCGCGGGCGGACGTGATGAAGCCTGCGCAACAACGTCCTCGACCCGATTGTCACGTCCCACCGCCATCTTGACCCGTTGGCCGGGCACGATGGCGGCGAGTGCCGCCGCCAGTTCATCGCCGGTTTGCAGATGATTGCCGTTGATGGCAAGCAGCATGTCCTGTGGCCTGACGCCAGCCTTTGCCGCCGGGCCGTCCGGCGATACCTCGACGACCACCAGTCGCCCGGTCACCACGGTGTCATCTACGGCGAATCCCAGCCAACCGGTTCCTGCCGCGGCGGGCGGCGTGCTGTCGAGGCCTGAGGTTGCCGGGCGGTTTGGGGTGGGGCGATCTGGACCGGGCGGGGCGAGCGGTGTCGCAAACGGCAGCGTGACTGGCTCGCCGATCGAGATGTCTTCGGCCTTAAAGGCAGGTGCTGCCGTCGCTGCCGGTGCCAACGCGGGCTCCGGCAGGGTTGTGTCGGCTGCGGGGGCGGCGTCGGTAGCCCCTGCGAAAGCTCCGCCGCAGACTGTCGCGGCCATGATCGTCATGATCGCCATGATTGGCACGATCGTCGGCGTTGCAAGCAGCCCGATTCCGTCGCAGGCATGGCCTGTGAAACGCCGTTTCGAAATCTGGGGAAGGGGCATCGATAGCATCCTGATGTGTGCCATGAACGAGACCTTCAACACCATCACAAGCGGAACATGGCAATTCCAATCCTACGATCCGCACGACTGCCAAGCCGCGGCGTGCACCGCCCGCCGGGCAGGAGTATATAGAAAACTTCATCTGGAAAACTTCACGATGCGTGTGGCACGCGATAAAGCAGCGTTTCTTTGGGTTTCGCACAATTTATGCACCGCGTGCCGGGCCGCCGCGGCGTCGTTCAATGCCTGCAGCGATGGCTGCTGAAGGCGGCGACCTGACGCGGCCATCGATGTTTCGGCGGCGCTGCTGTCATGGCTTTGACAGCACTGCTAGCACTCCTATACTCGCCGCGCGAAGATTGTCAGGAAGAACGTTTCACGGATGAACCCAACAACGCCCTCAGGGTGATGGTCGACAGACCGTTGCCTTGAGAGCGCTTGGTGCACGGAGCAGCCATGGCAAAAGCGGCGGTCATTGCAACGAACGGTGGCAATGGGCCGAACTGCACACCACCATCTCTGCCGGGCAGCGAGCCGGCGGCCGGCATCCGACTGCTGGCGAGACGGGTGGAGGACGCCCTGCAGGAACGGCTCGGAGCCGAGCGGTATGCCGTCTGGTTTGGGGATGCCGTGACCATCGACGTCGTGATTGACGCGGAGTCTGTCGGAACCGCGGCGGCTGGCGACTGCATCGTCATGAGCGTCGGCAACGCATTTTCCCAGGAATGGCTGAAACGCACCTTTCATGCCGATGTTGAGGCTGCGGTGCAGATGGCCTGCGGCGAGCCGCGGTCCGTTGTCTGGCGGACTTCTCCGACCCCGCAAACGCCGGAGGTGCCCGCAGCCGCGGCGACCCCTTCCAAGGGGATGCTGCGGCCGGTTGCTGCGGCCCGCTCGCCCGATGCCGTCACCGTGCGACGCGGCCGGGCGATGGCCCCCGCTGTCAGTCGGGGCCACACGGCTGACGCGGCGGTGCGGGAAAACCGCGGCTGTGTCGCAGCGCGCCGGCCGGCTGCCAGCCTCGCTGCATTCGTGGCGGGGCCCAGCAATCGAATGGCGTTTGCCGCCGTCGAAATTGCGGCCTCCCGTCCGGGCGAGATGTCACCGCTGGTCATTCACGGTCCGAGCGGTGTCGGGAAATCGCACCTGCTCGAGGGCATCTGTGGACGGTTTCGAGAGCTGCATCCCGGGGCGACAACGCTCTTGCTGTCGGCTGAGCAGTTCACGACGAGTTTTCTTCAGGCTCTCCATGGCAGCGGACTGCCCGGGTTTCGCCGCGGCTGCCGCAATGCCGATCTGCTCGTGATCGACGACCTGCAGTTCTTCGCCGGCAAGAAGGCAACGCTCATGGAGGTGCAGCAGACCGTCGATACCCTGCACCGGCAGGGGAGGCAGATGGTGTTTGCCTCCGATCGCGATCTGACGGCGCTCGACGGCCTCGGCCCCGATCTCCTCACGCGGTTGCGTGGCGGCATGATCGCCCGCATCGAGTCGCCCGATTACGACGTGCGACGCGGCATCGTGGCTGGTGTGGCCGCCACGCGTGGCCTTTCGCTGCCCGACGAGGTGATCCACTACGTCGCCACCCACATGACACGCCACGCGCGGGAACTCATTGGCGCCCTGAATCGACTCGAGGCCACCAGCCACATGCTGGGCCTGCCAATCACGCCTGGCATGGCGGAGGAGGCTCTGGCCGACCTCGTGCGTTCGAGCGCCCGCAGCGTGCGGCTGGCCGACATCGAACGGGCCGTCTGCTCCGCCTTCGGCATCGAGGCGGGCAGTCTGCAATCCTCGCGGCGAGCCCGCACCGTCAACCATCCGCGGATGCTGGCGATGTTTCTCGCCCGGCGGCACACGACTTCGGCGTTGACGGAGATTGGCAGCTACTTTGGCCGTCGCAGCCATTCAACCGTGATTTCGGCCCAGAAGACCGTGGTGGAGTGGGTGGCGCAGCGATCGCGGATCGTGCTGGCCGACACGACGTGGGATGTGGAAGAGGCGATTCGCCGCGTCGAAGAAGCCCTCCGCGCGGGCTAGGCTGCATTCGTTCGTCGGCGGGGCATGTGCCGCGCCGCCGGGACGGCAGAGGTCTCGTCGCGTTGGATTTGTCTCCTTCCACGACGTACGGCAGCACATTCCACAGAAGGTCGTCAAATCCAAAAGCTCCTCGAGCTTCCGCCGATCCCGGCTCCCGCTCCATCCAAGCCCGTAGCGCAAGCAAGGGATACGTCCGGCACCCCGCCGATCCCGGCTCCCACTCTACGATTGCGGGGCAGGATGCCACGCTCGCGGCAGCGGGCGGAGGCCCGCCAAGAAACTTGCTGAGAACAGGCTTCCGCCTGTAGGGGCGACACGATGCGATGTTTTTCGTGAATACCGCCTACCGCTTCTCCACCAGTCGCTCTTCGAGGCTCGACTTATAGCGGACGCTCGACTCCGGGCCTTCGAAGCCGACGACGCGGCGGTCGATGCCGGTGGCCCGGCGGAGTACGCGGCCGCGGTCGATGTCAAACTCGATCGTGCCGTTCCAGATCCGTTCGAGCAGTCGGGATTCGAGCCGCGGGTCGTCGATCGGCGTGAGGACAGTGGTGTCGACGCGTATCGTCGCGACACCGTCTTTGATCGACGCGATCTGATAGCGGAGACGTGTGCGGACCGCCTTCCGAGGGCCGCCGGCAACCTCCACGACCACCTCCTGCGGCACGGTCCACTCGGTTCCTTCCGCCACGGCTCCCTCCGGCAAGGGGACGACCACGAGGTCTCCCGTGCTGGAGGGCGGGCAGGGGCGGAGATCCTGGCGATCGAGCACGCGGCCGCTGCGGTCCACCACCAGCCGCGAGAGCGGCACGCCGAGGCTCGCCTTCACCTGCTCATATCCTGGCGGCGCAGGCTCGTCGCCGCTGCTGCTCCAGCGGATCTGCCCACGGTCGCTGGTGCGGGAGGTCATCGTCACGTCGTCCACCGAATGCTCGAGCGTGGCGTGTCCGGCATCGTTGACCGCCACCACGGTCCAGGTCTTTCGCGAGTCGGTGGCCGTCTCCGTCGCCTGCGATGTGGCGCCCACCGTGGTTTCGGTGACCGCGCGGTGCGACACATCCATGTCGAGTTTCTCGCCCGGCCGGAAGCGGTATTCGAGCGTCACCTGCTGCGGCTCCGGAGCAGCGGTGTCGGCGGCCAGGCCGGCCGCGGCGCAGACGCCCAGCAGCCAGAGAGTCGGCAACGCGACCGCGCGGTGCCACGAGGGGCGCGTCATGAACCACCTCCGCCGGATGGCTCGCCTGCGCTGGGCGCCTCGCCGGCGCGTGGCGCCCGCAACCCCGTGCCGTGGATGCCTCCACCCCAATGGAGTTTGTCGCGAAGCGTGCGGTAGTAGCCGTGCGTACGTGTTTCGATGAGCATGAACCGAGGCGTTGCTCGGCGGATCCGCACCCGGTCAGCGGCCGCGACGCTGGTGATCAGCCGTCCGTCCACCACACAGGCGGAACCCTCGTTGGGCCGCGGGACGAGCAGTTCGAAATGCCGCGTCGCCGAATCGACGACGGTGCGATTGGTCAACGTATGGGGATTGAGCGGTGTGAAGACGAACGCGTCGAGGTCCTTGCGAACGATCGGGCCACCCGCTGAGAGGTTGTAGGCGGTCGAACCGACCGGAGTGCTCACGATCAGGCCGTCGGAGCGGTAGGTGGTGGCAACCTCCCCATCCACGAACAGGCAGATCTCGATCATCGAGAATGGGGGGCCGGCGAGAATCGATGTTTCATTGAGCCCCAGTTCGCGGTGGATCGTCACGTTGTCGCGGATCACCTCGGTCTCGAACATGAGGTGCTCGACGATCCGGAACTGACCGCCGGCAATGTCGTCGAGTGCCGAATCCAGTTCGAGGATCGAGAAATCGGCGAGGAAGCCGAGGGTGCCGAGGTTGACGCCGAGCACGGGCACCTGCTCATAGCCCATCCAGCGGGCCGTTCGCAGAATCGTTCCGTCCCCGCCGAGCACCAGCACCAGGTCGGCCGTCGCAGCGTCATCCGGATGGAACCGGCCGACGCCCCAGTCGCCAGGCAGGGCGAGCCGGGAGGTGATGCGATGACCAGCCTTCTCCAACTCCACCTGGAGGCGGCGGGCCTCCGTCACGACCGATGGCACTTCGCTCGAGCCGGCAATCACCAGATTGAGTCGCCGCGGCGACGCGTGCTCGGGAAGCAACCTGGAGAGACCGCTCATGGTTCGGCGTGCCGGGGGAGGAATGCGTGTCTGGGAGGTGACTCAGTCTGGTGCACGTTGGTCTGGTGCACGGTTGACGGTGAGCAAAGCTACCGGTGCAACGTGGCGGCGTCGGTCGCCACACGACTAGACAGGTGGCGCCCTGCCAAGTGGCGGCAGGCGGCCGCGATACCACCTGCATCGAGTCCCAGATCGGCCAGCAATTCGGCCCGCTCGCCATGCTCCACGAATCGGTCGGGGATTCCCAGTCGCTTGATGGGGCCCGCATGAACACCCGCATCGTTGACAGTTTCGAGCACAGCGCTGCCAAAGCCCGTCTGCAGGGCATTCTCCTCGACAGTCACAACCCACGGCGCCGCCTCGATCCACTCCGGCAACCGGGCATCCATTGGCTTGACGAACCGGGCATTGACCACGCCCACCTCGAGTCCTTCCTCTCGGAGCCTGGCTGCCGCTTCGAGCGCCCCGCCGAGGAGCGTGCCACAGGCGACGATGAGGCCGTCGTGCCCCTCGACGAGCATTTCTGCCCGGCCGAGTTCAATCGGTGGACGTTCGCCGGCGTGGCGTTCGACCACCGCCTTGGGATATCGGATTGCCACGGGCCCATTCTGCGTGAGCGCCCAGTCGAGCATGGCGGTGAGGTCATGCTCATCGCCGGGAGCCAGTACCGCGAGGTTGGGAAACAGCCGGAGATAGCCCAGATCGAAGGAGCCGTGGTGCGTGGGGCCGTCGGGGCCGGTGAGACCAGCGCGGTCGAGCATGAAGATCACCGGAAGGTTCTGCAGGCAGACCTCCTGGAAAATCTGGTCGAACGATCGCTGCAGGAAGGTGCTGTAGATATCGACGATCGGCCGGCAGCCCACCTTGGCCTGTCCCGCGGCGAACGCGACAGCGTGCGATTCGCAGATGCCCACGTCGAAGAATCGCGAGGGGAATTCCTCGCGGACCTTCTCAAGTTTGTTGCCCTGGCACATGGCCGCCGTGAGAACCGTCACCCGCTCGTCCCGCCGCATGCAGTCGCCGATGGCGGTGCTGGCCGTATCGGTGTAGGCGCGGGCGGACGACTTCTTGATGGAGACGATGCAGTCGTCGTCGTCGCACTCGAACGGAGCCGGTGTGTGAAAGAAGACCGGGTCATCCTCGGCCGGTTTGAAGCCGTGGCCCTTCTCGGTCAACACGTGCAGCAGGATCGGCCCGTCCTCATCCTTGACCAGTTCCAGGTAGCGGATCAGGTTTGGCAGCGAATGGCCCTCGACTGGTCCGAAGTACCGCACCCCCAACGATTCGAAGAGCATGCCGCCGTGGAGCGTCGCCTTCAGCGAGTCCTTGACGTTCACGATCATCCGCTCCATCTGGCCGCCCACCATGGGCACGCCCTTGATCACCTCCTTCGCCTGATTGCGAAGGCCGCGATACCAGGGGTTGGTACGAATCACATCGAGATATTCGGCCAAGGCACCGACACGCGGACAGATCGACATCCGGTTGTCGTTGAGGACGATGATCAACTTCTTCTTGAGGAAGCCGGCGTTATTAAGGGCCTCGAACACGATGCCGGAGGGGAGCGCGCCGTCGCCGATCACGGCCACCGCATGGCGATCGCCGCGGCCGCAGAGGTCGTCGCCGCTGGCGAGCCCAAGGGCCGTTGACACGCTCGAGCCGGCGTGGCCAGTCATGAAGAGGTCGTAGGGGCTCTCGTCGGGATTCGGGTAGCCCATCAGGCCACCCTTGGTGCGAATCGTGCCGAAGCGACCAAAGCGTCCAGTGATCAGTTTGTGCGGATAGATCTGGTGCCCCGTGTCCCAGATGAGCCGATCGCGGCTGAAGTCGAAGACCCGGTGCAACGCCAGGCAGAGTTCCACCACGCCCAGGTTGGAGGCAAAGTGGGCCGTGCGGCTGGCCGCGACTTCGCAGAGCGCCTTGCGCATCTCGGCGGCGAGTTGCTCAAGGTGCTCAGGCGAGAGCCCCTGGAGATCGCGGGGCGACATGATGGACGGGAGGATCGCGGCCATGGTTCGCGGGAACATCCTGTTCCCGCCCTCGGGGGTTTGGGCTGCCTGACAGACCTTGTTATACCCGCGGGGGCCGTTTTGGCAGCCGTCGGACCGGTTTTTGGTCAGTGATTTCGGCGGATGATCCAGTGGGCAAGCCGGGCAAGATCTGCGGACGCCGGGCCGATGTGGGACACGGCCTCCACGGCCTCCCGGGCGAGGGCGTTGCCCCGCTCCCGGCTCGCCTCAAGCCCGATAATCGAGGGAAACGTGAGCTTGCCGCGTTCCACGTCCTTGCCGACCCGCTTGCCGACGGCCTCCTCGGTGCCTTCAGCGTCGAGAATGTCGTCGGCGATCTGGAAGGCGAGCCCGAAGGCCCGTCCGAACGCGGCCAGCATGCCTCGCTGTTCTTGGCTGGCGGCCACCGACAGGCCGCCGAGGTCGAGTGCGGCGGTGAAGAGAGCCCCGGTTTTGCGCCGGTGGATCCGCTCGAGCCATGCCACCTGCTCGGAGGCCGGGGCGGCGGTCATGTCGCCAATCCAGCCCCGTTCCGCCGACAGGTCGTCGGCCTGACCGCCCACCAGCGCCGCGGCGCCGGCCGCACGGGCCAGCACGCGACAGCCCTCTGCGGCGACCGGCGTCGGCAGGCCCGCTGCCACCGTTTCGAAGGCCAGGGCCTGGAGGGCATCGCCGCAGAGAATGGCGGTCGCCTCGTCAAATTGGCGGTGGCAGGTGGGGCGGCCCCTGCGGAGATCGTCGTCGTCCATCGCTGGCAGGTCATCGTGCACGAGTGAGTAGGCGTGGATCATTTCCACAGCCACCGCTGCAGCAGAGGCGGCTTCCCAGGCCTCCTCACATGACCGCCCGGAGGCGTCGCCGTTGCATGCCGATGCGGCCCACAGCACCAGCGCCGGCCGCAGCCGTTTGCCAGGTGCCAGCAGGGCATACCGCATCGCGTCGCAGAGCCGGGGGGACGCTTCCGGAGACATCTCAATCGCCGCATCAAGGCGGGCATCGATGAAGGTGCGGACCCTCTCCAGAGACCGCATGACTGTCGCGTCGAGATCAGCAGCGTCGCTCACTTCGATCCTGGCATCCAAGATGGTTGGCGTCGAAAGCGTTGCAGATTAGCCGTCCTATCCGGCATCGTCCATCCCGGGCAGCCGCTTTGGTCGGCCCGTCCGAGGCGCGGGACGGGCCACGCGTCGAGCGGGAGCGTCGCTGTCGGTGTGAGAAGCTCCGCCTGTCTTCCGGTCCGTTTTTTCAGGCACGGTCGCCCCCAATCCGATCTCTTCCAAGATCGGCCGCCCCTGATCATCGATTCTCACCAGTAGCCGCACGCGTTCTTCGACATCCGCCAGCTGCTCGTGCAGGCGTCGCAGGATCGCCACGCCTCGCTCGTAGGCTCCGATCGAGTCAGAGAGTCCAAGGCCGCCCGACTCTAGGCGATTGACGAGGTCGTTCAGTTCCGTCAGCGACGTCTCGAATGGCATCGCTGCGGGCTGGGAGGGCTGGGCTGGGTTTTCGGCCGGGTCGGCCTGTCGCCTCTGTTCAGACAACGGCGGTTCAGGCTGGTGCGGTTCAGGTGTGCTGGGCATCGGACGAGATCCTTTCCACACGGCTCCAGAGTTTTCCATCGGTCAACTGCGTAACGATTGCATCGCCGGGCTCCACACCCGCCACCGACTTGAGAGCTGCCGGCGGCTTGGCCGGTTCGGCATCGATCCATGTCACCGACCAGCCGCGGGCCAGCAGCTTGAGCGGGCTGCCGGCTTCGAGTCGGGCGGCCGCGGCGGCCAGCCGTTCGCGGCCGCGATCCACTGCCGCCGTCGCAAGCCGATGGAGCCTCGCCCCCTGCTGGTCGAGCGTGGCGGCCCGGTCGCGGACGAGTCGCTCGGGGTCGGCGAATATCCGTGAGCGGGCCAGTTGGCTGATGCGGTCGCGGGCCATCTCGATCCGGCGCAGGAGTCCCGACTGCAGCCGCGTGCCCATCATGTCGAGCGTGGCGGCCACCTGCGGGCCATCGGGTGAGACTCGGACGGCGGCATCGGTTGGCGTCAGCGCACGGAGATCGGCGACGAGGTCGGCGAGCGTGACGTCGATCTCGTGCCCCACTCCCGACACGACCGGCACCGGCGAGGCGAAGATCGCCCGCACCAGCACCTCCTCGTTGAAACTCCAGAGATCCTCGAGACTGCCGCCGCCGCGGACCAGCGCGATCACGTCAACGGCGGGCACGAGTTGGGCGGCACGTGCGAGGGCCGTGGCCAGTTCCTCGGCCGCGCCGGCCCCCTGCACCCGCGAGGGCACAACGATCACCTCGGCCGACCTCCATCGCGAGAACAGCGTGGTGAGGAAATCGGCGATGGCCGCCCCCGTGGGGCTTGTGACCACGGCGATTCGACGCGGGAATACGGGGATCGGCCGCTTGCGGCCCGGCGCGAAGATGCCCTCACGTTCGAGCGAGGCATGCAGTTTCTTGAGCCGTGCCTCGAGGCTGCCCGTGCCCACCGCGTGGAGACGGTCGATCGTGAGCTGGTAGGTGCCGCGTGGTGGGTAGAGCTCGAGTCGGCCGTGGCAGATCACCTGCAGGCCGTCCACGGGCTCGATGGCAAGCAGCGGGATCGCACCCCGCCAGACCACACCGCGGAGAAGGGCCGATTCATCCTTCAGCGACAGGTAGATATGGCCGGACGAGGCTCGCACCAGGTTGCTGATTTCGCCGGTGACCCAGACGTCGGAGAACCGCGACTCGAGGTGCTCCTTGACGCGCGACGTGACCTCCGACACGCTCATGGCGTCCTGCGGCGGGCTGCGACGGTCGGAAATCTGGCTGTCGTCCATCGCGGCACAGTGTAGCACCAGCCCCCTTGTCATCATTGACACGGTCTGCTGCAGCCCAAGAGCGTTTGCCCCAGACCTTCGTGCCCTCCCGGGATCTCACATGCCCGCCTCTTCGCCTCCTCCTTTGGCATCCACACCTGCCGATCAGGCCACGTCCGCCGCACCGTCCCACCGCGGTGCACTGCTGATCGTGTTCCTCACGGTGTTCATCGACTTGCTCGGCTTCGGCATCGTGCTGCCGGTGATGCCGAGGCAGGCGGAGCCCTACCTCACGGCTCTGGGCCTCTCGCCGATCGCCATCGGGGCCACGATCGGGATCCTGTTTTCGGTCTTCTCGCTGATGCAGTTCATCTTCAGCCCGATGTGGGGTCGCATCTCCGATTCGATCGGCCGGCGGCCCATGCTGCTCCTGAGCCTGTTGGGGTCGGTCATCTTCTACGCCCTCTACGGCTATGCCGTGACGTTTCCCGCCGACCAAGCCGCGACGGCACTCGCGCTCATGTTCCTGTCGCGTGTCGGCGCGGGCATCGCGGGTGCGAGCGTCGGTACCGCCGCGGCAGTGATCGCCGACTGCACCACCCCGGAGAACCGCGCCAGGGGGATGGCCCTCATCGGCATCGCGTTTGGTGCGGGGTTCACGCTCGGACCGCTGATCGCCTACTTTGGCCTGGCCCTGTTCAAGCAGCAGCCGTGGGGCGTGGGGGCGCTGGCGTCGATGCTTTCGTTCATCGCACTGCTGATCGCAGTCTTCGTCTTCAAGGAGACCCGTCGGCCGGGGGCACGCGCTGCGAAGGAGTTTCCCAGCATGTCCCGCTCGGCTGCCGTCCTCGCGATGCCGCGGGTCGGCACGCTCGTGCTCATCTACTTCCTGACGATCTTCTCGTTTGCCAATTTCGAGGCCACGCTGGCACGGCTGACCGAGTCGGCCTTCAGCATGACGGACGACGGCAACTTCCTCGTCTTCGCCTTCATCGGTCTGATGCTGATGCTGGCGGGCGGTTTCTATCGCCCGCTGGCCAAACGACTGCCCGAGACGCGACTGCTCGCGACAGGCATCACGCTCATGATCCTCGGACTCGGGGGCGTAGGGCTCGTGGCCTGGGCCGTGCACAGCGGGGCTGTCACACGTGGCTGGCCGCTCGACAAGCTCTTCTACGCGGCGGCCGCCTTGGCGGTGGCCGGCTTCGCCTTCGTGAATCCCTCGGTATCGGCGCTCATCTCGAAGAGTGCCGATGCCGACCGGCAGGGGGAAGTGCTCGGCGTCAATCAGTCGTTTGCGTCGCTCGGCCGCATCCTCGGCCCTTTCGTTGGCTCGATGCTGTTCGCGATGAACGCGACGCACACGCTCCCCTACCTGGCGGCGGTTGCGGTGCTCGTCTTCGTGGCCGCGCTGCTACCTCGGCTCGGCAACGCCGCCGAGCGTTGATCATGATCCGCCCTCGTTAGAGCGGTCTCATACAGGCCCGCGCGAGTCTCCCTCCCTCATCCAAGCCCGCAGCGCATGCAAGGGAATGCGGGTTGGCGTGATGGGAATGGGACGCGGATTCCGCTCGCTCGCGCTTCGGGCTTGGATGCGAGCGGCCCGCGCGATGGACACCCCGTCCATCCAAGTCCGCAGCGCAAGCAAGGGAATGCGGTTGGCTTGCAGTCAGCCACGCTCCGCTCCTACGACTCTCGCGTCAGGCCGTAGAGTTCGAGCTTCCGGTAGAGCGTGGCACGGCTGATGCCAAGCTCCGCCGCGGCGTTCGGCACGCTGCCGCCGGTTCTGCGCAAGGCCTCGATCACGAGGATCCGCTGCCAGTCTTCGAGCTTGAGCGTGCCGGTCTCGGCGACGAATGAACCGATCCGAGTCGCCGCGGGCTCCTGTTCGCTCCCCCGCAACGCGGACTGCGAGACCAACTGCCGCAGGTTCGCCTCGTTGATTGCGACCGTTCCATCCAGCAGGCCGCCATCCCCTGCGAGCGTCGCACCGGCCGCCTGATCGATCGCATCGAGCATCACGATCGAGTCGAGGCTCACCGTCTGCAGCGAGCCCAGGTCAACTGCCGAGGTCGTGCGGCCCGCGGCAGCGCCGGCATGACCGGCGCAGGCTGCGGAGGCGAGGCTGGCCAGCGCCACGAGGAAGTCGAAGTCGGCACTCCGTATCGAGCCGGGCGGAGCCGAAGCAACGATCGCCGCATGCACCCGCTCTCGCTCGACGATCGGCACGCAGGCGATATCCGGCTCGGCCTCGTGCGTGGCGTCGTCGGCGTGCGAGGCCGCCAGCCAGACGGCATTGCCATCCCGCACGACCAGCCGCGCCGTCGCGTCGCCGACGAGGGTGGCCAGTGCACTGCCGGGCGGCACAACACAGACCGGCTCCAGACGTGAGTCGTTGCTCACGCGAAACCAGCCGACGCTGGCGGCGCCTGAATGCTGCGTTGCCAGTTCCAGCGTGGCCTCGATCACGTCGCGGATGCTTCGCGACGTGAGCAGTCGGATGCTGGCCTGGTAGAGCAGGAGCGGCCGCCTTGCGTCGTCGGCCGAGCCGATCGACGACCGTCGCAGGATGCTGCCCTCGAGTTCGGCCACCGGGCGACAGCGAACAAACTGTCCGCGATCCGCGGCCGGTGGTGTACTCGTCGGGGCTGGCAGATGCTTGAAGACGAGCTCCGATGTTCCCACGCGGACCACGCCGCCGTCCGAGATGGCCGCCGAAGTGACCGCCACGCCGTCGAGGCAGGTGCCGTTGCGGCTGCCCAGATCGTGCAGCACCCAGGTGTTGCGCAAAGCATCAAAACGCACGGCGGCATGCGTGCGGCTGGCGAGTCGGTCGGCCACCACGATCGAGGCCTCGGGCGACCGGCCGAGCGTGTTGTCGTGGGCGGGGCTGAGTACAAACGTCGGCCCCGGGCGGCCGGCGATCCGCAGCATGAGCGCAGCCGGAACCGAGTCGATGTGCGGAATGGAAACCGATGCGCTCGACACGATTGAGCTCTCGGGCGGAGGGGGACGGAATCGGCAGGGCGGCGGGGCAGAGCGGGAGGGACGTGGCTTTTCCACCGCCATCACTATAAATTTGATCGGTCTGTGATGGAACTGGACCACTGATTGCTCTGCCGGCTTTGGCCGGGGAAGTCGCTTCCAGAAAGGTCTCCCGCCGTGCCCTACCTCTCTGCCCGTGCCGTCGCTCGCCTCGTGAAAAGCCCGTTCCGTGGGCTGTTTCGTAGGTCGGCGGTGGGAAATCGGTTTGGAACTCGCCTGGGGGAGGTGGCTCCAGATGCCCGCGGCTGGCGGGCCGGGCGAACGCGGGGCGTGGTGGTCGTGGGGCATGGGACGGCCGATCCGGTGGGGGCCGAGGAGACGCGGCAAATCGCGGCATTGGTGGCGGGCATGCTGCCGGATGTCGCCGTGGAACTCGGATTCCTGGAGGTGATCGGCCCGTCGATCGGCGAGGCGCTCGAGCGATTGGCGGCTCGGGGGTGCACGGAGGTCGTGGCTGCCCCACTGCTTCTTTTTACGGCAGGGCATGCCCGACGGGATGTGCCCGAGGCGGTCCGCGAGGGCGCCATGCGGGCCGGGCTTATCGTGCGGCAGGCCGATGCGCTGGGCTGTCACCCCGACATCGTGGCGCTCACGCAGCAGCGTCGCCGGGAGGCTCTGGCATCGCTCGCCCCGGTGCCAGAGGAGAACACGGTCCTGCTGATGATCGGCCGCGGCTCGAGCGATCCGACGGCTCATCGGCAGTTGCACGATTTCGCCGTGGCGTCCTGCCAAAACCAGAATCAGGATGAGGACCAGTTGAACGCGCCGACGGAGTCTGTCCGTCCATACCGATCACGCATCGAACTGGGTTTCGTGGCCGCGGCCCGGCCAACACTCGATGAAGCGATTGTGAACGCGGCTGGCGGAGGTGGAGCAGGGAAAAGCAACGGGGACAGCGTTCCGGTCCGCCGTGTCGTCGTGCAACCGCACCTTCTCTTCCGCGGTCACGTAGAAGAGCAGGTGAACGCTGCTGTGGATCGCGGCCGCCGAGAACATCCTGGGATTGAATGGGTGCAGGTCCAGCGACTTGGGGCCGATCGGCTCGTGGCGCAGACGCTGATCGATCGCGCTGCGGTCGCCTTCCCAGCCGAGGCCGCATCCTGACGCCTGCGGGCCGACGCAGGCGGAAAAGTTGTCTGAGAGGCCTTTTCGTGCAGCAAAGAACATCTCGTCAGAAACCGGTCGATTCGTCAGAATGTCAGAATGGTGAATCGGAACGCGTAGCCAGAGTCTTGGAACGTCCTGAGGCAAGGAGTCAATTCACGTGAGCGGCAATCGTCCCACCCACGCCGGCTGGCAACTGTCGGCGGTGTTTGCGGCCTGTCTGTTGGTCGCCTTTGTCGTGCCGAGCCGCGGCGAACAGCCGCCCACGGCCGTTGGGCAGTCCGCCGCTGGAATCGCCGCCCCCGCCGCGGCCAGCAAGCCGGGGCCAAACGATCGGCAGATTACCCTCGCCGTCCGCAGCTATCTGGAGAGGGAGCATTTTCTGCGGCACCCGATCGACGACGATATTGCCAAGCGGTGGTTCACGATCTTCCTGGAAGGGCTCGACCCTTGGAAGCTGCACTTCCTGCAGAGCGACATCGACGGCTTCATGCAGAAGCGGGACTCCCTCGACGACCTCGTCAAGCGAGGCGATGTGAGCTTTGCCTACGAGGTGTTCAACCGCTTCCTCGAGCGTGTCGATGCGCGGCTGCCGTTGATCGAAAAAATGGTCACCGGCCCGCAGGACTTCACCAAGCAGGAGTCGATCGTTATCGACCGTGAGGCTGCCGCCTGGGCCAAGAGCGAGGCCGAGGCCGAGGACAACTGGCGGAAGCGGATCAAATACGACCTGCTCATCCAGAAGATGGAGAAGACATCCCCTGAGGAGGCGAAGGACAAGCTCCTCCGTCGCTACAAGAGCTTCGCCAAGCGGATGCACCAGATGACGGCCGACGAACTGCTCGAGACCTACCTCACCGCGCTCACCAGCAGCCTCGATCCCCACACGAGCTTCATGTCGCCCGGCACCCAGGAAAACTTCGCCATCGCCATGAGGCTGCAACTCGACGGCATCGGCGCCCAGCTCAAGGGCGAAGATGGCTACACAACCATCATGGAACTCACACCCGGCGGCGCCGCCGACCGCGACGGCCGACTGAAGAAGAAGGACCGCGTTGTGGGCGTCGGCCAGGGGCAGCAAGGGGAAATGGTCGATGTCGTCGACATGAACCTCAACGAGGTCGTGAAGCTGATCCGCGGCAAGCGTGGCACGGTCGTCCGCCTCAAGGTGATCCCGGTGGGAGAGACAGTGCCCAAGATCTACGACATCACGCGGGACAAGATCGAACTCAAGGATGCCGAGGCCCGTGGTGAAATCGTCGAGGACGGCAAGAAGCCGGACGGCTCGCCCTGGCGGATTGGTGTGATCAACCTGCCGAGCTTCTACATGGACATGGACGGCGCCCGACAGGGACAGGCCGATTACAAGAGCAGCACCCGCGACTGCAAACGGCTGATCGAGGAGTTCAAGCAGAAGCGGGTCGACTGCGTGGTGCTCGATCTGCGGAACAACGGCGGCGGCTCGCTGCCAGAATCGATTTCGCTGACGGGCCTGTTTATCGATACCGGCCCCGTGGTGCAGATCAAGGATGCCGACAGGCGGGTGCAGCAGTATGACGACGTCGATCCGGGCGTGTCGTGGGACGGTCCGCTGGTGGTGCTCACGAACAAGTTCAGCGCCAGCGCCAGCGAGATCGTGGCAGGCGCGATTCAGGACTACCGCCGTGGGCTCGTCATCGGCGACAAGGCAACACACGGCAAGGGCACGGTGCAGAGTCTGCTCGACCTCGGTCGTCAGCTCTTCCAGCGGCTGCCCAACGCCCCTTCGCTCGGTGCCATCAAGATCACGATGCAGCAGTTCTACCGGCCGCTGGGAGCCAGCACGCAGTTGGAGGGAGTGAAGAGCGACGTCGAACTGCCGAGCATCACCACGCACCTGCCGGTAGGCGAGTCGGATCTCGATCATGCGATCGCCTTCGACAAGGTGCCGCCCGCGGCCTTCCAGTCGAGCGGCCGTGTGACCGATGACATGCTCCGTGCACTCAAGGAGCGTTCTGCGGCGCGGATCGCGAAGAGCGAAGACTTCACCAAGGTGCAGAAGGACATCGCACAGTACGAGAAACGAAAGAGCGAAAAGACCATCTCGCTCGTCGAATCGGAATTCGAGCGTCAGTGGAACGAGGGGAAGGCGGCCGAGGACGAGGAGAAGAAGCTCGAAGAAGAGATGGACGCCCAGCGGCGGCCAGTCGTGAAGCGAGACTTCTACTTCAATGAGGCGATGAGCGTCACGGCCGACTACCTCAACTCGCTGGCGGGTGGCGCGGCGGGCCTGGCCCGCACGAGTCGTCCAGTGGACGCCCCTCGGCCCGCGCCGGTGCCGGTGCTTCAGTAAGCCGCATTGGTTCGCCGGCTGCGGTGACGGTTCGGGGCTGCCCATGCCCCGTCGCCGGACGTTCGCTACGGGCATCCTGCCCATCGCTCACTCGATGCTGACTGCGCTCCGGCATCCTGCCTGCGCTGGTCAGCAACGCCGGCTCTCGGGACATGGGCAGCCCCTCACGGATTCAGCAGAGTCCTATAAAAGCCCCGGGCGGAAGCCCGGGGACATGGCGTGGACAACCGGCCCATTTGGTCATGACGAGCGGCTGGCC